>JACCVQ010000010.1 GCA_013698095.1 Chloroflexota bacterium
CGCTGACCGCGTCGGCGTCTCCGAGTGCCCGGAGCGAGACCTCCGCGGCCGTCCATGGCCCGATCCCCGGCAACGCGGTCAGGCGCGCCGCTGCCTGATCGGGCGGCAGGTCGGCAATCTCCTCGAAGCGGATCGCCCGGTCGGCCACCCGCCGGACGAGATCGGCTCGTCGCCGTTCGATCCCGAGCGGATGGAACGCGTGGTAGGGAATCGCGGCGATCGCGGCCGGCTGGGGCAGCAGGCGCAGGCCAAAGGGTCCCGGCGCCGGCTCTCCCCACTGCCGGATCAGGCCGCGCAGGCCACGCCAGGCCTCGGTTCCCGTGACCTTCTGCTCAAGGATCGCGGGGATCAGGGCTTCGAGGACCGCCCCGGTCCGGCCGATCCGGATGCCGGGATGGTGGCGGTCCAGATCGGCGACGAGGCGATGACGCCCAGGCTCGAAGCCGAACCGGTCGTCGTCGAGACCGAGCAGGGCGGGGGCAGCGGCGAGGAGCCGCTCTGCACCCGGGCCCCACGTCTCGATGGCGATCCGATCGCGGTGCTGGACGAGCTCGATGGTGGCCGGGCCGTCCGGCGTGCGTGTCGCGCGGACGACGCGGCCCGGTGCCACCCGCATCGTCGGATCGCCCGTCCCACGGAGGTGGATGACGAGGGTCCGGCGAAGATCGAATGGGCGCTCGAGAAGGAGCTCACGGGTCGCCATCACCCGAGTCTGGCAGGTCCCGTGCCGCACGGCCGCAATCCGACCTGCATCTGCGGCTCGCGACCGTGCGGCTATGCCAAGGAGGTCTATCTGGGAGCCGGTTCGGAGAGAACGCAGCGTTTCATGCGTGCCCGGAATGGACGGGCATCAGATCGGTCGGCCCGATTCCGTTTTATGCCTTCACCGCATCAACCATCTGCAGGGTCGCGCTCCTGGTGTCGAATATTCCTTCTCGGAATATCGGGCGGCGGGCGGCGGGCGGCGGGCTGAGGGCGGCAGAGGCCGCGGGATCCTCGACGGGACCCGACGTCGGAGGTGTCCCGCGCGCCGCAACGATGTGCGCGGACGCAACGATCGTGCGGGAGTCGCCGTATCTCCCTAGATTCACCCACGAGGGCATCGAAGCCTGACAGCCTCCCGCAAGGCTTCTCACTCGGTCGCAAGGGGCTGGTCCGGGGTCGGACTGGTACTATCGGCTCGACGTGCGACGCCCCAGAGTCGTCGCGGGTTTGGCGCTCATCGCCATTCTCGCCGCGGCCGCCGTCCCCGGATCCGTGGGATCCCAGGGCCCCAGCCCTGCAGCACCGCTCGATGCGACCCTCTTCAGAGGAGTGGACGCAGCATCGATCGACGGGACAGCGGCGACGATTCCTTCACTTGACCCCGCGTACCGATCGACCGGTGCGCTCAGCGATACATCGGTCCTGCTCGACCCGAATGAGCGACCGGCTGCAGCAGGCCGCCCCGATGCGGCGAAGATCCAGCCGGACTCGCCCGTCAAGACGGTCGCGATTCCGCAGTGGCATCGCGACGGCAACGTGTCGTGGTACGGACCGGGCTTCTACGGCAAGCGGACCGCCTGTGGCTTCGCGATGACCGAATCGCTCCGAGGCGTGGCCCATCGGACGCTGCCCTGCGGCACCAAGGTCACGTTCCGCAACCCGGCCAACGGTCGAACGGTCACGACAACCGTGGTGGACCGCGGCCCGTACGTGGCGGGCCGCCAGTGGGACCTGACGGGCGGTCTGTGCCTGGCCCTCGGCCATTGCTACACCGGTCCGCTCCTCTGGAAGCTTCCGTAGCTCGCTGAGTTCGCTGCCCGTCAGCGGGCGCCCGGCTGCCACTCCGGTGGCGTGGCGGTGCCAGTGCGACGGCGCTACGCTATCGCCATGTGCCGAAGCATCAAGGTTCTTCGCCGTCAGGACGATCCGGCGACGACCGGAGAGATCGAGGCGGCCGCCCGCCAGTTCGTCCGCAAGGTCAGTGGGTACCGCACGCCGTCGCAGCGCAACAGCGCCGCGTTCGAGGCCGCCATCGAAGAGGTCGCCGCGATTTCCCGGCGGCTGCTCGAGGAAGTCGGGGCCGAGGTCGAGGAGGGTCCCAACCGCTGGACGCCCGGCTCCGGCCGTGCGCGCCAGCCCGTCGCCGGCGCGTGACGCTGGACGCCGCCCCCGCGAATCCAGGCGCTCCCGCGGTCGGCGGATCGGATCGGCGACCGGACGAGAGGCACCCCTGGTGGTCGCGGCCGGGCCTGGCGGCGGTGGCCGGCCGTCTCGAGATCGCCGGTCGCGACGCCGAAGGTCTCGCCCGCGAGCACGGCACGCCGCTGTTCATCTATGACCGCCGGAGATTCCGCGACAACGCCGAGCGGCTGATCGCCGCCCTTGACGCGGCTGGCCTTCGCCATCGAGTGCGTTTCGCGCTGAAGTCAAACCCCGATCCCGAGGTCCTCGCAGTCCTCCGGCCCCTGGTGGGCATCGACGCGTGCTCGCCCGGTGAGGTCCTCCGCGCCCTCGACTGCGGCTGGACTGCCGCCGAGATCAGCGTGACCGCCACGAACCTGTCCGACCGCGACCTCGACGTCCTCCTTGGCCACGCCGTCCACATCAACCTCGACGCGATCAGCCAGGTTGACCGGCTCGGCCGACGGCTGACCGCCCTCGGTCTGCCGCGCCGCTCCATCGGGCTCCGGATCAATCCGGAAGCGGGCGCCGGCTACAACGAGAAGTTGGCATACAGCGGCGAGCGACCGACGAAGTTCGGGATCTACGCCGATCGGGTCGACGAGGCGGTCGCGACGGCCGCCCGACATCGGCTCCCGATCGACACGGTTCACGTCCATGCCGGCTCAGGCTGGCTGGGCGATGGCCTCGGGTCGTTCGAGGCGGCTCTCGAGCGGGTCGTGGCCGTCACCCGGCGCCTGATCGCCGAGGGCCACCCGATCATCGAGCTGAACGTCGGTGGCGGTCTCGGCGTCCCCGCCCGGGCCGACGAGCAAGCCGTGGACCTCGACGCCTACGCCGCGGCGATCGCCCGCCAGGTTGCCGGGCTCGACCTCGCGGTCGGGTGCGAACCCGGCGATTATCTCGCGAAGGACACGGCCATCCTCCTCGCCGAGGTCGTGACCGTCGAGGAGCGGGCCGGGACGGAATTCGTCGGGCTCGACATCGGTTGGAACGTCAACTGCTCATACTTCATCTACAAGTACGCTCAGGAGCTGGTCGTGTGCGGGGCGGCGGACGCGCCCCGGTCTCGGCGAGTCACGATCGCCGGCCACATCAACGAGGCGGGTGACCTGTTCGCAGAGGACTACCCGATGACGGCAGTCGACGAGGGCGACATCGTCGCGCTGCTCAATGCCGGCGGTTACCACCAGGCGATGAGCTCGACGCATTGCCTCCGCCCGCACGCCGAGGCGCTCTTCCTCGACCGCTGATCGGACGACCCACCCCGCCGGCGGGGTCGTCCTGCCCGGGCTCGGGTTCAAGGTTGCCCCACGTCACGACGCGCAGGACCGTGAACCGGAGAATCGGTCGACTCTCGAGACGGTGACGCTCGTACTGCGGGTACTTCGCCCGGAGGGCTCCGACCGCCGCCTCGTGCTCGGCGGCCTCATGCGGCTCCGGCTCCAACAGCGCCGCCCGGGTCTCCAGCCGGATCCAGCCGAGCCTGTCCCAGTCCTCCGACCAGCGGTCCACGAGAAGGGTCGCCTCGGGCAGGACCAGGAGGTCGCGGACGCGGGCGAGGTCGTGCGGATCGTTGCTCTGCTTCGGCTTGTCGTCGAGGGGACTGTAGAGACGCCGGCGGCCATCGGGCGCGTCGTCGCCGACGATGAAGCAGATCGGAACGAGTCGGGGCCGGCCGGACGGCGCCATCGTCGCGAGGGTCGCGGTCCGGGCACTGGTCAGGAATGAGATCGCGCGCGCATCGAGCTCGGAGGGCCGGGTCATGAGCGGATCATCGCCGCTCGCGACCTACACTGGCTCGATGACCGCCGAGACGCCCGATTCGCCGACGCCCGATTCGCCGACGCCCGATTCGCCGACGCGCCACGTCACGACGACCCGGATCGTGGCGGTCCGTGGCGAGTCGCTGGAGTTCCGGGCCGACCGCGTCGTGGGCGAAGAGCCGCTCGAGATCCTGGCTGCCGGACCGGGCCAGGAGCCGGTCGCGGTCGCGGTCACGATGCGGACACCGGGCTTCGAGGACGAGCTGGCGATCGGCTTCCTCCGGACCGAGGGGCTGATCGACGGTCCGGAGGTGCTCCGCACGACAGCCGGCGACCCGGCCACGATGAGCCAGCCGGACGATCGGATCGTCGTCCATCTCGCCCGGGCCTTCGACGCGTCGCGGATCGCCGAGCGCCACTTCGTCGCCACGGCGTCGTGCGGAATCTGTGGCAAGGCGTCGCTCGACGAGGTCGCCGTCCGGACGGGTCCGCTCCCGGACGGCCCGGTCGTCTCGCGGGCCGTGATCCTCGCCTTGCCCGACATGCTGCGCGCCGCCCAGCGCGCCTTCGACGAGACGGGCGGGCTCCATGCGGCCGGCCTGTTCACCGCGGCCGGAGAGCTGGTCGCATTGCGCGAGGACGTCGGCCGCCACAACGCGCTCGACAAGGTGATCGGCTCCCAGGTCCTGGCGAAGGCGCTGCCGCTCCATGACCGGTTGCTCATGGTCAGCGGGCGGGTCAGCTTCGAGATCGTCCAGAAGGCCGCGGTCGCCGGGATCCCGATTCTCGCCGCCGTCTCCGCCCCGTCGGACCTCGCGATCGAGGCCGCTGATCGGCTCGGAGTGACCCTCGTCGGGTTCCTCCGCGGTGATGGCTTCAACGTCTACAGCCACGACGAGCGGATCGACCTCCGGGACCTGCTCGCCCTCGATTGACCCGCGTCGGCGGCGTCAGCCCTGACGCGGACCGCGGTTCTGGACGAACTGGAACCCGAACCGGCCCTTCACGCAGAGGTGGCCCTCGGTCACCGACGAGTCGAGCGGGGAGGTGACGGTCACGATCGTGTTGTCCTGGACGTGGAGCTCGAGCACGCAGCCGACGCCGCAGTACGGGCAGATCGTCTCGGTCACCGTCTGGGCACTCTCGTCCCAGGTCCCGGCGCCACGCATCTCGAACTCGGACTTGAACATCAGGGCGCCGGTCGGGCAGACACCGATGCAGTTGCCGCAATAGACGCACGCCGAATCGGGCAGGGGAACGGCCGACTCGGTCGAGATTCGAGCATCGAAGCCGCGCCCGGCGACAGCGATCGCGAACGTGTTCTGGGCATCCTCGCCGCACGCCTCGACGCACTTGTAGCAGAGGATGCATTTCGAGTAGTCGCGGATGTAGAGCTCGTTATCGACCTTGACCGGCTGGAGGACCGTCTCGGCGGCGTCGGTCGCCGGCGGGTGGTGGTGGCCGGCCTCATGGGCGTCGCGCTCGCCGGGCGCGGCCGTCCGGGCCGGCGGTCCGTACCGCTCGGGATCGGCCTCGTAGCGCTCGATGTAGCCGGCGGCGGCGGGGGCGGTCGACAGGTCGACCGATGAGCCCAGTAGCTCCATGACCATCCGGCGGCTGAGCCGCACCCGGTCGGAGTCCGTCTGGACCTCCATGCCGGCCTCGACCCTGCGCGAGCAGGCAGGCACGAGCACGCGCGAGCCGGTGACCTCGACGACGCAGACGCGGCACACGTTGACCGGGGTCAGGTTCTCGAGATAGCACAGGGTCGGGGTGTCGATCCCCTCGGCGCGGCAGGCCTCGAGGATCGTGGAGCCAGCCGGGACGCTGACCGGCGAGCCGTCGATCGTGATCTCGACCAGGGCCGGCTCCGGCCGGGCCGGCGGCTGGGGGATCCGGCTGGGCCGGGCGGCGGGACGGAGCAGGATGTCGGTCAGCGGCTGGGCCGCCGGTGGCTCGCCGGCATGCGGGACGTTCGCGACGCCGGCCGGGTCTCGATCCATCGACAGCCCGTCGCCGCTCACAGGGCCACCATCTCGGGCCGGCGCAGGGCGCTCTCGATGGCCGAGCTTGCGGTCTGGCCGAGACCACAGATCGAGGCGTCGCGCATGACCTGGCCGAGCTCGCGCAGGAGAGCCAGCTCGTCGTCGCGCCTGCCATGTGCGGCGGCGGCTCCGGACGCGAGCCGGGCGAGGAGCTCCTCCTGGCGGACCGTGCCCACCCGGCACGGGACGCACTGGCCACACGACTCGTCGCGGAAGAACCTGGCGATCCGGGTCAGGGCGCCGGCCATGTCGGCGGTCTCGTCGAAGACGAGCACGACGCCCGAGCCGAGGGTCGCCCCGATCGCCCGCGTCGCCTCGAAGGTGAGGGGCGTGTCGAGCGCCTCCGGGCCGACGAACACGCCTGCCGCTCCGCCGAGCAGGACTGCCTTGAGCGTGCGACCGCCCGGCACTCCGCCGGCCATCGCGAGCAGCTGGCCGAGCGTCACCCCGAACTCGACCTCGTACACGCCGGCGTTCGTCACGTTGCCCGACACGCAGAACAGCTTCGGGCCGGTCGAGCCGTCCGTGCCGATCGCCCGATACGCCGCAGCGCCGCCGTCGATGCCCACGATCTGGAGGACGTTGACGAGCGTCTCGACGTTGTTCACGGCGGTCGGTTTGCCGAACAGCCCGACCTCGACCGGAAATGGCGGCTTGTTGCGCGGCTCGCCGCGCTTGCCCTCGATCGACTCGAACAGCGCCGTCTCCTCGCCGCAGATGTATGCGCCGGCGCCGCGCCGGAGCTCGATGTCGAGGTCGCCGAGGAGGCCTGCGTCGCGGCTCCGGGCGATCGCATCGGCAATCCGCGCCTCGGCCAGCGGGTACTCGCCGCGGATGTAGAGATACGCCTTCGTCGCCCCGACCGCGAATGCCTCGATCGCCATCGCCTCCACGACGGCGAACGGATCGCCCTCCATCAGGACGCGGTCCTTGAACGTGCCAGGCTCCGACTCGTCGGCGTTGCACACGAGGTAGTGCGGCAGGGCAGGCTGGGCAGCGACCGCGGCCCACTTGCGCCCGGTCGGGAAGGCCGCGCCGCCGCGTCCGACGAGGTTGGCCGCCGTCACCTCGTCGATGACCTGCTGCGGACCGATCGCTCGAGCGCGCTCGAGGGCGCGGAATCCGCCGCTCGCCAGGTACGCGTCGAGCGACGTCGGGTCCACGACGCCGATCCGGGCGAGAAGCCGTAGTCCGGGCTGGCCGGCCTGGGGGACCGGGTGATCTCGATGCTCCGTCCGGCCTCCGCCGTCAGGCCCGATTCGGGCGGCGATCCCCGCTGCGTCGACGGGCGCGGCGACCGTTGCCTGCGGAACGGTCCCGGCGATCGTGATCATCGCCGCCGGCGCCCGCTCGCACACCCCCAGACACGGCGATCGGAGCCACGTCCGCTCGCCGTCGTGGTCGGGGACGCCCGCCAGGCCCATCGTCCGCTCGAGGTCCGCGCACAGGTCGTCCGAGCCGGCGAGCCGGCAGGCAAGGTCGTCGCACACGTGAGCCACCACGGGCGGCCGGGCTGACGTCGCGAACAGGGCATAGAACGTGGCGACGCCCCACGCTTCGGCCGGCGGCACGGTCAGACGCTTGCAGACGTAATTGAGGGCCGGCTGGCTGATCCAGCCGATGCGCGACTGGATCGCGTGCAGGGCCGGGATCAGCAGGTCGCGTCGTGAGCGCGCCGCATGACCGCCGCGGGCGACGTGGCCATCGATGCCGGTGTCGCGGACGCCGCCTCGCCACCCGGACTCGGCCGGTCCCAGGATGGCGTCGACCGCTGCTCGTTCGGCCGGTGTCGCGAGCGGCCCGATGACGTGGAGATCCATCGCGGCGAGTGTAGCCGTGGAAGTTCCGGCCGCGGGTCCCGGAAGCGCGCGTGAACGTCGCAGGACCGGACAATTTGTGCTACCTTGTGCTACATGGGCGAGACGGGAAGGGAGCCGGCGCGCGTGGGCATCCGCGAGCTTCGCCAGAACCTGAGCGTCTACCTCGAGCGCGTGAAGGCAGGCGAGACTCTCGAGGTGACAGACCACGGACGGCCGGTCGCCAATCTCGAGCCCATTCGCCCGCCGGAGTTGACGGGCCTCGCCCTCCTCGAGGCCGAAGGGGCGATCACTCCGGCGAAGTTCGACCATCGAACGCTTCCACCGCCCCCGTCGATCCCCGGCCGGCCACTTTCGGAGATCCTGCAGGAGATGCGTGACGAGGATCCTCGATGACGTCGATCGCGTACATCGACGCGTCTGCCCTGGTGAAGCTCGTCGTGGCCGAGCCGGAGTCGCTCGAGATGGCGCGCTGGTACATCGAATGCGAGCGCGTGGCGACGAGCCGGATCGGGATCATCGAGACGCGGCGCGCGGTCGCGCGACGTCCTCACGACCCGGTTCACCTCGATCGCGTCCTGAACGGGATCGAGGTGATCAGCGTCACCGCGCGATTCGGCGAGCGGGCCGCCGAGATCAGCCCCTCGAGTGTTCGCACCCTCGATGCCATCCACCTGGCGACCGCCCTCGGCATAGGCGCGAGCCTGACGTCATTCGTGACGTACGATGATCGCCTGGCCGATGTGGCGCGGGCCCTCGGGCTGCCGGTCGTCTCGCCCGTCTGATCGTCCTCATTGCGGCGACTCGACCCGGCGCTGAGCCCCGCCAATCCGACGATCAGCCCGCACGTGCGTGGCTGCGGTTCACCCGCGGCGTGGACGGGCCGCGGGCGGGATCAGGTGCCGGGAGCGCGGTACGACGGGTGCTTCGCGACCGCAGCATCGACGTCGGCCGCGGTCAAGAGGACCGTGGTGCGAATGGATGCCGCTCCGGTCGCGCCGACGGTCGCGGCGATCGCGGCGGCCGCGATGGCGTCCGGCAGCTCGGCGATGATGAAGATGTCGTCGTCACCGAGGGCCCAGTAGCAGGATTCGACGCTCCCGCCGACGCTGGCGGCAAGGGCCTCGATGGCCGCCTTGCGCCCGCTGCCGCCATCCTTGAGGACTCCCTGGATGCCGGCCTGGGTGTACGACGCCCGGATCAGAAACTTGCCCATCAATGAAACCTCCTCTGGTCGACGCTGGACGCGCCGCTGACCGCCCATCGTGGCAGGCTCACGTTGCTCCAGCGTCGCCGTTCCTGTTCGGTCAACCGGCGGCCGGGATCCCCGGTGGCTGCCACGCGCTCGCGTCCCACTCGGAGTCGGGCTTGGCGAGCTCCGTCACGAGGTCGTCGAGGCCGGTCTCGAGCCCGTCGATCACCTTCTGCTCGACGCCCGGCATCGTTCTGAGGGCGACCCCGAGCATCATGTTGGCGGCGAAGCCCTGGGGCTTGATGTCGAGCGCGAGCGTGAGATTCGTGCGCGTCCCGCCGTCGGCCGGCGCGAGATCCGCGGCAGCCTCGCCCCGTATCCGGCCTTGGGTCGTCCGGAGCTCGATCCGGCTCGGACCGCGGTCGAAGATCTCGACGGCGACCGGGCCGCTGAACCCGAGGATCGTGGCGGCCTGCGTGCCCGCTTCGATCGGCGGCGCCTCGCCGCGGAGGCGCGCCGCGAGTTCGAGGAGACGGGCGTGGACCACGTCCGGCCGCTGGTCGACGATCCGGCTGGCCCGATGGCCGAGGTCCGCCATCAGTCGATCGTGATCCGGCCGTCCGGGCCGATCGGGAAGCTCGGGTTGTAGCACACCTCCCAGGCGTGCCCGTCCGGGTCGGCGAAATAGCCCCCATAGCCGAAGGGCAGCTCCGTGCCGGGCTTGAGGAGCGTGCCGCCGGCCGCGACCGCCTCGTCGAGGGCCGCGTCCACTGCCTCGGCCGATCCGATGTTGATCGCCAGCGTGATCCCGCCGAACGAGCCGCGGGTCGGCTCGACGAGATGGGCGTCCGCCGCGAGGTCGTGCCAGCCGAAGATCCCGAGATACGAGTCCGCGGTCCGGAACCAGGCGATCTCCTCCATCGACGAGGCACAGCGCTGCCAGCCGAGGGCTTCGTAAAACGCGACCGAGCGGGCAACGTCGGCGACGCCGAGCGTGACGATGCTCAGGCGGGCGGGGATGGTCATCGGGCAGTCGCGAGCGGAGCGCCCAGCTTCTCGATCCGGATCGCCGTCGCCTTGAATTCGGCTGTGCCGGACTTGGGGTCCGTGGCGTCGATCGTCAGGAGGTTCGTCGCGACGTCGTCCTGGAAATGGAGGGTCATGAACGTCAGCCCTGGCCGGAGGGACTCATCGATCCGGATCGGGACCTCCACCTGGCCCCGCCGCGAGACGACCCGGACGCGCTCGCCGTTCGCCAGCCCATAGCCCTCGGCGTCCTCCGGCGACATGTCGAGCGACTCGCCGCGCCGGAGTGGCGAGGTGTAGCCGCCGGTCTGGACGCCGGTGTTGTACGAGTCGAGGCGGCGGCCGGTCGTGAGCCGGATGGGATAGTCGTCGGACAGCTTGTCGACCGGCGGGTCGTGGTCGACCGCCTGGAACGGGACGCGATTGCCCGGCACCGGGTCCTCCCAGAGCCGGCTGTGGAGGAACAGCTCACCCGGGTGGTTCTCGTCGTAGCACGGCCACTGAATTCCGCCGAGCTCCTCGAGCCGTTGGTACGACATGCCGGCGTGGACCGGCGACAGCTTGCGGACCTCGTTCCAGGCGTCCTCGGCCGTCTTCCAGCCCCAGTCGGCGCCCATCCGGCGCGCGATCTCCTCGATGATCCAGAGATCGTCGCGGGCCTCGCCCGGCGGCTCGAGCGCCTTGCGCACTCGCTGGACGCGGCGCTCGGAGTTCGTGACCGTGCCGTCGCTCTCGGCCCACGACGCGGCGGCCGGCAGGACGACGTCGGCCAGCTCGGCGGTCGCGGTCAGGAAGATGTCCTGGACAACCAGGAAGTCGCGGGTCGACAGGAGATGCTTCGCCTTCTTCTGGTCGGCCTCGGACTGGACCGGGTTCTCGCCGATGACGTAGACCGCCTGGAGCTCGCCGCGCTCCATCGCCTCGAACATGCCCGACAGGTGCCAGCCCCGCTTCGGCGGGATGGTCACCCCCCAGAGCTCGTCGAACTTGGCCCTGAGCTCGTCGTTCTCGACGTGCTGGAAGCCCGGCAGACGATCGGGCAGGGCCCCCATGTCGCCGCCGCCCTGGACGTTGTTCTGGCCACGGAGCGGGTTGACGCCGCTGCCCCACCGCCCGACATGGCCGCACAGGAGCACGAGATCGATCAGGGCGACGACGTTGTCGACCGCGTTGTGGTGCTCGGTGATCCCGAGCGTCCAGCAGATCATCGCGGTCTCCGCCGTCGCGAAGGCGTGGGCCATCTCCCGGATCGCCTCGGCCGGCACGCCGGTCTCGCGCTCGGCGTAGTCGAGGGTGTAGCTCTCGACCTTCGCCTTGTAGGCCTCGTAGTCGCTCGTCGCCCGGTCGATGAACTCCTGGTTCTGGAGGCCCGCGGCGATGATCTCGCGCCCGACCGCGTTGGCCAGGGCGATGTCGGAACCGACGTCGAGGCCGAGCCAGACGTCGGCCCACTCGGCCGAGGACGTCCGGCGCGGGTCGACCGCGTACAGCCGGGCGCCCTTGCGGACGCCGCGCAGGAGGTGATGGAAGAAGATTGGGTGCGTCTCGCGGGCGTTGCTGCCCCACAGGACGATCAGGTCCGTCTCTTCGGCCTCACGGTATGAACTTGTGCCGCCACCGGCACCGAACACGGTCGCCAGACCGGCGACGCTCGGGGCGTGTC
>JACCVQ010000150.1 GCA_013698095.1 Chloroflexota bacterium
CGCCCGGAGGAGCGCCACGACGGCCCGCTCCTCGTCGGGATCGGTGGCACCAGGCGGCTCGTCGGTGTCCTCGGCCGCCTCGACGAGGGCCGCTCGGATCCGGCCGTCGAAGTAGGCGTCCACGACCGCCGGGTGGATGTACGCCGAGCGCGCGACCGCGGCGGTATTTCCGAGGTTGTCGGCCGCGGCCTGGATCGCCGCGTTGACGTTCTTCTGTTTGTCCCTGTCGGTCGTGCCCTGTCCGAGGGCCCGTAGGGCGCGATAGGCCAGGACGGTCCCGGCCCAGGTGCGGAACCCCTTGGCGGTGATGCCGGGTGCGACCGCGGCGAGATAGGCGTTCACGTCGTCGGACGCGATGTCCTGGGGCCGACCGTCGTCGTCGACGTACTGGAACAGCTCCTGGCCCGGCAGGTCGCGACAGCGCCGGACGACGCCCGCCAGGCGCCGGTCGCGCAGCCCCACTTCGTGCGACTGGCCGGACTTGCCGCGGAACCGGAATGTGATCGCGGTGCCGTCGACCTGGGCGTGACGGTCGCGCAGGGTCGTCAGCCCGAATGACCGGTTCAGCTTCGCGTACTCGTCATTGCCGACCCGGATCAGGGTCAGCTCGAGAAGCCGGATCACGGCCGCCACGACCTTCTCGCGCGGCAAGCCGGGCCGCCCGAGGTCGCGCTCCACCTGCTCCCGGATCGCCGGCAGCGCCTTCGCGAATGTCATCAGCCGCTCGAACTTGGCATCCTCGCGACGGGCGCGGTAGCCGGCGTGGTAGCGATACACCTTTCGACCGCGCGCGTCGCGACCGGTTGCCTGGAGGTAGCCATTGGGCCACGGACAGATCCAGACCTCGACCCAGGCCGGCGGGATCACGATGGCCCGGATCCGCGCGATAACCGCGCGGTCGCGAATTGGCTTGCCGTCCGGGTCGCGGTAGGAGAAGCCCTTGCCGGAGCGACGTCGGGTGATGCCTGGGCGGTCGTCGCTGCAATGACGGAGACCGCCGATGGCGGCCGGAGGTCCGGTCATGGAGCGCCAGGGCATCGGTCGGGGAGGTTCATCGTCGGGCAGCGTGGCGGCTCGGGCGTCTCGCCGACACGGGGGCGGTTGATCGGGCAATGCCAGCGATATTGCAGCCGACCCGGGCGCGCGTCGTCACGCGTTCGTAGCGCCTCGGGCGACGCCGTGCACGCCGCCGGGATGGAGCGGACGGCACACTCCGCCTGCCCAAGCAGGCCCTCGCCTCTCGACCCCCAGGAGAACACATGGCTCCCGATCCCCGCCCGATCGAGCCGTCCGAAAGCGGGCCGCATCCGGAGGCTGCGCCGGATCCGGACGCGCCGCCCACACACCTCGCGGCCGCATCCGACACGGCTACATCCGACACGGCCCCGACCGAGGCGGCCGCGTCGGCGGCCGCAACCGAGTCGACCTCGGCCGGGACGTCCGTGCCCGGGTTCTCCGACCCGGTCGAGCCGGTCGCGGCCGCCGACGACCGTGACCCCATCCGACCCGCCGGCAGCCACCGCGCTGATCCGAACTCGCGCGGTGAAATCCGGCTCGACGATCCGAACCTGGTCGTCGCGATGCGCAACGTCAGCCGCCGGTTCGAAGATCGCCTCGTCCTGCGCGACGTCGACCTCGCCGTTCCGCGCGGCACGATCCTCGGCATCATCGGCCCATCCGGCGCCGGCAAGACAACGACGATCCGGATGCTCACCGGCGCCCTCGTCCCGACGGCCGGGGAGGTCTCGGTCCTGGGCCGGACGCCCAGGATGTTCCGGCGCAGCGACCGCGAGCGGATCGGCTACATGCCCCAGTCGTTCGCGCTCTACGAGGACCTTACGGCCGGCGAGAACGTCGACTTCGTGGCCAGCCTCTTCGGAATGCTCTGGCGGCGTCGCCGGCGGCGCGTCCAGGAGGTCCTCAAGGTTGTTGGCCTGTGGGACGCCCGCGGGCGTCAGGCCGGCCGTCTCTCGGGCGGGATGCAGCGCCGCCTCGAGCTCGCCTGCGCCCTCGTCCACGAGCCCGACCTGATCATCCTCGACGAGCCGACCGCGGGCATCGACCCGCTCCTGCGGGGCACGATCTGGGACGAGCTCCACCGGCTCCGGGACATCGGTAAGACGCTCCTCGTCACGACCCAGCATGTCGGCGAGGCCGACGAGTGCGACGCCGTGGCCATGATCGTCGGCGGCGAGATCATCGCCCTCGCTCCGCCCGACGAGCTACGCCGGATGGCGACCCACGGCGACGTCCTCGACATCGAGACCGCGGAGCTCTTCGACAGCTCGACCCTCGTCGGGCTGACCAGCGTCGGCGAGATCACCCAGGACGGCCCGCGTCATTTCCGGGTCGTCGTCGACAACGCTGGCAGCGCCCTGCCGGTCGTCGTCGAGAAGATCACCGACTCGGGCGTCGAGGTCACCTCGGCTCGCGAGTACCGCCTGTCGTTCGATGAGATCTTCGCGATCCTCGTGGCGCGCCACGAGCCCGATCGTACGGCGACCGACGCCGCGGCGTCCGCCGAGCAGCGGGAGGCCGCAGCATGAGCCTCTTCAAGATACTGACTCGGATTCTCGCGATCGTCGGCAAGGAGCTCGTCTCGATCGTGCGCCGGCCGGGAGCCCTGCTCAGCCTCGTCCTCGGACCATTCCTGATCATGGCCCTGTTCGGGTTCGGGTACAGCGGCTTCCGCCGTCCGCTCGAGACGATCGTCGTCATCCCGGCCGGCGGCAACCTCCCGACCGACGTCCAGACATATCAGGAGGTCGCCGGCGAGGGCCTCAGGATCGACGAGGTGACCTCCGACGAAGCGAGCTCGATGAGCCGCCTTGCCCTGCAGGAGGTGGACGTCGTGCTCGTCGCGCCGGGTGATCTGGAGGCGAACTTCAAGGCCGCCAAACGGACGAGGATCGATGTTCGGGTCAACCTGAGCGACCCCGTCCAGGGCACCTACGCCGTCTTCCTCGCGCGCGGCCTCGAGGCGGCCCTCAACCGCCAGATCATCCAGCGTGCCGTCGAGGAAGGTCAGGGTTACGCGATCAGCCAGGGCGCCGCCGAAGCGGCTGACATTCCGCCCGAGATTCTCGCCGCCCCGACGGAGGCAAATCTCGTGAACATCTCGCCGTCGAGCCCGACCGTCGTCCAATTCTTCGGCCCGGCGGTGCTCGCGCTCATCCTCCAACACATGGCGGTCACGCTCATCGCCCTGTCCGTGGTCAGGGAGAAGAACAGCGGTCTCTTCGAGTTGTTCCGGATCTCGCCGATCACGACCGCCGAACTGGTGACCGGCAAGCTCATCGCGTATGGCATCTTCGCCGGCGCCGTGGCGTTCGCGACGATGGCCCTGCTCGTGCTCGGCCTCGGGGTGCCGATGCTCGCCCATCCGGGCTGGATCGCGCTCGTCGTTCTTCTCCTGATCGCGTCATCGCTCGGCCTCGGGCTGGTGATCGCGGCCGTATCCGATTCGGAGCCGCAGACCGTCCAGCTGTCGTTGCTGGTGTTGCTGGCCTCTGTGTTCTTCTCGGGCTTCGTCCTGGCGATCAGCGAGTTCAGCGAGCCCGTCCGGACGATGATCTACGCCCTGCCCGTAGCCAACGGGATCCGGCTCCTCGGCGACTTCATGTTCCGCGGCGGAACGGTCGCGGTCTGGCAGATCTGGGTCCTGGTGGGGTTGTCGGCCGGGTACATCCTGCTGGCCTGGCTGCTGCTCCGACGGGTGATGGTCCGGGCCTGATCAGGCGGATCTCATCGCGCTAGGCCGAGTTGTCCTCGCCGCCGCTCCGGTGGGATCGCCCGGCCGACATCGCGACCAGGTTCGAGCCCTCCTCGTCCAGGCCGAGCATCCGGGCGTACAGGGCCTCGTAGCCGTCGGCCATCCGGGTCGCGGAGAAGCGATCGATGACCGATGTCCGGATGGCCCCGCGGTCCAGGCCCTCGACGGCCTCGACCAGGAACGCAAGCTCGGTCACGTCATCACCGAAGAACCCGTCGATCCCGTCGCGGATGATCTCGTCGAGCCCGCCCACGCGTTTGGCCAGGACCGGCGTCCCGCAGGCCAGCGCCTCGATCGCGACGAGGCCGAACGGCTCGGGCCACGAGCCCGGCATCAGGACCGCGTAACTCTCCGCGAACAGCGCGTCGCGGTCAGGGCCCGACAGCTCGCCCAGGAACTCCACCCGCGTTCCGGCTGCCTTCAGGGCGGGTTGGAAGACCTGTTCGTTGAACGCCTGCTCGGGGGGAGTCGGGCCGACCTTGGCCGCGATCTTCAGGGGCCGGCCGGATCGATTGGCGATATCGATCGCCTCGACGATCCCCTTCTCGGGCGTGACCCGGCCGACGAAGACCAGGGCATCGGTCCGGCGCCGCTCGAACGGCGAGGCGTGCATGGTCAGCCCGTTGTGGACGATCGTCCACGGCACGTCGGGATGGACTGATGCCTGCGACTCGCTGATCGCGACCAGGCCGGCGGGCCGGTCGGCGAGGGCGTCGCGCGACCAGGGCAGGTCGAGCCGGCCGTGGAACGTCGCGACGACCGGCCGCTCGGTCGCCCGGCGGAGGGCGAGCGAGTACCACTCGAGATGGCTGTGAATGAGGTCGAACTCGTGCGCCCGATCGAGCACCTGGAGCATCGTCGTCAGCATGAAGCCGCTGATGTCACCGCCGTGGCCGGCCGGCCGAAGAGCATGCGCGACGGTGGGAACGAGCGTGCCCGGGACCATGGAGTCGCCGGACGCGAAGGTCGTGACCTCGTGGCCGCGACGGGCCAGCTCGGTGACGAGCTCATGGACGACACGCTCGGTGCCGCCATATGCCTCGGGCGGCACGCGCTCACTCGGCGGCGCGGCCTGGGCGATTCGGAGAGTTCGGATCAACAGGTCCCTCGGGGAGATGG
>JACCVQ010000166.1 GCA_013698095.1 Chloroflexota bacterium
CTCCCGCGCCGATGTTCGTGCCGGCGGCCGCGAGACCGCCGTCAGCCGCGGCGCCCGTGGCGAGAACCTCCGCAGCGTCGGCGTCGGTCCGCGGCTGCCAGCCGGACGGGCGCGGGATCAGCCGCCCGTTGGCGTCGTGGTACAGCCAGCAGCGGACCTCGTGGCCTGGCTCCAGCACGTGAAGGCCCGGATGGACGTCGATCGCCATCGCGTTGTCCTCGGCCACTCGCGAGGCGCAGCGCGGGGCGAAGCGGCAGCCCTTCGGGACGTCGATCAGGTTGGGGACGTTGCCCGGGATGACGCTCAGCTCCTCGCGGATGTCGCCGACGACCGGGATCGAGCCGATCAGGCCGCGGGTGTAGGGATGGCGCGGAAGCCGGAAAAGCGTATTCACGTCGGTCTGTTCGACGATCTCGCCGGCGTACATGACGGCGACCCGGTCGCACATTTCGGCGACGACGCCGAGGTCGTGGGTGATCAGGATGATGGCGGTCCCGGTCTGCTCGCGGAGGTTCCGCATCAGGTCCAGGATCTGGGCCTGGATCGTGACGTCGAGCGCGGTCGTCGGCTCGTCCGCGATCAGGAGCTCCGGCTCGCAGGCGAGGGCCATCGCGATCATCACCCGCTGGGCCATGCCGCCGGACATCTCGTGCGGGTAGGCCTTCAGGCGTCGCTCGGGATCCGGGATGCCGACCATCCGGAGCAGCTCGAGGGCCCGCTGGCGTGCCGGCCCGCGCTTCATCCCGCGATGGATCTCGAGGACCTCGCCGATCTGGCGGCCGACGTCCCAGACCGGGTTGAGCGACGATTGCGGCTGCTGGAAGATCATGCTGATCCGGTCGCCGCGGAGCTTGCGCATCTCGTCCGGCCTGATCTTGAGAAGATCCCGACCATCGAACAGGACCTCGCCCGCCTCCACTTTGCCAGGCCGCCCGACGAGGCCCATGATCGAGAGCGAGGTCACGCTCTTGCCGCAGCCCGACTCGCCGACCAGACCCATGATCTCGCCGCGATCCACGTGGAAGTCGATTCCGTCGACGGCCCGGACTGCGCCGTCGCGGGTGTAGAACGACGTCCGCAGGTCTTTGACCTGGAGAAGCGGCGTGGCGCCGCGTTCCTTGCGCGGCCGCCGGGCCGACGCCGGCAGGAGCTCCTCGATCGACGCCTGGTCGAGGGCCGGACCGAGAGTCGTGGGCGGGCCGCCTGCCGAGCTCGGCGTGGTCGGCGTCATCGGTTCAACCGCGGGTCCAGGGCATCGCGGAGACCGTCCCCGAGCAGGTTGAACCCGAAGACGGTCAGGGCGAGGGCGACGCCCGGGAAGAAGACGAGATGTGGAGCGGTGAACACGAAGCCTCGATCCTGTCCGACCATCGAACCCCATTCGGCGGTGGGCGGTTGGGCGCCGAGGCCGAGGAACGACAAGGCCGCGACGTCCAGGACCGCGCCCGCGATCCCTAGAGTCCCCGAAACAATGATCGGTGTCAGGCTGTTCGGGAGAATCCGCCGGAAGACGAGCCCAGCGGGACTCTCGCCGAGGGCGCGCGACGCGGTGATGTAGTCGCTCTCCCGGACCGTCAGCACCGACGCCCGCATGATTCGGGCATACACGGGGATGGCCACGATCCCGATCGCAAGCTGGGCGTTGATCAGGCCCGGACCCAGGGCCGACACGATCGCGATCGCCAGCAGCAGGGCCGGAAACACGAGGAGAACGTCCATCACCCGCATGATCGCGCTCTCGATCCAGCCGCCGGCGTAACCCGCCACGAGCCCGAGCAGGGAACCGATGATAATCGCGAAACCGACCGTCAGAAAGCCGACCTGGAGCGAGATGCGGGCGCCGAACACCACCCGCGCGAACTCGTCCCGGCCATTGGCATCGATCCCGAACAGATGCTCGGAACTGGCGGCAGGACAGCCCAGGAGGTGGATGCAGGGGCCAGCGAGGCGCTTGGCACCCTGGTCGAACAGAACCTTGTTCGGGTCATCGGCAGCGATGACGTCGGCGAAGATCGCACAGAACAGCAGAGTTCCGAGGATCAGCAGGCCCACGCGGGCATTCCGCTGGCGGACGATGTTCCGCAGCGTATCGCGCCACAACGTTCCCGATGGTCGATGGGCGAGTGGGTCCGCAAGCGGGTCGAGTTGAACGTTGGTGACGGACATGGCAGTCAGGCGGGCCGAAGACGCGGATCGAAGAAGGCATAGCTGATGTCAACCAGCACGTTCACCAGCAGGAACCCGACTGCGATGACGAGCACGAAGCCTTCGATGACGGCGAAGTCGTGGGACGTGATCGCGTCGAACGTCGCCTGGCCGACGCCCGGCAGGTTGAAGATGGTCTCGGTCAGGACCGCGCCGGACAGGAGCCCCCCGATCTGGAGGCCGATTACCGTCACCATCGGCAACATCGCGTTCGGCAGGGCGTGGCCCCGGAGGACAGTCCGCTCGGTCGCTCCCTTTGCGCGAGCGGTCCGGACGTAGTCCAGGCCCAGGACGTCGAGCAGGGACGAGCGGGTGATCCGGGCGATGATCGCGAGCGGGATCGTGCCAAGCGCGATCGCCGGCAGGATCATGTGCCGAAGGGCGTCGACAAAGACGACCCACTGAGCGGACAGGAGTCCGTTGAGGACGTACATGTTGGACACGAAGTCGACGATTGCTCGAATTGGGCCATGGTCGGCCTGGAGCCCCCAGCGCGTTGCCAGGGGAATGAGCTCGATACCCGATGTGAGCCGGCCCGACGGGGGCAGCGCGAACGGAGTGCCCTTCAGCATGATCGCAAAGACGTAGGCGAGGAGAAGACCGAGGACGAAGACCGGGATCGAGACCCCGAAATTGGCGCTGGCCATCGTCACGATATCGACTGCGGAGTTCCGCCTCGAGGCTGAAATCACGCCGAGGGTGATGCCGACGATCGTGGCGAAGAGCAAGGCGAAGATCGACAGCTCGAGGGTCATGGGGAGCCGCTCCATCAGAAGCGACGACACGGGGCGAGAGGTTCGGAAGGACGTGCCCAGGTCGCCCCGGGACAGGTTGCCCAGATAGTCGACGAACTGTTCCGGGATGGGCCGGTCGAGGCCGCGAGCGTGATTGAACGCCTCGCACGCCGCGTTCGTTGCCCGCTCGCCTAGCAGGACGCGACAGGCATCACCCGGAAGGATCCTCGTGATCACGAAGACGAGCAGGACGATGCCGAACAGGACCGGGATGCTGATGAGGAGCCGCCGGATGATGAACGTCGTCACGTTTCGGTCCTCTCCGGATAGACGGATGGGGCGCCCCGTGGACGCCCCATCCAGGTCATCGTGCGGCCGGAAGCCGCCAGAGACCTAGCTACCGACCGCGCACGTCTGGGCCCCGTCCGCATCGAAGTTCGGATTGAGGCACCCCCCGAAGAGGTACGGCCAGTACCAGTTCGCTCCGAGATTCCCGATGTGAAGCGGGTGCTTGACGTCCCACTGGACCGCGAAGCTGTCGACGACGTCGTTCGCGTCGAGCTCGCCGCCCTTCTGGAACTTGACGCCATCGCGGAGTGTGCACTTCCAGCTCGACAGGTCTGCATTCGGTTCGCAGCTTGTGGCCAACGCAGGCACCGGCTTGAGGCCGGCGACCTCGTAGTTGTAGAGCGAGTCGAAGATCTGCTCACAGATCCGAAGAGCATCGCCATCGCTCTCGTCGCCGCAGTACAGCCCCGACGGCTCGCTGTTCTGCATCCAGACCAGCTGGGTTCGATCGGCGGGCTGGACGACGAGCATGTACTCGCTCCCGATCGGCGACGAGTGGGCCCCGACGACGTCCTTCTTCCAGGCGGTGGCTGAGCCGCCGTGAACGAGGGGGATCATCGGAACATGGGTGCGGATGGCGTTGTTTGCGATCGTGTATTCCTGATCACGAACAGCCTGGTCCGACTCGGAGGCGCCCTTGACGAGCGCTGCGGTGATGTCGTCGAACTTGGGTCCGAAGCTCGAGTTCGCCCCGTTCCCGAAGTGGACATCGAGGAAGTTGGTGGCGTCCGGGAAGTCTGCTCCCCAGCCGAGCAGGAACATCGGGAACTTGCCCTTGGCGGCGTCGCTCAGGAAGGTGTCGTCCTTCTCGACGACCAGATCGATGTTGATGCCGAGATTGTCTCGGAGTTGGGCCTGGATGTCCGTCGCGACCTGGGTCGGGTTCGGCAGGTAGCTCCGTGACTTGGTGCGGTAGTGGTAGGGGTACGTCTTCGAGAAGTCGAAGCCCGCGGCCGTCAGGGCAGCCTTCGCCGCGGCGGCATCGACGGAATACCACTTGTCGCCGGCACAGCCGCCGGGGATCGCGCACGGCGTGAAGAAGTCAGCGCCCTCTGAGCCGGCCGGATAGAAGTTCTGGGCGATCCGGTTGCGATCGATGCCCATGGCGATGGCCTGGCGAACCTTCTCGTTGTCCCAGGGCGCCTGATTCACATTGAATCCCGAATACAGGATGTTGAGCGCTTCGCGCGGCTTGAGCTGAAGATTGGGGTCAGCCTCGACCGTTTTGAAGTCGTCCGTGCCGACGTTGTCGATGCCGTCGACAGTCCCGGCCTGGAGCTCCTGGAGGCGCTGGGTCGGCTCTTTCGACCACTTGACGATCAGGGTCTTGGCCTTGGGAGCTTCACCCCAGTAGTTGGGATTGGCTTCGAGCGTGACGTGATCGCCGGCCACGAACTCCTTGACCTGATAGGGCCCGGTTCCGTTGATCGCCGTCTGGACGATGCTCTTGTCGGCCGCGTGGGCCTTGAGCCAGTCGCTGTCCTGAATGTTGTTCGACGCGAACGCGAGCTTCGACAAGAACGCCACGTCCGGGGCGCACAGGTCGAACTGAACCGTGAGGCGGTCGACCGCCTTGATCTCCTTGAGGATCCCGGTATACGTCGCCGTGTTGGTGCCGGACGTATACGTCGGCAGCTTGGCGCAGTCAAGTGCTGCGGTCGGATAGGTCGAGCCGGTATACGGGGCGCTGCTCGCGCCGGTTGACGCAGCTGCCGTCGGACTGCTCGAGGCAGTTGTCGACGCGCTGGGGTTGGCAGGCGACGGACTGGCCGACCCCGCACAGGCGCTGAAGGCGATCGCGACCGCGCCCAGCAGGGCAAGGTGCGACCACTTCCTGTTTCGGATCATTCCTGGACTCCTCCTCAAACGGCTCCGAGCCAGGATGCGTCGCATCGATCCTGTTTGGAGCGTTCGTATTCCGCGCGCGTTCGGCCAATGGCCGCAGGTCGCGGGTTGCCGGGTAGCCTAACACGCGTGGTTCGCGGGTCGCCAAGTGCAAAACCCGCTTGTCTGGACGTACGCCGCAACACCATCCCGAGGTTCATCCCGGGTCGTCACCCGGATCGGAGCCGCTATGCTCGGGCCGTGCAGACGCTGACGGTCGCCCTGGCCCAGATCGCGCCGCGGCTCGGCATGTTCGACGCCAACCTCGCTCGGCATCACGAGCTCATCGAGGAGGCCCGAGTCCGGGGCGCCGATCTCGTGGTATTTCCCGAGCTCGGCCTGACCGGCTACCTCCTCCAGGATCTCGCCGCCGAGGTCGCGATCCGGCTCGACGACCCGCGCCTGGCCGGCCTCGCCGCGGCGACTGAGGACCTGTCGGTCGTTGTCTCGTTCGTCGAGGAGTCGGCCGATCACCGCCTGTTCATCGCCGCCGCCCTGCTCGAGGACGGCCGGATCCGGCACGTCCACCGGAAGTTGTTCCTCCCGACGTACGGCCTGTTCGACGAGCGGCGCTTCTTTGCCGCGGGCGATCTCCTGCGGGCAACCCCGTCACGTCTCGGCGCAGGGGTGGGTATCGCCATCTGCGAGGACTTCTGGCACCTGACCGTGCCCCAGCTCCTGGCCTTGGACGGGGCCCAGATCCTGATCAACGTCTCGTCCTCGCCCGGCCGCGACCTGGCGGCGACGAACGAGGTCGGGCTCGGGACGGCGACGTCGTGGCGGACGCTGATGCGGACATACGCCCAGCTGACGACCTCGATCGTGATCTTCTGCAACCGGGTCGGGGTCGACGAGTCGATCTCGTTCTGGGGCGGCTCGGAGGTGATCGCGCCAAGCGGCCGGCCACTTTTCGGGGCGCCCCTGTTCGAGGAAGGGCTGTTCACCGTTGAGGTGCCACTGGCCGACTTGCGCCGCGAGCGCCTGTCGTTGCCGCTCCTGCGTGACGAGCGACCCGAGCTCCAGGTCCGCGAGTTGACCCGGATCGTCGCGGAGCGGGCAGGCCTGGCCCAGGACTCGACCGCCGACGACCTGGCCGAGACCGGTCTCGATGTCGCCCTGGGCGATGCGGTCCGCGAGCCGATCGGCTTCCGCCGCGGTGGCGGCAAATGAGCGGCCGGCGAGCGGCCGGCACGCAGCCGATGAGCGGCAGGTCGGCGGCCGTGACGGGCCGATGAGCGCGATCGCCGGCGCGGACGGCGCCGCCATGTTCGATCTGCCCGACGAGCTCGCCATCGACACCGACGTCGCCCGCCAGGTGATCGGCCAGTTCATCCGGGGCCAGCTTCGCCAGGCCGGCTTCGAGCGGGCGGTCCTCGGCCTGTCGGGCGGGATCGATTCGGCCCTCGTCGCGTTCCTCGTCGCCGAGGCGATCGGCGCCGACCAGCTCCTGTGTGTCCTGATGCCGTACCGGACGTCATCGGACGCGTCGCGGACGGACGCGCTCGTGGTCGTGGAGCAGCTCGGGACGGCCAGTGAGCTTGTCGACATCAGCCCGATGGTCGACGGCTATTTTGCGACTGCCCTCGCGTCACAGCCGGACGCGCCCCCACTCCGGCGCGGCAATTTCATGGCTCGTCAGCGGATGGCCGTCCTCTACGACCGGTCCGCCACGTGGGGCGGGCTCGTCGTGGGGACAGGGAACAAGACCGAGTCGCTGATTGGCTATACGACCCTGTTCGGCGACAGTGCCTGTGCCTTCAACCCGATCGGCGACCTGTACAAGAGCCAGGTCCGCCAGCTCGCGGCGGCCATTGGCGTCCCGGACCAGATCATCCGCAAGGCGCCGTCGGCCGACCTGTGGCCGGGCCAGACCGACGAATCCGAGGCGGATTTCAGCTATCCCGTGCTCGATCGCCTCCTGTTCTGGCGGATCGACAAGCGCCGGTCCGACGAGGAAATGGTCGAGCTCGGCTTCGATCCGGCGCTCGTGGCCCGGGTTGACCGGCTGATCGCGACATCGGAATTCAAGCGCCAGGTCCCGCCGATCGCAAAGCTCGGGCCGCGGACCGCGGGTGTCGACTACCTCTATCCGCGTCGCCGGCCGGGCTCCGCCGCGCAGCCGCGGTGAGCGAGGCGAGCGACACGGAGGCCGGCACGAACGGCGACCCGGAGGCCGACCCACGCGGGCCAGGGCGGCTGTACGTCGTCGCGACGCCGATCGGGAACCTCGCCGACATCACCCTTCGCGCGCTCGAGACCCTCACGGTGGTGGCGCTCATCGCCGCCGAGGACACCCGCCTCACCCGGCGTTTGCTCGACCGCCACGGAATCGCGACCCGGACGACGAGCTATCACGCCCAGAGCAGCCCCGGCCGGCTCGCCGAGCTGCTGGCCCATCTCCGCGCCGGCGACGACATCGCCCTCGTGACCGACGCCGGAACCCCGAGCGTGAGCGATCCCGGCGACGATCTCGTCGCGGCCTGGGCGGGCGAGGGCGGCCTGGTCGTGCCGATCCCGGGCGCGTCGGCGGTGCTGGCGGTGGTCGCTGGGTCTGCGGTCGCCGGGCCGCGCTGGTCGTTCGAGGGGTTCCTGCCGCGCTCGGGCAGGGAGCGCAAGGAGCGGATCGCCCGGATGGCGGCCGACGAGCGCGGGACGATCGTGTACGAGGCGCCGGGCCGGGTCGCGGCCACGCTGGGCGACCTGGCGACGGCCTGCGGTGAGGACCGGCCGGGTGCGATCGGGCGGGAGCTCACCAAGCTCCACGAGGAGATCGTCCGGGGAACCCTTGGCGAGCTTGCGGCCCGGGCACGGAACGGGGAGCTGACGCTGCGTGGCGAGTTCGCGCTCGTCGTCGGCTGGTGGCCGGACGGGGCGCGTGGCGCGGGCGACGAGACGGGTGCCATCCAGCGGGGCCGGATCGCCGGGGCGGAGGCAACACTCCAGGCGGCCCTCGGCGAAGTCGATCGACGGGTCGCCGACGGGGCACCGCGCGGCGATGCCGCCCGGACCGTGTCGAGCGAGACCGGGATCCCGCGCCGCAAGCTCTACCGGGTGATGGACAACCGTTGACGCCCGCGAGACGTGTCCGATGAGCAACCCACGCCCTGAACCGTCGGGCGTTCCGGATCCGGGCGATCCATCCGCCACGGACGTCCTTGTGATCGGCAGCACGATGGTCGATCTCATCGCCTATGCCGCCCGGCTGCCCGAGGATGGCGAGACCGTGTTCGGCGAGCGATTCGTCCAGGGGTTCGGCGGCAAGGGAGCGAACCAGGCAGTGATGGCGGCGCGCTTCGGTGTGGCGGTGGCGATGGTCGGGATGGTCGGCGACGACTCGAACGGCCGCCTGATCGTCGACAACCTGGGCGCCCAGGGCGTCCGAGCCGATGACGTCGGCGTGGCCGCTGGCTCGTCGGGTGTGGCACCGATCTGGGTGGACGCCAGCGGCATGAACCAGATCATCATCATCCCGGGCGCGAACCGGCTGGTCCGACCCGCCGCGGCCGCCGCGGCCGTGGAACGCCTCCGGCCGGCCGTGGTCGTCGGCCAGTTCGAGATCCCGCAGGCGGCGACGATCGCCGCGTTTGGCGCCGCTCGCCGCCTCGGCGCCGTCACGGTCCTGAACCCCGCGCCCGGTGGCGCGATCGAGCCGGATCTCCTGGCCGTCACCGACTGGCTTGTCCCGAATGAGACCGAGTTCGTCCTGATCGGCGGCCGAGCACTGACAGGGATCGCGGCCGAGGAAGCCGCGGCGATCGCCTTGCTCGGCGACGCGCTCGACGTCTCGCTCCTGGTGACCCTCGGTGGACGCGGGGCAGCCCTCCGGCCGCGCGCCGGAGATGTGTCGTGGATCGCGGCCCCGGAGGCGCGCGCGATCGATACCACGGGGGCGGGTGACGCTTTCGTCGGCGCCTTCGCCGTCGGGCTTGCGGCCGGTCTCGATCCTCACGCCGCTGCGGCGCTCGGCTGCGTGGCGGCATCCGACAGCGTGGTCCGGGCGGGGACCCAGAGCTCGTATGCGGCGCCGGAGATTGCGACGCAGATGCTCATCGCAGCCCGCGCCGGCGACACAAACGATCGGTTCGCGGACGGTTAGGATTCGTCCCCGATGAGCCAGGCTCCGACAACCCGATCCGGCGGCACCCCGATCCTCGGCGTCCTGTCGCGGCCGTCGCAGATCGCGTTCATCGTGATCGTGGCGATGGCAATAGCCACGATCCTCGTGGAGTTCGTGTTCCACGGCCTGCCCCAGACCGCGATCTTCGTGATGGCGGCGGTCGCCATTCTCGGCCTCGCGTGGCTCGTCGGCCTGTCGACCGAGCGCCTCGGCGCGATCACGGGCCCCCAGGTCGGCGGCATCCTGAACGCGACATTCGGCAACATCGCCGAGCTGATCATTGCCTTCTTCGCGCTCCAGGCCGGCCTGATCGAGGTCGTCAAGGCGAGCATCACCGGTTCGATCATCGGCAACCTGCTCCTCGTCCTCGGTGCCAGCGTCCTGCTCGGCGGCCTGAAGAACGGGCCCCAGAAGTTCAGCCAGCAGATCGCCGGCTCGAATGCGGCCCTGCTGGTCCTCGCTTTCGTCGGCCTGTTCGTGCCGGCCGTCTTCGCCTTCACGAGCTCCGGCGACGAGGGGTCCCTCGTCGAGGAATCGGTCCTGGTCGCGCTGCTGCTGATGGTCGGCTACATCCTGTCGCTCATCTTCCAGTTCACGAACCCCGCCGAGACGCTTGGCGGCCACGAACCGTCCGCGGGCCACGGTGGGCCCCCCTGGTCGGGCCGTGCCGCTGTCGTCGTCCTCCTCGGGGCGGCAGTCCTGCTGGCCTTCACGTCGGAGATCCTGGTCAGCTCGATCGGGCCATTCATCGAGGCCTTCGGCCTGTCCGAGTTCTTCGTCGGCGTCGTCCTGATCCCGACGATCGGCAACCTCGCCGAGCACCTCGTGGCCGTCCAGCTCGCCTACAAGAACAAGATGGAGTTTGCGATGGCCGTGGCCTACGGCTCGAGCCTCCAGGTTGCGCTCTTCGTCGCCCCCGTCCTCGTCCTGATCGGGCTGGTGCTGGGCCAGGACATGACCCTCGTGTTCAGCCCCCTTGAGGTCGCGGCCGTCGCTGCCGCCGTCGGCATCAGCGCCCTGATCGCCCTCGACGGCGAGTCGAACTGGCTGGAGGGCGCCCTCCTGATTCTCGTCTACATCATCTTGGCGGTCAGCTTTTTCGAGTTCGTCTAACCCAGGCCGCATCATTCTTGCGGATGCCCCTCCGAACACCAAGGCGAGCTCCGCGAGCCCATTGGTGTGAGGACCGGCGGCGGGAGGGGGAGCCGCCGCCGGTCCGCGGACGATTCGGTTCAGTGCCGCGAGGACGCTCAGGCGGCGACGACCTCCTCGTCCGCTTCGGAGAGCGGCTCGGCAGCCCGCGCGATCGCCGCACTCTCGTCGAAATCCGCGTCGCCCTCGGCGTCGTCGCCGTAGGCCGCGGCCTGGGAGGCGAGGCCGTTGGCCGCCGACTCGGCCGCGTAGTCCTTCTTCCGCCGGCCCGACAGCATCTCGACGTGGTTGGCGACGATCTCCGTCTTCCAGTGCCGCTTACCAGTGTCGTCGTCCCAGGTCCGGGTCTGGATCCGGCCCTCGATCGCGACCTGCTGGCCCTTGCCGAGGAACTCGCCGCACGTCTGGGCCAGGCGGTCCCACGTGACGATGTTGTGGTACTCGGCCTTCTCCTTGCCCTGGCCGATGTACTCGTTGGTGGCCACGCTGAACTGCGTGACCGCCTTGCCGCTGGCAAGGCTGCGCATCTCCGGGTCGCGGGTGAGGCGTCCGGTCAAGAGGACCCGATTCACGGTCCGTACTCCTTCTCGGTCGGCCGACGATCGGTCGGCTCGACCCTGCGTTCCGGCGGGAACAGCGCGGCGGGCAACGGGGGTGGACGAGGCGCCGGCCCCGGCGGTCGGGCCAATCCGGCGGGTCGTGGACCATCGGTGGTCGGCGGACCTGGACGGTGTCGCGGCGGGACCGGCTGATGCCTGGCGGGCAAGCGGAACGTAGCAGGGGCCCCTTCGCCGTCGGTTATCGCGGGCTTCACCGCGGCTTCACTGGCTCCTGACAGCGAAGGTCGAGGACGCGAACCGACAAGTCGAATGACGTCCCATCGCCTGGCGAGGGTCACGGGTCCACGGCTCCCGCGTGGTGGACCGCCGAGAGCCTCGCGGCGGCGTCTGCTGCCCACCCGGCGGGCTATCCGACCGCCGACGCGGCCCTCGACCGCGACTCTGCCCACGCCGTGGGCACGACGACGACTGAAACCTCGGATTCGGGGATGGCTCGGAGGCGATCCTGGGAGGTCAGACGCTACATGACCCGCTGAGCGGGCAACTGCCCCTGCGCCGGGCACGTGGGCGCGACGCGGACGACGGCCGCGATTCCGGGACGCTCAGCCGGCGACGGAGCTCGCCTTCGACCCGCCCTCGCCCGTGGCGCGATCGGTCGGTCGACGGCGGCGGCGGCGCGCGGGCGGGTGAACCGCGGCCATTGCGACCGCGCCTGACGTCATCGCCAGGATGGCTGGGTCCGGGACCGGCGCCACGCTGGCGAACAGGTCGCAGAACAGGTTGACGAGCTCCGGATCGAACTGGGTCCCGGCGTGGCGCCGGAGCTCCTGGATCGCGGCGTTGTGGCTCATCGCCCGCTTGTACGGTCGGTCGTTGGTCATCGCGTCGTAGGCGTCGGCGATCGACACGATCCGGGCGCCGAGCGGGATGTCGTTGCCGCGCAGCCCGAATGGGTACCCGTGTCCGGAATAGCGCTCGTGGTGGTGCAGGATGATCGGCACGGCCTCCTTGAGGGCGGCGGCCTGCTCGAGGATCACCTGGCCGATCCGGGGATGCTGGACGACGGTCCGCCACTCGGCCGACGAGAGCGCCGCGGGCTTGTCGAGGATCTCGGAGGGAACCGCGACCTTGCCGACGTCGTGGAGCAGTGCGGCGGTCCGGATCCGGTCGACCTCGGCCTCGGGCAGGTCCAGGTTCTGGGCCATCGCGACGACGATCGATGCGATCAGGGCCGACGGCTGGCCGCGATAGTGGGGCAGCGGTGAGATGAACGCCGTGAGGCTGGCCGTGGCGGCGTCGCGCGCCGCTCGCCCCACCTGCATCGCGAGCAGCCGCCCGGCGGGCGAGATAGGGGCGCGCGGGACGCGAGCGTCCTCATCGGGCTCGGCGAAGATGTAGGTCTGGTTGCGCCCGAGAGCCTTCGCGGAGTACATCGCGGCGTCGGCGTCGCGGACGAGGGTGTCGGTCCGAAGCACGCCGCCTTTGCCGCCGGCAATCCCGATCGAGATCGTGACACCGACGGTCTGGCCCGGGGCGATCTCGAACTGCTGGCGCGCGACGAGGATTCGGAGCTTCTCCGTGAGGTTCGCGCCCTCTTCGACGCCAGTCTCGGTCAGGAGGAGCATGAACTCCTCGCCGCCGTACCGGCCGACCTGGTCGGACGCCCGGAGGTTTGCGTGGATCGTCTGGGCGACTCCGCGCAGGACGATATCGCCCGCTGCGTGGCCGTATGTGTCGTTCACGTTCTTGAAATGGTCGATGTCGACGAAGGCAACCGACAGGGCGCGCTCGTAGCGGTTTGCCCGCTCGACCTCGGCGAACAGCTCCGCGAGGAGGGTCTGGCGGTTGCTGACGCCTGTCAGCTTGTCGATCGTCGCCGCATCGGTCGTCTCCGTCAGCGAGACCGAGATCGCATCGATCGCGCGGCCGAGGCGGCCCTCGAGCCCGCGGCTGCTCGGCTTCGAGCCAACATCGATCCCGAGCTCGCCGGCGGCAAGCCGCTCGGCGGCCTGGATCACGTGGCGGAACCGGAGCCGGACGTACGTGAATACGATGCCCGCCGTCAGGGAGACGCCCATCGTCCCCCCCACGAGCGCGGCCACGATCGAGCGCGAACCCTCGTCGAACAACGAGTCAATGGCTGCCGGCATCGCCAGCCAGACAGCCAGGAACGACAGGGGGGCAAGGAGGCCCAGGCTCCCGAGCAGGCGCATCACTCCCGAAGGCTAACGGTCGGGCGGCTGAGAGGGGTCCTCCCGGAGGTCCTGTCCGGTTCCACCGAAGGTCCGGGTCGGGACCCCATCCGGGGGCCGCGTGACTGTCCGCGATGGGACCCTCCCGGGCTATACTGGCGCCGTCCTGAGCTCCCGCGTGCAGCGCCAAGGAGACCGCCGTTGCTCGAGGAAGGCGCGACATTCGTCCCGTGAGGCGGGTGACCACCTTCGACGCCCTGCTTCGCCACAACGACGGCGAAGATTCGCGGGAGACGTGTACCCCGGACCCCGGCTTCGACCGGGGTCTCTTCATGTCGCGGACCGCGCGCCGGGTCAACGTCGCCGCGAGGCCTTGCTGATGCCCGCGACCGTGATCGTCGGCCTCCAGTGGGGCGATGAGGGCAAGGGCAAGACGACCGACTTCCTCGCCGAGCAGACCGCCCTCGTCGTCCGCTATCAGGGCGGCGACAACGCCGGCCACACCCTGATGCTCGGCGACGAGGTCTTCAAGCTCCACCTCGTCCCGTCCGGGATCCTCTACCCCCACATCGTGCCGGTGATCGGACCAGGGGTCGTCGTCAACCCCCAGACGCTCATCGAGGAGCTCGACCGGCTGGCCGCTCGCGGAATCGACATCAGCCGTCTTCGGGCGAGCTTCGCGGCGCACGTGATCCTGCCCTACCACCGGGCGCTGGACGTTGCGCGGGAGCACCGCCTGGGCGGGGCCAAGGTCGGGACGACCGGCCGTGGAATCGGTCCCGCGTACGAGGATCGGGCGGCCCGCTCGGGTCTCCGCCTGGAGGACCTCCTCGACGAGGCGGCGATGCGGTCCAAGTTGGAACGAGTGCTGCCGGAGAAGAACGCGGTCCTGGCGGCGCTTGGGGCCGAGGTCCGCTTCGAGGTCGATCCGCTCGTCGAGCAGGCGCTGGCCTGGGGACGGCGGCTGGCACCGCACCTGATCGACGTCACGTGGCTCGTCCAGGACGCCCTTCGGCGCGGCGACCACGTCCTGCTCGAGGGTGCCCAAGGGACGCTTCTCGACCTGGATCATGGTTCGTATCCCTTCGTGACCTCGTCGTCACCGGTCGCCGGCGGGGCGTGCACCGGCGGTGGCATCGGGCCGCGCCAGGTCGACGAGGTCTTCGGCGTGATGAAGGCATACGCGACACGCGTCGGGTCGGGTCCGTTTCCGACCGAGCTGCTCGACGGCGTGGGCGAGGGGATCGCGGAGCGCGGGCACGAGGTCGGGACGACGACCGGACGGCCGCGCCGGGTCGGCTTCTTCGATGCGGTCTCGACGCGCTACGCCGTGGCGGTCAACTCGGTCAGCTCGATCATGCTCAACAAGCTCGACATCCTCTCGGGCGTCGACCCGATCCGCTTGTGCGTCGCCTACGAGATCGACGGCAAACGGGTGGAAGCGTGGCCGTCATCGGCCAAGCTGCTTGAGCGGGCGACGCCGGTCTACGAGGACTTCCCGGGTTGGGAGGAACCGATCCACGCGGTTCGCGCGCTGTCGGATCTGCCGGATGCTGCACGCCGATACGTGACGGCGCTCGAGGAGACCGCGGGAGCCCCGATCGTGCTCGTGTCGGTTGGGCCGGAGCGAACCCAGACGATCGAGCGCGCATGGCGACCGATGCGCCACCGCGTCGTGGCGGGCCCATGAGCGAGCATTCCGTGGCGAACGCTCGATGGCCGGGACCGGGTGAACAGCCGCGCCCTGCCCGCCGGTTGGGCTCTATGACCAACGAGTCGTCGCCGACCGACAAGATCGGCGCCGTCGGCCGTCGTTCTGGCCGCAGGCTGGGCAACCTGGCGGCGGAAGGCCCCGATTGCGGCCTCGGCCGAGTCGTCGTTCGTCGGATAGCCCACGGACCGGGCACACGATGACCGGCCTCATCCAGCCGACCAGGATTCTCATCGTGGGTGGCGGTGGCCGCGAACACGCCCTGGCCTGGAAGCTCGGCACCGAGCCGGGCGTGAACGAGGTCACGGTCGCGCCCGGGTCGGACGCGATCTCCCGTGAGCCGCGGGTCCGCATCGCGCCGACCGTCGATCCGCTCGATCCGGCACAGGTCGTCCGGCTCGCACGCGAGCGGGCGGTCGAGCTCGTCGTCATCGGTCCGGAGGCGGCCCTGGCCGCCGGAGTTGCGGACGCCCTGATCGCGGCCGGCATCTCCGTGTTCGGCCCGACCGCCGCCGCCGCCCGGATCGAAAGCTCCAAGTCGTTCTGCCGCGAAATCGCGACGGTCGCCGGCGTTCCGATGGCCGAGGGCCGGGCGTTCGCAGCCCACGAGCACGACGCCGCCATCGAATTCGCCCGGCGGTTCGAGGACCGCGGGGTCGTCGTCAAGGCCGACGGACTCGCCGCTGGCAAGGGCGTGGTGGTGTGTGACTCGATCGACGCCGCAATCGAGGCGATCCGGGCCGTCGACGGCCCGTTGATCGTCGAGGAGCGGCTGGTCGGGCCCGAGGCGAGCGTGATCGCGATCGCGGATGGCCGCACCGCGGTCGCGCTGCCGATCGCCCGCGACCACAAGCGTCTCGGCGACGGCGACGTCGGTCCGAACACAGGCGGCATGGGCGCGATCTCGCCGATCCTCGATCTGCCCGACGAGGCAGCGGATCACGTGCTCGAGCAGTTCCATCTCCCGGTCCTGGCCGAGCTGGCCCGGCGCGGCACGCCGTTCTGGGGCGCCCTCTACGCCGGCCTGATCCTGACCGCCGACGGCCCGCGACTCCTCGAGTTCAACGCCCGCTTCGGCGATCCGGAGACGCAGGCCATCGTGCCCCAGCTTGGCGGGCCCCTGGCGCCGCTCCTGCTCGCTGCGGCCCGTGGAGCGTTGGGCGGCGCGGGCCGGCCGGCGGTCCTGCCCGGTGGCGCGGTCGCGATCGTCCTTGCGGCCGCGGGGTACCCGGGCACGCCGAGGACCGGCGACGCGATCGAGGGCATCGCAACGGCCGTCGCGAACGGCGCCCTCGTGTTTCACGCGGCAACCCGGACCACGG
>JACCVQ010000181.1 GCA_013698095.1 Chloroflexota bacterium
GTCCAGTCCGGCGCCGTTCATCCGGAGCCAGCGGAGCTGGGGATCGGCCGCGGTCCAGCGGAACGAGCCGTCGTCGAGGGCGTGGACGGTGCCGTCGTCGATGACCTTGCCATGCTCGTCGCACCACGGCGTGTAGAACACCCGGCCGGCCGTCAGCTTCGTGGCGTCGCGGGTGATCACCCGATCCACGAGGCGGCGCGCGTCCGGCCCGCCGACGACGTACTTGAAGAGCGGGCTGACGTCGATCAGCGCCGCGGCCTCGCGGATCGCGTTGTATTCGATGTCGTGGGCGTCGGCGTAGGCGGACGACGCGTAGTAGCCCGACCACTCGCGCCACTGCTGCTTGCGGTTGAGCGGGGAGGTGACGGGATGGAACGGTGTTCCGACGCTCACGGGCGGGTCGATCCTCCGGCTGACAGGGCTGGCCGCAAGTATTGCCGACGCGCTCGCCCCTGACGGGCCGCGCCCGAAACGTGGGACGATTCCGCCTCACCGCATGGAGGCTCCGATGCGCATCGTCGTCACGGGTGGGAGTGGCAAGCTTGGCCGAGCGGTCGTCGCCGACCTGGCGGCCCATGGCCACGAGGTCTGGAACGTCGACGTTACCCTGCCGCGGGACGAGGCTCCGTCGGGCGTGCGCTTCAGCCGGGTCGACCTGACCGATTTCGGGCAGGTCTACGAGCTGTTCCACGGGATCGACGAGGGTTGGCCGACGATCGATGGCGTCGTCCACCTGGCGGCGATTCCGGGTCCCGCCCAGGTCCCCAACGCGGCGCTGTTCGCCAACAACGTCCGCGGTAGTTACAACGTCTTCGCCGCCGCCCGCCACGCCGAGATCCGGAACATCGTGTGGGCCTCGAGCGAGACGCTCCTCGGCCTGCCGTTCGACAGTCCGCCCCCGTACGTGCCGATCGACGAGGAGTACACCGTCCGGCCCGAGACCGCGTATGCCCTGGCCAAGGCCGTCGACGAGGAGATGGCCCGCCACTTCTGTCGCTGGGATCCCGCCACGAAGATGATCGGCCTGCGGTTCTCGAACGTCATGGAGCCGGGCGACTACGCCCGCTTCCCGGCCTTCGATTCGGATCCGAGCATCCGGAAATGGAACCTGTGGGCCTACATCGACGCCCGCGACGGGGCACAGGCGGTCCGCCGCGCGCTCGAGCTCGACGCGACCGGGATGGACGTCTTCATCATCGCCAACGCCGACACCGTGATGAGCCGATCGTCAGCGGACCTCGTCGCCGAGTCGTACCCCGCCGTCGAGGTCCGGCGAACGCTCGGCGAGCACGAGACCCTGCTCTCGATCGACAAGGCCCGCCGCGTCCTCGGCTACGAGCCGCAGCACAGCTGGCGCGACGAGGTGTCCCGCGGCCGCTGAGCGGCCGAGCCCCAGATGACGGCAGGGCACTGACGACCCATCTTCAGCCAGGGCCGGACCCAATTCGGGCTCGCCCGCGGGCCGGGCTCCTCAGCGGCCCGCGACCGCCTCGGCGCAACGTCGGATCGCGGCGACCGAGACGTCGGCGTCGGCTTCGGTCGTCGACCAGTTCGAGACGGAGATCCGCATCGCCGCCATCTCGTGCCATGTCGTCCCGCCGAGCCAGCACGTCCCGTCGGCCTGGACCGCGGCGATGACCGCCCGCGTGTGGGAATCGATCGCGGCGGGACCGGCGTCGTCCGATGAGTTGTTGGCGGTCGCGACCGGTGCGAATCGGACAAGCACCTGGTTGAGCACGACATCGTTGAGGATCGTCACGCCCGGGGCGTCGCGCAGGCCGTCGGCCATCCGCCGTGCGATCGAGCAGGACCGCTCGATCATCTCTGCGAGCCCGTCGCGGCCCAGCTCCCGGAGCGCCGCGTAGAGCGGGAAGCCACGCGCCCGGCGCGACGACTCGGCAACCCAGTTGTAGGGGTCGCGCTCGGCGCCGGTGGTCTCGACGTAGTACGCGGCGCCGAGCGTCATCGCCTGGTGATGGGCGGCCGCATCGCGGACGATCGCGATCCCCGAGTCATAGGGCACGTTCAGCCACTTGTGGGCGTCGGTCGTCCACGAGTCCGCCTCGGCGAGTCCGGCAGCGAGATGCCGGAGAGCGGGCGATGTTGCCGCCCACAGCCCGAACGCGCCATCGACGTGGAGCCACGCATTCGGCAACTCGCGGACCGCGGCGGCAATCTCCGGGAGCGGGTCGAAGCCGCCGGTGTTGACGTTGCCGGACTGGGCGCACACGAGGACGGCCTGCTCGCGGAGCCCGGCGAGCGTCTCGCGCAGGGCGTCGGGCCGCATCCGGCCCTGGTCGTCGGCGGCGACCTTATGGACACGGTTCCGGCCGAGGCCGAGCATCTGGAGCGAGACATGGATCGTGACGTGGGCCTCGGCCCCCACGACGACTGCGATGTCCGGCGCGCCGATCAGACCGTCCTCCTCGACGTTCCAGCCGAGACGTTCGAGGACTCGGTGGCGGCCGGCCGCGAGGGCGGTGAACGACGCCATCGTGGCGCCCGTCGAGAACCCGACGGACGACCCTTCGGGCAGCCCGAACAGGTCGATGAGCCAGCCCGCGACGACCTCCTCAGCGACCGATGCCGATGGCCCGATCACGTACAGCCCGGCGTTCTGGTCCCAGGCGCTCGTCAGCCAGTCCGCCGCCAGAGCCGACGGCAGCGAGCCCCCGATCACGAACCCGAAGAAGCGCGGACCGTTGCTCGCGATGAGCCCCGGTTCCGCGATCGCCGCGAGGTCAGCCACGACTTCGCCTGGTGCCTCGCCCCGGTCCGGCAGCGCGCCGCCCATCGCCGCGACGAGCTCGTCGTGGGTCGCCGTCGCGTGGACGGGCCGGCGGTCGAGACCCTCGAGGTAGTCGGCCGCGAGGTCCGCGGTCTGGCGGAGCAGGGTTCGTCGATCGCTCATGTCCCTCCTCGAGGGTCGTCGCTTCATGCCGTGGGCGGACCGGGCTGGTCCGTCGCGTGGGCGTGGCCGCTAACGATGCCATGAACGGGCGCCGATCCGGGAGGGCCGCGGACGGACACGGTCGGGGAGCGGGAGGGTCAGCGCGCGCTCGGGTCGAGGACGCGGCCGGCGAACAGGATCTCGCCTGACCCGCCATCGCGGATCAGGAAGATGAACGGCCGGTCGACATTCACGGTCACCTCACCATCCGGTCCGCCGCCGGTCGTGTCGCTCCCGACGGCGGTCGCCGCCGCGGCCTCGGTGCCGTTCTCGTCGACGTCGATGTTGGCCTGGTGGACCACGAAGCTGATGAACAGACCGGCATCGGCGATGCCGCTCAGATCGGCTGCCTCCGGATCGAACAGGTCCCGGGCGCCGAGGCGGATCAGCGGCGCCTTGAGCTCGGCGCCCGTCTTCGCCGACCAGCGGGGGAGCCTGAGGTGGATCTTCTCGTACGCGGGATGGGCAGCCAGCTCGGCGAGGGTGCCGCTGTCGAGACCGCTCTCCACCGACGTGAAGCGGCCGGCGTCCGGAAGGATGATCGTCATCGTCGCGCCGACGTACGGGATCTCGATCGCCTGCCAGTCCTTGGCCCGGACGTAGTTGCCATCGAGCGACGCCTTCATCATCTGGCCCGTGACCGCCGATCCATCGAGCCGGTGGAACGGCGCGGCTTTCGTCAGCGCCTTGTCGAACGGCGTGGCCCACGAGCCCAGGAAGTAGATCGCGTTGACGAGCACGACGCGCGTCGCCCCCGTCACGGTCCCGTCGCCGAGCAGCTCGGGGATCCGGTCCTTGGTCCGCTCGGCCACCCACGCATTGATGGCGGTGCGACTGGCATCCGGGTGCGCGGCGAAGTCGAGGGCGTTGAGGCCGGCCCCGTATGCCTGAGCAAGGAGCTCCAGGTAGCCAGGCTCGAACGGGAAGCCGTCCTGTCCGAACAGGGCATTCGTCGGCTCGATCGTGAGCGGCGTGACGCCCTCGGACGGCTCGAGCGACGCAAACCTCGAGATGGCCGCATCGACGTCGTTCCGGCCCTGGTGCCACGCTGCGGGATCGGCCCCGACACCGAGGACGTCGCCGAGCTGGCTGGCCGACGACCCTCGCGCGCCGCCGTAGGTCATCGAGAGCGCCGTGCTGATCGAGTAGGGCGAATAGATCAGGTTGGCGCCGTCCGTGATGAGCTCGCGGTACAGGCGCAGCCCGAATGCGGCATCGGCCGCGACGACCGCCTGGCTCCGTGGCCCGCCGATGTCGTCGGCGGACAGGCGACCGACATCCGCTCGGACCTCGCGGATCGCGCCGGCAATGGAGCTTGGACCGGGGCTTGCGCTGGCGCTCGGACTTGGCGCGACGGTCGACGTCGCGGGGCTGGCCGATGGCGGCGACGCGGACCCCCCAGACGGGCTCGACGAGCCGGCCGGACTGCAGGCCGCGATCGCGACGAGCACGAGCAGGACAGCGTGTCGTTTCATGGCGCTTGGACGGGATGCAGCGCCGGTACGTGACGGGCCAACGCGGTGGCGGCGACTCGGCTCGACGGCGGATGCGCGTCCCGGCTGTCCTGCGCAACGGGTCCGGCCCGCCGCCCGACGCTCCGCTACCCTCTGGATCGACATCCCGATCAGGCTCATGGAGGGTTCGTTGGCCGAGCGCTACGACGCGGTGATCATCGGCGGCGGCCACAACGGGCTCGTCAGCGCCGCCTACCTCGCCCGGGCCGGGATGAAGACCCTCGTCCTCGAGCAGCGCCACGTCCTCGGTGGCGCCGCGGTCACCGAGGAGCTGTTCCCGGGCTTCCGGTTCAGCGTCTTCTCGTACGTCGTCTCGCTCCTCCGGCCCGTGATCATCCGTGAGCTCCAGCTGCCCCGCCACGGCCTCGACATCTTGCCTCTCGACGGGACATTCACGCCGCTCCACGAGGGCGCCGGCCCGAAGCCACGCCCCGGCGCCCGGGCCGCGGACGTCACCGGCAGCGGCGACTACCTGTGGCGGGTCAACGACCACGGCCGGACGATCCGCGAGCTCCGGCGCTGGTCCGCCACCGACGCCGATGCGTACGAGGAATACGGCCAGCTCATGGTCGAGATGGCGCGCTTCATCAAGCCGATCCTCGGGATCACTCCGCCGGACCTGACCTCGCTGGATCCGCGGCCGCTTCTCCCGCTCGGCGGCCTGCTCCGGAGCTTCCAACAGCTGCCGGAGCGACAACAGGCCGTCTTCGTCCAGCTGATGACGATGTCGGCCGCCGACTTCCTCGACCAGTGGTTCGAGACCGATCCGCTCAAGGCGACGATGAGCGCGTCGGGAATCATCGGGACCTATCTCGGGGTCCGCTCGCCGGGCACGGCCTACGTCCTGCTCCACCACTACATGGGCGAGATCGACGGCGCATTCCGGGCGTGGGGCATCCCGAAGGGCGGGACCGGCGGGATCTCGAACGCGATCGGCTCGGCGGCCCGGGCGCTGGGGGCCGAGATCCGGACCGAGGCACCCGTCGAACGGATCCTCGTCCACGATGGTCGTGCCGTCGGTGTCGCGCTTGCCGGGTCGGGCGAAGAAATCCGGGCCGACGTCGTGCTCTCGTCGGTCGACGCCCGACGGACATTCATCTCACTCATCGAGCCCGGCCACCTGGACGCCGAGTTCACCGAGGAGATCCGGCGGTTCAAGTTCCGCGGCTCGTCCGGCAAGGTGAATATGGCGGTGGATCGACTGCCGGATTTCAGCTGCCTGCCCGGGGCCGGCGAGCATCTCCGCGGGGCGATCTCGTTCAGCCCGTCGATTGACGGCATGGAGCAGGCCTACGACGACGCGAAATACGGCCGCTTCTCCGCGAAGCCCTACATCGACATGATCATCCCGACCCTCGTCGACCCCACGATGGCCCCGCCCGGCAAGCACGTGATCAGCTGCTTCGTCCAATACGCCCCCTACAAGCTCGCATCAGAGCTGGGGACGTGGGACGACCAGCGCGAGGCCTTCGGCGACGCGGTCGTCAACCGGATCAGCGAATTCGCGCCGGGCTTCAAGGACTCCATCCTGTTCCGGAATGTCCAGACGCCGCTCGACATCGAGCGGACAACCGGCCTCACCGAGGGCAACATCTTCCAGGGCGAACTGACCCTCGAGCAGCTCTTCTTCAACCGGCCGACGCCGGGCTACGCCCGGTTCAAGACGCCGATCCGAAATCTCTGGATGTGCGGCTCGTCGACCCACCCGGGCGGCGGGATCATGGGCGCGAACGGCCGGATCGCGGCGCTCGAGGTCCTCCGCTCACGCGGGCGCAGGCCGGCGGCGGCGTGATGGGGGCGGGCGTTGGGGCGTCGCGGCCGTGGGACGCGATCGTCGTCGGGGGCGGGCACAACGGGCTCGTGACCGCGGCCTATCTGGCACGGGCCGGCCGGCGGACGCTCGTGCTCGAGCGGCGCGATCATGTCGGCGGAGCCGCCGAGACCGCCGACCTGGGTGGGGTCCGGGTCCCGCGCCTCGCCGACACCGTCGGCCGGATCCGGCCATCGGTCGTCAAGGATCTCGGTCTCCGCGCCCACGGCCTCAAGCTCGTGGCCCCGGGCGTCCGGGTGTTCGCGCCCCAGCCCGACGGGCGCGCGATCACGCTCTGGTCCGACACCGCCCGGACGGCCGCCGGGCTGCGCGACTGGTCCGGCGATGACGCCGCTGCATACCCCGAGTTCGATCGCCTCGTACGATCGCTCGGCAAGCTCCTCGCTGAGCTCGCCGCCCGAACCCCGCCCGACATCAGGGCCCCTGGGATCGCCGACGCGCTGACGGGGCTGAAGCTGGGCCGGACGTTCCGCGGCCTCGGGAAGCACGACGCGCGGACGATCCTGCGGGTCCTGCCGATGGCCGTCGCCGACTTCGTGGCCGAGGCGTTCGAGACGGACGCACTGCGCGCCGCGATCGCCTGGCGGGGCGTCCGCCACTCGTTCCTCGGGCCGTGGTCGGCGGGCTCGACGGCCATCCTCCTCGGCGATTCGGCCGGAAACGACGGTGGCGCCGCCGGCCAGACGGTGTTCGCGATCGGCGGGCCGGGCGCGCTTTCGGACGCGCTCGCGGCGGCGGCCCGGGCCGCAGGAGCCGAGATCCGCTGTAGCGCGGAGGTCGTCTCGATCGCCGCGCGCGACAACCGGGTGACCGGTGTCGTCCTCGCCGGTGGGGAGGAGATCGGCGCCGCGATGGTCGTGTCCGGGCTCGACCCGAAGCGAACGCTGGTCGGCCTGGCCGACCCGGTCACGGTCGGTCCGACGATGCGCTGGCGAGCTGCCAACTATCGAACGCCGGGCGTCGTCGTCAAGGTCAATCTCGTCGTCGATCGCCTGCCGCGATTCACGGCCGCGGGAGACGACGACCAGCTCGTCCGGGGGCGCATCCTCGCCGCGCCGGGGATCGATGCGATCGAGCGGGCCTTCGACGCCGCGAAGTACGGCCGGGCGTCGGACACGCCGGTCGTGGAGGCGACGATCCCATCGCTCGTCGACCCGGCCCTCGTGGCGGACGCGCCGGACGGGACGCACGTGGTCAGCATCAGCGCCCAGTACGCCCCGGCCACCCTGCGCGGCGGCGCGTGGGACGAGGACGGCCGGGCGGACGCGTTCGCGGACCGGGCCGTCGGCGTCCTCGACGACCTGGCGCCGGGGCTGACCGCGAGCATCGTGGCCCGCGAGGTGATCACGCCGCTCGATCTGGAGCGCGACTACGGCCTGACCGGCGGTCACCCGCTCCATGGCGAGCAGTCGCTCGACCAGTTCTTCCTGTGGCGGCCGTTTTTCGGCAGCGCCCGCTACCGGCTCCCGATCGACGGGCTGTACCTGTGCGGCTCGGGCGCCCACCCCGGCGGCGGGATCACGGGCCAGCCCGGCCAGAATGCGGCCCGCGAGATCCTCGCCGACCTGAAGCGGCGACGCTGATCACCTCCGGCACCGTCCGGCCGTGCCCATGTGCGCGACGAGGGCTTTGCGCGCGTGGACGGTCAGCGACCGCCGAGGATGCCGCCCAGCCCGCCGCCGCCCAGGAGCCCACCGAGGAGGTCGCCCAGATCCGGCTGGTTTGCGGGCTCGCCCGGCTGCGGCGCCTTGCCGGCTGGTGTCAGGTGGTTGATCAGGAGCGGCAGGATCGTCGCAAGCAGCGGCAGGAGGGACTGGATCGAGAGGCCGGTCGATGCGGACAGATTGCTGACCGTGTCCTGACCCAGGGCACTCCCGAGCTGCGCCGGCTCGACTGGCTCGTTGGCGCCAGTCGAGACCCAGGAGTCGACCTGCGGGCCGAGGCCGCCGCTGCGCAACTTCTCGATGAGGCCGTTGACGCCGCCCTCCTGGGTCAGCAGCTCCTGGATACCCTGACCGGCCCGCGACGCATCCGCGCCACCGGTCTGGCCGTCGAGCTCGCTGACGGGGTTCGAGAGGTTCATGTGGTTCTCCTTGTGGCCGCGACGGTCCGCGCCGGCGCTTCGCGGGATCTCATGGTCGCCCGAGCATGGAGGAGGTGGGGAGGCCGTCTGTTGCCAACCGCGTTGCGCCTGCATGCCAGTGCGGCGGACCGATCGCGCGGCTCGTTGTGGTGGCGATGCTGGCGCTCGGCTCCGCGAACTCGGCGTGCCAGTCCCCGGACGACTGGTTGGCGAAGTCGGCGCGGGGCGGTGGCTGGGTCGAGGACCTCAGCGGCGCTCGACGCGACGATCCTCGGCCAGCCGCCGCTCGGTCGTCTGCTCGGCCGGCCGATCCGGGCCCGGCGCCGCGGGCGGGGCGGGCACATCCGCAATCGCTTCGGCCGGATCGGGCCACGTCCACGTCTTCAGCCGCCGCAACAGGCTCCGGCCGGTCAGGTCGAGATGGATCGGGGTGATCGAGATCCGGCGGTTCACGACGGCATGAAAATCGGTCCCCTTGATCGCCTGGCCCGACGGCGGCGGGCCGCCGATCCAGAAATAGGGAATCCCACGCGGGTCCAGCCGCTCCAGGAGCTGGTCCTGGTACACACGCCGGCCGAGTCGGGTGACCTCGATCCCGTCGCACTCCTCGAACGAGACGGCCGGAACGTTGACGTTGACCAGCTCGCCCCGCGACAGACCGTGCTCGAGGATGTTCCGGGCGACGGTCGCGGCCGCCGACGCGGCGAGGGCAAAGTCCGGTTGCTCGTAATACTCCTGGCTGATCGCGAACGCGGGGCAACCGTTGATCACCGCTTCCATTGCCGCCGACACCGTCCCCGAATACGTGATGTCGTCACCGAGGTTCGCGCCGTAGTTGATCCCCGACGCGACGAGGTCGAAGCCGTGGCCGAAGTAGCCGAGGAACGAGATGCTGACCGCGTCGGTCGGGCTGCCATCGACCGAGTAGCCGATCGAGCCGTCGCCGAGCGTTCGCTCGCGGACGCGGAGCGGTCGCATCAATGTCTTCTGGTGGCCGACCGCGCTCTGGTTCGTGTCGGGCGCGACGACGGTCGTGTCGCAGAACGGGTCCAGGGCCTGCTTCAGGGCGAGGAGTCCGCGCGACTCGATGCCGTCGTCGTTCGTGACCAGGATCCGTGGCCGGGTCGACCAGTCGTGGAGAGGACGGGCGCTCGGCCGGAGGGCCCGCGGTCCGCCCCGCGCGACGCCGCCCGCGACGGGCTCGCCGCGTTCCTTGTCGACGTCGCGGCGCTCGGTCCGGGCCCGCTCGCGGGTCATGTCGGGCTTGTCGCCGGGACCCTCGTCGGCCCTCGCCGGTTCGCCGGCGCGACCGCTCCGTGCCCGGCTCGCGGGCTCGTCCTCGTGGCTCACGGGATCGTCTCTGACGTCCCCGTCACGCCGTGGACGTCGGAATCGACGCCGGGCACCGGCTCGTGCGGGACCCGTACCCGCCGGCCCTCGCGCTCCTCGACTCGGCGCGCGGCCCGCGCCGTGACCGGCGACGGCTCACGGGTCACGACGAGGAAGTGGAAGAAGAACGCCGACAGGACCGCCGCGATCGGGATTCCGAAGATCGCCCCGGTCACGCCTGCGATCTTGCTCCCGATGAGCACCGAGCCGAGGACGACGAGCGGATGGATCCCGACGGCCTCCTGCATCAGGCGCGGCTGAAGGACATTCATGACCACGAACCAGCCGACGCCCATCAGGATCGCGGTCGGCAGGACCGGCGAGCCGGGGGTGAGCAGGGCGACGATGATCGGCGGCGCCCAGGCCACGAACGGCCCGAAGAACGGGATCGCCATCAGGACGCCCGCCGCTGCGGACGTGACCGCGAGGTAGGGCAGGCCGAGGATCGCGCTCGTCAGCGCCGCGACCGCGGCGTAGACGATGCCGAGGATCGCCTGGCCCCTGAGGAAGCCCCCGAACGATCGGGCGACGCTCGTCTCGAGCAGCCGGGCCTCCTCCTTCATCGACGGCGGGACGACCCGGAACATGAACGACAGGATCGCGTCGCGGTCGATGACCATGTAGAGCGACAGGATCAGGACCAGGAGCAGGCTGCCGAGGGCGGACAGGCTCGCAACGGCCAGCTGCTGGATCGGGCCGGCCAGTTGCGCGGCGTAGGTCGCGATGTTGTCGAGGAAGCTCGTGGCCTGGACGACGAGGTCGACCTGATCGAGGCCGATCGCGTCCAGACGTTCCTGCCACGGCGCGAGGAGGGTCGGCAGGTCGCTCCGGAGGGTCGGGACGCTCTGGATGAACGAGGCGATCGATTGGCCGAGGGCACCCGCGACGAGGACGACGACGAGGACGATCGCGCCGACGAGGGTGGCGTAGACGAGGACGACGGCGCCGATCCGGGGCAGGATCGGGACGAGGTTCGTGAGGCCGCCCACGACCGGGCTGAGGATGAACGCCAGGAGCCACGCCAGGAAGAAGACGAGGATCGTGTCGCCGAACGCGTAGAAGACGTCGGCCAGGAAGCCGATCAGGATCACGGCCAGGACGAAGGCGCCAAGGACGAGAACCGCGGTCAGCCAGCGCCGTTGTCGGTCGGTCACGCGCACCTCGAGCAATCGTCGTCTGGCCCCATGGTAATCGCCCGATGGGGTGCCACCGAGCCTGCGTCGTTCGAGTTCGGGCGGCAGCTCCGATCGAGATTCTCGTACGGCGAGCGTATCGAACACGGAAACCGCCAAATCGGGCCGGTTGGGGGCCACCGGCGCACGGACCGTGCGGATTCGAGCCTGATCTCGGCCGCGATCGGGCTGATTCGGGACCGGAGGAGGTCAATTGGGTCGGATACGCTCGTGGGGCGAGCATCGGGTGGCCGACCAGGTCGTCAACTCCCGCCGCGCGGTCCCCGGTTCTGGACGAACTGGAACCCGAACCGGCCCTTTACGCACAGGTGGCCCTCGGTCACCGAGGAGTCGAGCGGCGACGTCACGGTCACGATCGTGTTGTCCTGGACGTGCAGCTCCAGGACGCAGCCGACGCCGCAGTACGGACAGATCGTGTCGGTCACCGTCTGGACTTCCTCGTCCCATGCCCCGGCGGCGCGCATGTCGAACTCGGATTTGAACATCAGGGCGCCTGTCGGGCAGACGCCGATGCAGTTGCCGCAGTAGACGCAGGCGGAGTCCGGCAGGGGCGAGTCCCACTCGGTCGATATCCGGGCATCGAAGCCGCGCCCCGCGACGGCGATCGCGAAGGTGTTCTGGGCGTCCTCGCCACAGGCCTCGACGCACTTGTAGCAGAGGATGCACTTCGAGTAGTCGCGCACGTACAGGTTGTTGTCGACCTTCACCGGCTGCGCCACGGTCTCGGCGAGCGCCGCCTCCGGACCCGCGGGGGCGTGGTGGTGACCCGGATCCCGATCGTCGCGCTCGTGTGCGGCGGCCGAGCGGGCGGAGGGGCCGAACCGCGAGGGGTCCGCGCCGTAGCGCTCGGCGTACCGGGCGGCGTCGCCGTCGGGCTCGCGGGGACCGGCCAGCGAGAGGTCGACGGACGAGCCCAGGAACTCCAGCACGAGCTTGCGCGAGTGCTGGACCCGCGGCGACTCGGTCTGGACCTCCAT
>JACCVQ010000185.1 GCA_013698095.1 Chloroflexota bacterium
GCCACACCCCGCCTAGCGGAGGCCCATCTTCTCCTTGACCTCGGCCAGCGTCGCGGCGGCGACCGGCGCCAATCGATCCGCGCCAGCCTCGAGGATCCCGTCGACCTCTGACGGGTGGGCCATCAGATCGGCGTAGCGCTCGCGAGCGGCGGCGTAGTGGCTGACGATCCGCTCGGCCAGCAACTTCTTCGTGTCGACGCAGCCGGTCCGGGCGGTCCGCTCGCCGTCCTGGATCTCGGCCCAGTCATCGCCGAAGAAGCGATGGAGCTGGCAGACGTTGCAGACCTCCGGCCGGCCGGGATCGGTCCGCTTGATCCGGAGGGTATCGGTGACCATGGACATCACCTGGCGTCGGATCAGGTCGGGCTCACCCAGGATGTCGATCGTATTCCCGACCGACTTGCTCATCTTCTTCGCGCCGTCGGTGCCGAGGACGGTCGGCGCCTCGGTATAGACCGCCTGCGGTTCGGGGAATGTGGCGCCGTAGCGGCGGTTGAAGGCGCGCACGATCTCGCGACTCAGCTCGAGGTGAGCGGCCTGGTCGCGGCCAACCGGGACGAGCGTCGCCTTGTAGATGACGATGTCGGCCGCCTGGAGCACCGGGTAGGTGAGGAGGCCGTGATTCACGTCGTCGGGCTGCTGCTGGACCTTTTCCTTGTACGTCGGGGTCCGCTCCAGCCAGCTGACCGGGGTCACGGTGCACAGGAGCCACCCCAGCTCGGTGTGCTCGGGCCGGTGGCTCTGGACGAAGAGCGTGCAGACGTCCGGGTCGAGGCCGAGGGCGAGCAGGCCTGCGGCCATCTCGCGGGTTCGCTGCCGGAGAACGTCGGGTTCGTGGGTACTCGTCAGCGCGTGGTAGTCGACGATGCAGTAGATCGCCTCGTATTTCCGCGCGAGCGCCACGTAATTGCGGATCGCACCGAGGTCGTTGCCGAGGTGGACGACGCCCGACGGCTGGATGCCGGAGAACGTCCGCGGGCGCGCGGGATTGGCCGCGAGCGGGGTGCGGGCGGGCGCCGCCGCGAGGTCAGTCGTCATGGGCGGCGAGTGTAGCCGACCCCGTTGACGCCCAGCGCGGGCCGTCGTAGCGTGCAGCCCAACACCACCCGGGCCGTTCCAGAGCACGGCCGCCGCGGCGGATCCGGGCTCCGGCCAGCGACGAGGGAAAGGAGGAAACGCGACCGGCAGCACCGCCAACCGCGCCCCAGGTCAGCATCTTTCCCGCGTCAGCCGTCACCTGCCGGCTCGCAAACCCTCGTGTGAAGGAGCCCACCTTGGCCACGATGCCTGCGACCGCGCGTCCCACCTACCGCCTGCCTTTCGTGATCGCGGCCTCGGCCGCCGGGACGATCATCGAGTGGTACGACTTCTACCTGTACGGCGTCCTCGCCGCCTTCTTCAGCACCCAGTTCTTCCCACCCGGCAACGACACGGCGGCGCTGTTGGCGTCGCTCGCGACCTTCGGCGCCGGATTCGCCGTTCGCCCGTTCGGGGCGGCATTCTTCGGCCGGCTCGGCGACATCACCGGGCGCAAGTTCACGTTCATGCTGACGATCCTGATCATGGGCCTCTCGACGGCCTTCGTCGGCATCCTCCCGACATACGCCCAGATCGGGATCCTCGCCCCGATCATCCTCGTCATCCTCCGCCTCGCCCAGGGCCTGGCCCTCGGCGGCGAGTACGGCGGCGCGGCAATCTATGTCGCGGAGCACAGCACGGACGCCGATCGCGGCAAGAACACCAGCTGGATCCAGACGACCGCGACGCTCGGCCTGCTCCTGGCGCTGACGATCATCGGCCTGACCCGGGTCAACATGTCCACCGCGGACTTCACGAGCTTCGGCTGGCGGATCCCGTTCATCCTGTCCGTCATCCTCGTCGTGATCGCCCTGTTCATCCGGATGCGCCTCCAGGAGACGCCCCTGTTCAGCCGGCTCAAGGCGGCCGGCAAGTCGTCCACCTCGCCGTGGCGCGACAGCTTCGCGAACGGGGCCAACCGCAAGCTGATTCTGCTTGCCCTCCTCGGCGCCACTGCCGGCCAGGCCGTCGTCTGGTACCAAGGCCAGTTCCAGTCGCTGTTCTTCCTGGGCACGATCAACGGTGTGAAGTTCACCGACGCCTACCTGATCGTCGGGGCGGCGCTCCTCCTCGGAACGCCGTTCTTCGTCGTCTTCGGCGCGCTGTCTGACCGGATCGGGCGCAAGCCGATCATCCTCGGCGGCTGCCTGATCGCGGCGATCACCTATTTCCCGATCTACAACCTCATGACCCAGTTCGCCCATCCCCAGGGGGCGTTCGACGCGAAGCTCGGCAAGTACGCAATCGACGGCGTGGCCAGCGTGGCCCAACCGGAGATGATCCCCCTGATCGCGCTGGTCTGGGTTCAGGTGATCTTCGTCACGATGGTCTACGGCCCGATCGCAGCGTTCCTGGTCGAGTTCTTTCCGGCCAAGATCCGCTACACCTCGCTGTCGATCCCGTACCACATCGGCAATGGCTGGTTCGGCGGTTTCCTGCCGCTGATCTCGGCAGCGCTGCTGGCGGCGACGGGCAACATCTACGCCGGCCTGGTCTATCCGATCACGGTGGCGATCATCACGGTCATCATCGGCGGGCTCTTCATCCGGGAGAGCCGCCATGTGAAGATCTGGGATGAGGTCGGGGGCCACGACGAGGACCTCGACTACGGCAACACCCCGATCAGGCCCGGCGCCATCGGCTGACCTCGGGGCCAAATCGACCAGCCCGGGCGGGAG
>JACCVQ010000196.1 GCA_013698095.1 Chloroflexota bacterium
TCGTCCAACCGGTGCGCCCCGCCGCCCACCGCCACGCGTAGCGCATCCGTTTCCGTCCGCCGCCACTGGCGATAGAGCTCGCGCGTGACCGCCGTCCCATCCTCCAGCACCGCGCCGTGGCGAATCCACTGCCAGAGTTGCGCACGGGCGATCTCCGCTGTCGCGGTGTCTTCCATCAGGTCGGCGATCGCTACTGCCCCCGAGCCGCGAAGCCATGCATCCAGATACTGGAGCGCGATGCTGATGTTGCTTCGCACGCCCGCGTGCGTGACGCGTCCGTTCGGGACCATCAGGTCGAGGAGAGACGCGGCGTCAGGCGCGACATCTTCACGCAGCCGTGATTTCTGATGCGGGCGCGGCGTGCCATCTGGGCCCATGAGGACGGCGCCGAACACCTCCGATGCGACCGGCACGAGGTCCGGATGCGCGACCCACGTCCCGTCGAAGCCGTCGCGCGACTCGCGCTCCTTGTCGTCGCGGACCCTTGTCATGGCGGCCTCGTTCGCGATCGGATCCCGGCGCGACGGGATGAACGCCGCCATCCCACCGATCGCATGAGCGCCGCGACGATGGCACGTCCGCACGAGGAGCTCCGCGTACGCCCGCATGAACGGCGTCGTCATCGTCAGCTGGGCCCGTTCCGGAAGGATCCTGTCCGGCCGGCCGCGGAACGTCTTGATGCAGCTGAACAGGTAGTCCCAGCGCCCCGCGTTCAGGCCGGCGGCATACGGCCCGAGGGCGTGGAGGATCTCGTCCATCGCGAACGCGGCATGGATCGTTTCGATGAGGACGGTCGTGCGGACCGAACCTGCCGGGATCCCGAGCCGGTCCTCGGCGCGCCGGAACACGTCCGCCCAGAGGCCGGCCTCGGCGGCCGACTGGAGCTTTGGCAGGTAGAAGTACGGCGCGGTCCCGCGCCGGATCCGCTCGGCGCCGTTGTGGAACAGGTACAGCCCGGCGTCGACCAGCGACGCGCTGAGCGGCGCGCCGTCCAGCGTCAGGTGGCGCTCCTCGAGATGCCAGCCGCGGGGCCGGACCACGAGCTGGGCGGGCCGCTCGCCGACGCGGTAGGCCTTGCCTTCGGGGCTCGTGAACGCGAGCTCGCCACGGACCGCGTCGCGGAGGGCCGACTGGCCGCCGATCACGTTCGCCCACGTCGGGCTGAGGGCGTCCTCGAGATCGGCCATGAACACGCGGGCGCCGGAGTTCAGGGCATTGATCATCATCTTTGGCTCGGCCGGTCCGGTGATCTCGACGCGCCGGTCGTCGAGGTCGGCCGGCGCGGGCGAGACCGACCACTCGGCGGCGCGAAGGTCCGCGGTCGCGGGGTCGAAGTCGAGGTCCGCGCCGGCGTCGATCGCCGCCTGGCGATCTCGCCGAGCCTGGAGGAGGGCCTCGCGTCGTGGGCCGAAGGTCGCCTGGAGATCGGCCAGGAAGCCGAGGGCGTCCGGCGTCAGGATGTCGTCGCCGCCTGGGACTGCCGGACTGCTGACCTCGATCATCGCATCATCGTAAGCGGCGCTTCACTCAGGGCCGAGGTGAAATCCGAGCCGACGCGGGACGCGGGTGACCGCGCGGATCGCGCGCGACGGCTCGCGTCCGGCCTCCTCGGCCTGCTCGCGGTGAACCATCGCCTCGCGAAAGATCCGTGCGCCAAGACCGCGCAGCGGCTCGGGCGGGAATCCCCGCGGGGTCGCCCGGTCACCCACGATCGGCAGGCTCGCGTCCTCATCGTCGCGGGCGCGGCCCGTTGCCAACGCGGCGAGGATCCGGCCACCGAGGATCGCCGGCCCGACGCCATTGCCGCTGTACCCGAGACCGTGATGGATCCGCCCGCCGGGCCGGGTTCCGAACCACGGCCGGTGGTCGTCGGTGATGTCGATCGGACCGCCCCAGGCATCCTCGATCCGGACATCGGCGAGGCTCGGGAACCAGCGTCGAAGGCCCTCGGCGGCTCGCCGCGCCGACCTGTCATCGTGGGTGAAGGCCCGTCCGATCCGGCCGCCCCAGCCGGCCTTGCCGCCACCGCCGCCGAGCGCGATCCGGCCGTCCGCCGTCGTTCGGGCGTAGTGGAGCGTGAACCTGGCGTCGGCGATCCCCTCGCCACCGATCCAGCCGATCTCGGCCAGCCGATCCGGGATCGGCTCGGTCAGTACGACGTAGCTCGACCAGGTGATCAAGCGGCCGGCGACCGGGCGCCAGCCGGCGGCCCAGGCGTTGGTCGCGACGACGACCTCGCCGGCGGCGAGGACGCCCGAGCCCTCCGCGGACGTTGTCGCGATCGGGATCGGTCCGCGGCCCCAATAGGCCCCGTGGCGTCGCGCTGGATCGTCGGGCAGCGTGGCGGTCGTCCGCTCGTGAATCACGATTCCCTGCTCGAGCGCGACGCGACGCAGACCACGGACGAGGTAGGCCGGCTGAACCGTTGCGGCACCAGGCATGAACGCCCCGCCGCGGAACACGGGAGAGCGGGCTCGTGTCGCGACCTCGGCCGAAGACTGCGCCCGCCAGCGCTCCCCTTCCCCGACCCGCGCGCACGCCTCGGTCGACTCGAGCCAGGCGTCGTCCTGCGACGGCGCGGCACTGACCTGGAGGAAGCCGCGCTCGACCAGACCCGCGTCCACGCCGTGCGCGGCGCACCACGGCCCGAGCGACGCGATCGCGGCGTCGAGCGCGCGCGCCGTTCGGAGCGCGTCCACCTCGCCGAACTGGCGGATCAGCCCCGCCAGCTCGTCCCACCAGCCGGTGACGAACCGCCGTTCCTGCCGGACGGCCCGCCACCGCAGATGTCCTGTTCGATGACGACCACGCGGGCCGCCGGCTCCAGCGCGCGGAGCCGGAGCGCGGTCCACAGCCCGGTGTAGCCGCCGCCGAGGATCGCGACATCGGCGGTCTCGCGACCCGCGAGGGGCGGGGCCGCGACGTCCGCGGCGAGCGAGGCAGGTTCAGTGGCGAGCGCTTCGCGCAGCCAGAACGCGCGACGAAGACCGGGCCGGACGCCGTTCAGCGGGTCCGGATCAGCCATCGTCACAGGTCGACGACGCTCACCAGCCGGCGGCGTCCCGGATCATCCGGTGAAGCGCTCGGGCCGCAACCGCGCGGCGATAGTCGGCAGTCGAGCGGACGTCGTCGATCGGATGGATCTCGGCGGCGAGCGCCTCGGCCGCGGCGTTGGCGGTTGCGGGGGTCGGCGCGACGCCCTCCAGGACGGCCTCGGTCGCGCGCGCCCGGATCGGGCGGTCGGCCACCGAACCGAGAGCCAGGCGGACGTCGGTCCAGGCACGGGCCGGCCCGGCGGTGGCGGCACCCGGGCCCTCGCGCCAGGCGAGCGCCAGCACGACCTTGCTGATCGCCTGCGCCCGGCGCGTCCCGATCTTCCGGAACCGCGCCTCGCGGCCGCCGGCGACCGGGATCCGGATCCGCAGGATCAGCTCGTCCGGAGCGAGGGCGGTCCGACGGTACGCGACCCAGAAATCGGCAACCGGGATAGACCGCTCGCCGCGCGCCCCACCGACGATCACTTCGGCGTCCAGGACGAGCAGGACCGGCAACGTATCGCCGGCCGGCGAGGCATTGGCGATGTTGCCGCCGAGCGTGCCGCGGTTCTGGATCTGGGCCGCGCCGATCGTGGCCGCCGCGGCGACCAGCGCCGGCAGGTGCTCGCGGCAGGCATCCGAGCGGCGGATCTCGGTGTAGGTCGTCCGGGCGCCCAGGATCACGGCCCCACCATCGACCGTGATCCCGCGCAACGCGTCGAGCCGCGACAGGTCGACCATTCGCGCCGGCGGCGCCCCGATCTCGCCGGTGATCCGGACCATCACGTCTGTCCCACCGGCGATCGGGGTGATCGGGTCGTCGGCCGTCGAGCCGGCAAGGACGGCGTAGGCGTCGGCGAGCGAGGTCGGGGTCGCGATCGGCGGCTCGACGGGCATCGGTCAGCCGCTCAAGCCGCTCTTGCCGCCACGGCGCCGGCGGACCAGGAGGCCGACGAGCCCGGCGACGATCGCCAGCCCGACCGCGACGTTCCGCGGCGAGAAGGCCACCGAGTACTCGTTCGGGGTGGGGATGTCGTCCTCGTCGTTGTCGATGAGCGCCTGCAGGTCAACCGCCGCGTCGTCGGCCGCCTCGGCCTCGGACTCGGACTTGGCCTCATGCTCGGCCTGCTCGAGATCGACCCGGTCCGTCATCGTCGGCCTCCTGCAGCGATCGCGATCGCATCCACGATTTTCGTATAGCCCGTGCAGCGGCAGAGGTTGCCCGCGATTGCCTCGCGGATCGCGTCCTCGTCGGCCGTCCCACCGTCGTCGAGATAGGCGCGAGCCGCCATCAGCATGCCGGGTGTGCAGATCCCGCACTGCGCGCCGCCGGCCTCGAGGAATGCCTGCTGGAGCTGGTCGAGCACGAGACCCTCGGGCGACGGCTCGGCCAGACCCTCGACGGTCGCGATCCGGGCGCCCTCGACCTGGCACACGGGGACGAGGCAGGAGTCGACGGGCACGCCGTCGACCAGGACGGTGCAGGCGCCGCACTCGCCCTCGCCGCAGCCCTCCTTCGTGCCGGTCAGGGCGAGCTCCTCGCGGAGGACGTCGAGGAGGCGGCGCATCCCGGGCGCGGCCACCTCGACGGGGTCGCCGTTGACGCTGAACCGCCACGTGACCGCCGAGTCAGGCTCCGGGCGGCCGGCCGGGTCCGACGTCATCGGGGTTCGTCCGGGTCGCGCGGGCCACGCATCGGCTGAGGATCCGTTCGTGCGTCCGGCCGCGGGTCGGTGCCCTCGGTGATCGGGGCCTCGATCGTCGCGTCGACTGCGGAAGGCTCGGCCGGGGTCGTGTCGGCGGCGGTCGCGCTGTGCGGCGTTGGTGCGGCGGCGGTCGGCGTGACCCCGAGCGCGGCGAGGATCCGTTCCGGCGACGCGGGCAGTTCGTGGATCCAGGCCCCCGTCGCGTCGTGAATCGCAGCCACGACTGCCGGCGCCCCGACGTCCATCGGCAGCTCACCGATTCCCTTCGCGCCGTGCGGCACGCCGCTGTACGGCGCCTCGACGAGGATCGTATGGATGCGCGGAGCGTCGAGGGCCGTCGGGATGATGTACGTCGCGAGGCGATCGTTCAGGTAGCGGCCGTCGCGCAGCTTGATCTCCTCGATCGTCGCGTACCCGATCGCCTGCAAGGTCCCGCCCTCGACCTGGCCCTCGGCCATGACCGGGTGGATCACCTTGCCGACGTCGTCGGCCGCGACCACGTCGTGGACGGTGACCTCTCCGCTGTCGAGATCGACCTCGACGCTGGCCACGCAGGCGGCCCAGCCGAACGCTGGGTAGGCGTCGCCACGATAGGTCTCGTCGTCGAAGTGGACGTGGGGATAGGGCTCGAACTTCTGGTCGATGCGGGTCGCGCCGTGGGCGGACGCGTCGCCGGCGCGGACGTCGGCGAACAGCGCGCCGCCGTTGCGCTCCTCGACGGTCGCCTTGAGCCGACGGGCGGCCTGGATCAGCAGCCCGCCCACGACCATCGCCGTGCGGCTCGCGACCGTCGGCCCCGAGTCGGGGACCAGGGCCGTGTCCTGGGGCGCCATGTCGACGTCGTCGACGGCGACACCCAGCTCCTCGGCAACGAGCTGGGGGAAGATCGTCTTCGTCCCCTGTCCCATCTCGGTGGAGCCGGTCAGGATCCGGATCTGGCCGTCGGCGGCCAGCTCCAGCGACGCGACGCTGGCGAGCTTGACCTCGCCGCTGCCCGTGAACCCGGCTCCGTGGAACGCGAGCGCCACGCCGATACCGGACGCCGTTCGGTCACGGGTCGTGCGGAGCGGTGAGCCGGGCACGTGACCCGAGCCGGTCCGGCGGTCACGGTCCTTCGCCGTGCGCGCCGCGACGCCCTCGAACTCCGCGGCCTCGGCGGCTCGCTCCAGGACTTCCTCGGCGGCGACGCTCTCGCTCAGGATCTGGCCGGTCGGCGTCTCGTCGCCGATGCGGTACAGGTTGTGGCGGCGGATCTCGAGCGGGCTGATCCCGAGCGCCTCGGCCGCGCGGCCCAGCTGGACCTCGGCGGCGAACTCGGTCTGGGGCGCACCGAAGCCGCGAAAGGCGCCGTTCGGCGGGGTGTTCGTTCTCGTTGCCCGGGCACGGATCCGGACGTTCGGACAGCGGTACGGCCCGCCCGAGTGGAGCGCGCCCCGGCTCAGCACAACCGGGGTCAGGGTGCAGTACGCCCCGCCGTCCATCACGATCTCGATGTCCTGGGCAACGAGCGTCCCATCGAGCTTCAGCCCGGTCCGGTGGGTGACGATCGCCGGGTGGCGCTTCGTGGTCGCGCTCAGGTCCTCGTGGCGGTCGTAGATCATCCGGACCGGCTTGCCGGCCTTCAGCGCGAGGAGCGCTGCGTGGAGGGCCACGATCGAGGGGTACTCCTCCTTGCCGCCGAATCCGCCGCCCGTCTCCGCCTGGACGACCTGGGCCTGCTCGTTGCTCAATTTGAGCGACCGCTTCATCGCCTTGTGGATGTAGTACGGGCACTGGAGGCTGCCGTGGACGGTGACGCCGCCGTCCTCGCGCGGGACCGCGATCATCGCGTTGTTCTCGATGTAGAGCTGCTCCTGGTGGCCAACCCGGTAGGTCCCCTCGAGGACGAGGTCGGCCTCGGCAAAACCCTGCTCGAGGTCGCCCGAGGTGATCTCGTAGTGGGCAAAGACGTGGTCGCTCTCGAGCGGGTCGAAGACGGGCGCGAGGGACGTCGTCCGGAGGGTGACGGCGTGGCGGGCATGGCGGAGGGTCTCGCGGTCCGCGGCGGCGAGGAGGACGAGCGGCTCGGCGTGGTGCTGGATCTCGCCGCCGACCGGAACGAGGACCGGCTGGTCGTCGCTGATCAGGCTGACGATGTTGTCGCCGGGGATGTCCTGGGCGGTGACGACGGCGATCTTCGACCAGTCGATGGCGGGATCGAGGTCGAAGCCGTCGAAGCGGGCGTGGGCGTCGGTGGAGCGGATCGTGGCTCCGTACCAGGCTCCCGGAAACACGAGGTCGTCGGCGTACTTGGCCTCGCCCGTGAGCTTGGCCGGGCCTTCGCGCCGGAGGGGCGAGGCGGTCTGGATTCGGCCGGGGACGACGGCGCCGCCCGGCACGACGAGGGCGTGGGCCGCTTCCCCGCTTCGGAGCGGGCTCACCGGGGTGCTGGTCCGGCTGGGCGAGGTCCGGATCGTCATCGCGGTCTGGGTCCCTCCATCGTCCGCGAGCGTATCACCGGTCTCGTTTCCGTTCGGGCTCAGTCGCGGCCCCGGCGCAGCCCGCGGCCGGGGCGGGCGCCCGTCGGCCGTCCGCCGTCGATCACGGCAGTGCCGGCGACGAAGACGTGCTCGATTCCGGCGGGTTCGCGGGTGGGGTCATCGATCGTTGCATCGCTCCGGACAGTGGCCGGGTCGAAGATCACGAGGTCCGCGACAGCGCCGTCGCGAATTGTGCCGCGGTCGCGCAGGCCGAGCCGGGCGGCCGGGGCGCCGGTCATTCTCCGCACGGCGTCCTCGAGACCGAGGAGCGCCTCGTCGCGGACGAACTGGCCGAGGATCCGGGGGAAGCTGCCATACGTCCGCGGGCTCGGCTTCGCGCCGACAAAGACGCTGTCCGTCCCGATCATCGCTCCCGGATGCTGGAGGAAGCGGCGGGTGCCCGGCGTGTTGGGCCCGGGCGTGACCTCGTTCGGCCGGAGGTCCTCCGAGAGGAGGAGGTCGCACAGTGCGTCGACGGGGTCGGTGCCCGCGGCGTCGATCAGCTCGCCCAGGGTCCGGCCCTCCCATTGGAGGTTCTCTGGCCGGCGGAGATAGCCGATCCGGACGTCGCGGATCCCGCCGCTTCCGGCGAAGAGCTGGCCACGTTCCGCCAGGTCGGTGCGGATCCGATTTCGGACTCCGGAATCGGACAACCGCTCCTTCGTGCGGGCGGGCCCGCCCTCGAGGACCCAGAGCGGGATGAGGATCAGGAGCCGGGTGCTCGCCCATTCGGACGGGTAGACGTCGAAGCTGACGTCCTGGCCGGCGGCGGTCGCATCGTCGACGAGCTCGAGCATCTGGTCGGCCGTGCCCGGAAAGGTCGCCCGGTGGTAGAAGTGGGTGATGTGAGCGGGCGCCTCGCCGCGCCGGCCGATCTCGATCGCCTCGCGGAATGGGTCGAGGAAGCGGTCGCCGAGGTCGTAGCGGACGTGGGTGTGGTAGATCCCATCGAGCTTGGCGGCCTCGTTCGCGAGCTCCGCCAGCTCGGCAGTGGTGGCGTACGCGCCGGGCGGATAGTCGAGCCCGCTGCTGACCCCGAACGCGCCTTCCTCCATCCCCTCGCGCAGGCGGGCCCGCTGGTCGCGGGTGGCGTCGGGGGTGGTGGGTCGGTCGTCCCAGCCGAGCGCCGCGACCCGGAGCGGCGTGTTGCCAACGAGCTGGGCGATGTTGACAGCCGTGCCAGAGTCATAGCGGGCGAGGACGCCCTCCACGGTCGCCCAGTCGATCGTGATCGGACGCCCTCGCCCGCTCGTTCCCCTGGCACCGTCCGCGTCGCGCGGGTCGCCGTCCAGGCCGGCGTTCATCTCGACCAGCGCGTCGAGGTCATGCTCGTTCGGGAGCGGGGCGTAGCTCAGGCCATCGACACCGACGAGCTCCGTGGTGACGCCCTGGCGCGCCTTCGCGCCGTGGTCCGGGTCGGCCAGGATCATCAGCGCACTGTGGGAGTGGAGGTCGATGAAGCCCGGGGCGACGACCTTGCCCCGAGCGTCGATCATGCGCTCCGCCTGCCTTGGTTCCGCGCCGGGACGAACCTCGCGGATCCGACCGCGGCTGATGGTCAGGTCGCCGATCCGTGCCGGCGCCCCCGTCCCGTCAACGATCGTGCCGGCCGTGATCAGGATGTCCATCTGCTCGCTCACGGTGCTGGGGCGGTCCCGCAGGCGGACCAAGGAGCGGTCGGCAGCGCCGGCCTCTTCGAAATTCGGCCGAATGTGAGGCCTCCTCCGCTGTTTGGTCCGTGATGCGGACCAGCCAGGGGGCCGAGATGTCGCCCGCGCCGATCAACGCCGCGTCGTTCGTTCGTTGCTCCGCCAGGCGGACCAACTCGGCGTTGATCCGCGGGTAAGCGACCAGCGCCAGGATTGCCGCGATGGGAACCAGAGAGCGTCCGGGCGATCGTGGTCGAAGACGGGCCGCCGACGCGATGCGCCGGCTCGGTCGAGACCATCGATTGGCGCGAGTGGGGGCCGGGCTGAGCTTGCGAGACGCTGGCGCGGCTTCGGGTGCCTCCCATCAGCAACTCCTGCGTTTCGAGCGGGGTGAACTCGATCGCGTGTCGGTCGGTGACCTGGGATCGTGGTGCGCGGTCGTCGGACTGGATCTCGCTCTGCGCGCCTATCCGGCCGGCGATCCGATCCGGGACGCGGGACAGCTCCGCCTGCTGGAGCGATTCCGGGCGCGCCTCCACCCGAGCCTGCACTGGTCGACGGAGGTGCCACTTCCGATCGAGGGCGACCTCCGGGCATGGGACGCCGTGATCCGGGGCGACGGGTGGCGCCTCCCCGTCGAGGCGGAGACCGTCCTCAACGACCTCCAGGCCCTCGAGCGCCGGCTCAACCTCAAACTCCGCGACGGTGGCACCGAACACGTGATCCTTCTCGTCGCGGACACCACCCGCAACCGCCGGGCCCTCGCCGCCGCACCGGGCGCCTTCGCGAACCTGCCGCTCGGAACGCGAGAGGTGCTCCGGGCGCTCGCCCGCGGCGAACAGCCAGGCGGCAGCGGGATCGTGATCCTGTGACGTCACGGCGCCGTGTCCGACCACGCCTGCAGCTCCAGGATGTTGCCCTCGGGGTCCGTCAGATAGGTCCATGTCACGAACCGGCGGTCCTTGGTCTGGGTGGTGACGATCTCGCCCACGACAGCGCCTCCGGCGGCCAGCACGGCGTCGCGAGCCGCCGCGACCGACGGCACGCCAAAGGCGATGTGGCGGAAACCGGGTTGGTTCGGCGCGGACGCCGGCTCGTCCGGCATCGATGCAAACTGGTAGATCTCGAGGGTCGGCCCGTTCGCGCCGAGCCCGGGCAGTCGGAGGTGAGCGCCCGTCAACGCCGCGCCCGGAAGGCCAGTGCCGCGCTCCAGGACTGGGCCGCTGATGTCGCGCTCGGGCGGCACGAACTCGCAGCCGAACACCTCGGTGTAGAAGCGGGCGAGCGCTCGCCAGTCACGGGCGATCACGTTGACGTGGCCGAACGTTGCCTCGATCACGATGGACCCTCCAGCTGACGGCCGCGAACCCACGCGGCGCGGACCATGTCGAATTGAGCGCGGAAGATGAGGCGGCTGACGAGCAGCGACGCGTCGACGAGCAGGTCGGCGTCGTCCAGCTCGGGGCCGAGCGGGGCGGTGCGGCCCGGATCGACCAGGATCAGGTCGGCCTCCTTGCCGACCTCGATCGAGCCGATCACCCTATCGAGGCCGAGTGCTCGGGCGCCGCCGAGGGTCGCCAGGCGGAGCCAGTCGAGCGGCGCCAGCGGCTCCACCGCGTCGGGCTCCATCGCGGCCCGCTCCGGCGCCAGAGAGCGCAACGCCTGCTGCGCGTACGCCCCGGTCCGCATCACCCCAAAAAGGGACAACTCAGGCCCGCCCGACACGTCCGACCCCAGCCCCACCGCCAGACCCGCTGCGAGCCGCTCGGTGAGCGGCATCACTCCCGCCCCGATGAACAGGTTCGAGGTCGGGCAATGCGCCACCGGCGTCCCGGTCTCCGCCAGACGGGCTTCCTCGCGCGCCGACAGGTGGATCGCGTGGGCAAGCACAGAACGCGGCCCGAGCGCACCGGCCCGGTCGTAGACGTCGACGTAGTCGCGAGCCTCGGGAAACAGGCGCGCCACCTCGGCGATCTCGCCGCGATCCTCCGACACGTGGCTTTGCCACCAGCATCCGAGATCGCGGGCGAGCGCCGCCGACTCGGCCAGGAGCTCTGCCGTGCACGAAACGGCGAACCGCGGCGTGACCGCGTAGCCAAGCCGCCCGCCATCCGCGCCGTGCCAGCGCCCGGCCAGGTCCGCGCTCTCGCGCAACGTCCGATCGAGAATCGTCGACGGCTCGATCGTCTCGTCGTACGTCAGCCGATCCATCATGACCTTGCCGAGGATCGCCCGGATCCCGTGCGCTTCGGCGGCGCTGAACGAGGCGTCCATCGCCGCCTCGTAGACCACGCCGTACGCCAAGACGGTGGTCGTGCCGGAGGCAGCGAATGCCCGGAAGATCGCCGGCGCCAACCGCTCGGCCAGGTCCGGATCGGCCCACGAGCGCTCGGTCGGGAACGTCAGGCGGTCGAGCCAGTCGAGGAGCGGCAAGGCGTACCCGAGTCCGGCGTTCGGGACCTGGGGCAGGTGGGCGTGGACGTCGACCAGGCCCGGCATGACGACCCACGGCCGCAGGTCGACGGCGGAGCCAACGGTCTCCGGCGACGCGTCATCAACGGTCGAGACAGCCGCAATCCGCCCGCCGTCATCGACCTCCACGAGCCCGTCCGCGAGGTCGAGGACGCCGCCCTCGCCGAGCGGCGAGACGACCCGCGCCCGGAGAGTGAACGGAGGCGCAGGCGGGAGGCTGGCGGCCGATGGCATCGACCGATGATAGGGGCGCGGTCGGCCTACGAACCCGGCGCGAACGACGTGTCGACGAGATCGCCGGACGTCACCGGCTTGGGCACGAGCTTGAGCGACGTCATGAACTCGACTGTCTTGTCCCACGCCGCCGGATCAACGGCGCCGGTGACCGGCGCGTTCGCGGCCGCGCCCGTCGGCCGCCATGCCGCGATCGTCGCGTCGAGGATCGCGGCCTGCTTGGCGCGCTCCTTCCCGAGCTCGGGCACCGCCTTGATCGCCGCGTCCAGCCCCACCGCCGGGTCGCGGGCGATCTCGTTCATCGCCTTGAACGTGGCCCGGATGAAGCCCGCCACGGCGTCGCGCTTGGCGGTCAGAGTCGCGGTCCCGGAGACGATCCCCGGGCCAGGCAACGGCGTGACGTCGTCAATTCGAAGCACGCTTGCCTTCTCACCGGTCAGCTCGAGCTGGACCGGCTCGTTGTTGACGAACCCGGTCGCGGCGTCGACCGCGCCCTGGGTCACGGCGGCGCCCTGGCCAAAGTCGGGGTACTCGACCACGGTGAGGTCCGACACCGTGTGACCCTTCGACGCCATCAGGGCCTGGAGCATGATCCACGACGAGCCGTACTTGCCCGGGATCCCCAGCTTCTTGCCGACGAGGCCGTCGGCGTCCGTGATCCCGCTGCTTGCCTTGGCGAACACGATCGAAGGGAACTGGCGGTAGATCGTGGCGAGGTACTTGATTGGAATGGCCTGGCTGACCGCCGGGATCACGCTCGTCCCGTCCGACAGGCCGAGGTCCACCGCGCCGGCCCCGAGCTTGGGCACCAGGTTCGCGTCGATCTCGTTCTGGAACGTGACTGCGAGCCCCTCCGCGGCGTAATAGCCAGCCTGGTCGGCCCGGTAGAACTGGGCGAACTGGACGCTCGGGATGTAGCCCAGCCCGACCGTCAGCTTCGTCACCGCGGTGGAGGACGGGGCCGGCGTGACCGACGTGCCGCAGCCGGCGGCGAGGACGGCGACGACAAGCGTCGTGAAGAACGAACGGGAGCGGCGAGTGGGCACGAAACTTCCTCCTGGGTTGATCAGCGAAGGCCGACGAGGCGGCGCTCGACGAGGACGACGACGACATAGCAGGCGATCCCGAGCAACGCGATCGTCGCCAGGGTCGCGAACAGCAACGGGATGTCGAACAGGCTGCCGCGGGCGAGATTGACGAGTACACCGAGGCCGCGGTCCGCCCCGGCCCACTCGCCGACGATCGCGCCGACGACGGCCAGGGTGACGCCGACCCGGAGGCCGCCGAGGATCGCCGGCAGCGCGGCCGGGATCTCGAGCGTGCACAGGACCTGGCGCCGGCTTGCGCGCAACGACCGGCCGAGCTCGAGCAGCCCGCGGTCGACCGAGCGGATCCCGACCATCGTCGCGATCGTCAAGGGGAAGAACACGATCAACCCGCAGATCACGACCTTGGCCAGCAGCCCCGGCCCGAACCACAAGGCGAGAAGCGGGGCAAGTGCCAGGATCGGCACGGCCTGGGCCGCCACGAGATAGGGCGACAGGAAGCGCTCGATGAGGACGGACCGGGCCAGGGCGTAACCGACCGCGAGCCCGAACCCAGCGCCGAGAGTGAAGCCGAGGACGACCTCGACGAATGTCGTCCAGGCGTGGGGCGCGATCGTGCCATCGGCCCACGCCTCGACGAGCCGGGCGCCGACGACCTCGGGCGCCGGCAGGATGAACTCCGGCAGACCACTGACGACCACGACGAGCTTCCAGACGATCACGAACGCCGCAAACGCCGCACCGATGGGCCACAGGCCGACGAGCGAGCGTCCCAGGGCCAGGGGCGTGCCACCGACCGCGATCGTGCCCGGATCGGCGCTCATCCGACGGGCTCCCCGAGTTCCAGGTGGGCCCGGATCTCGGCGGCCGCTCGCGACGTGAGCGCCTCGTCCAGGAGCGCCAAGGAGCGCGGGCGCGGAGCGGTGATCCGGACCTCGGCGGCGACGCGGCCCGGTCGCGGCGTCATGACCACGACCCGATCGGCGACGAGGATCGCCTCGGGAATGCTGTGGGTGACGATCAGGATCGAGGTGCCGGTCCGCTCCTGGAGCCCGAGCAGGTCCAGGTTGAAGCGCTCGCGGGTCAGGGCGTCGAGGGCGCTGAACGGTTCGTCCAGCAAGAGCACGTCGGGGGCCAGGACGAGGGCCCGGGCGATCGCCGCTCGCTGGCGCATCCCGCCCGAGAGCTGGACCGGACGGAGCGCCGCGGCCGCCTCGAGGCCGACGACCGGGAGCAGCTCGGCCAGGCGTGCCGCGCGCCGCTCACGCGACCAGCCCGCCAGCTCGAGCGGGTACGTGACGTTGTCCGCGACAGAGCGCCACGGCAGGAGGCGTGGCTCCTGGAAGACGAGCCCGATCCGAGGGTCGGGCGCGGTGACGCCCACCCCGTCCAGCGTGACCCGGCCGCGCTCGGGGCGGAGGAGCCCGGCGGCGACCCGCAGGAACGTCGACTTGCCGCAGCCGTTCGGGCCGATCAGGGCGACGATCTCGCCGCCGCCGACGTCGAGCGACAGGCCGTCGAGGGCGATCGCCGGCGCGGCGTTCCGTTGCGCCGGCCGAAACGCCACGCGGATGTCGTCGGCCACGAGGCGGCCGGTCCGCGCCGTCATCGCGGTCCCGCCCGAGCGGACGCGGCGGCAAGGTCGCGGACGATCGGCGCGATCGCCGGGTGGAGCCGGCGGTATGCGTCATAGGTGGCGTCATACTGGCCCCGCGCTCCTGGGTCCGGACGCAGCTGGCGCGAGGCCCGGGTCATCCCACGGATCGCCGCCGCGAGATCGGGCCAGGCACCGACACCGGTGGCGGCGACGATCCCGGCCCCGACGACGGCGGTCTCGAGCACGGCCGGCACCTCGACGGTGAACCCGGTCACGTCCGCCTTGATCTGGTTCCAGGTCTCGCTCCGGGCCGGCCCGCCACAGACCCGCATCGTCCGGACCTCGGCGCCGGCGGCGACCACCGATTCCGCCACGTGACGGATCGCGAACGCCGATGCCTCGAGGATGGCCCGGGTCAGGTTTGCCCGCCCGTGCGAGAGGGCCAGCCCCGCGAAGGCGCCGCGCGCGGTCGGGTCCCAGAGCGGCGACCGCTCCCCGGCGAGGTAGGGCAGGAACACGACGCCGTCGGCCCCGGCGGGGATCGCACCAGCCTCGGCGATCAGGGTTTCGGTTGTCCAGCCGCCACCGAGGACGTCGACTCGGAACCAGTCGACCGCCCGGCCGGTCGCGGCCATCGCCCCGCCGACGGAGTACAGGCCGGGCAACGGCGCGATCGTCGAGAACGAGCCCGGAACGTCGAGCGGGCGATCCCAGTAGACGCCGAAGCCGCCGGCCGACCCGCCGGCGTCCATCGCATCACCGGCCCGGACCATGCCCGCGCCGTGGTAGCTCGCCCAGGCGTCGACGATGCCGGCTACGACGGGCGTCCCGCTCCGGATGCCGAGTGCCGAGGCGACCGAGGCGCTGACCTCGCCCACCACCGTCCCGGCCGCGACCGCGGGCGGGATCTTCCGCGCTGGCAACCCGGCAGCGTCCAGGACGGACGGATCCGGGAACGGCTGGCCGGCCGCGAGGCTCGTGGTCGCCCGGCCGGTGAGGCGCAGTGCGATCACGTCCCAGGTCGCGAGGTACCAGCGGGTCGCGGCCGCCGCGTCCGGTTCGTGGCGCTCCAGCCAGAGCGCTGCCGGCAGCCCGGCCAGGCTCCAGCCGTGGAGACCGGTCGCGGCGGCGAGCTCGGCTTGCTCGGCGGTCGAGCGGGTGTCCTGCCAGATGATCGCCGGGTGAGTCGCGCGCCCGTCGTCGGAGACCGCGACGCAGGTGGGGCCGTGACCGTCGATCCCGATCGCGACGATGTCCCCGACGTTGAGCCGGACCAGCTCCCGGACGGCCAGGCCGACCGCGCCCCACCAGGCCTCGGAATCCTGTTCCGCGCGGCCCGCGCTGGAGTCGCCGTCGGTCGCGTAGCCGGCCCGGCTGAGCCCGAGCAACCGTCCGTCGAGCGCGACGAGACCGACCTTGGCCTCCGTCGTTCCGAGATCGATCGCGAGCACGGCCGCCTCCCGACCGAGACCACCGGCGCCGACGACGGGCGTCCCGGGACCGCCGCTCACCCGCCCGCCCCCGAATCGAGGCCTTCTTCGTCGAGCGCAAGGACCGCCTCGGCCGTCCGCTGATCCGTGACGAGCATCGTCAACAAGCCGCCCCGAAGGCCCCCGAGGATCGGGCGAACCTTGACGGCGCCGCCGGCAACGCCGATCCGGACCGGAATCCTGGCGAGCTCCCGGGCGTCGAACGCGATCGTCCGGTCGCGCAGGGAATCGCAGACGAACCGCCCGTCGATGTCGAACGGACAGACCAGCACCTCACCGATCGCACCAGAACGATCCAGCTCGGCGGCAGCGTCGGCACCAAGTGCGGCCGCGGTCCAGATCGGGCCGCCGATCCCGAACACCGCGACGTCCAGGCGATCCCAGAGCTCGAGAATCCTGCGGACGCCGGCGTGGGCGACCAGCGCTGACTTGGTCGCCGGGTCGTCGACCAGCCCCGGTGCCAGAAGACCCATGGCCATCCCACCGATCCCGTCCGCGACCCGCCGGAACGGCTCGCGAGCCGGGCCCGCGAACCAGTAGCCCCCCGCCAGCGGAACGACCGTCGCCCCGGTCTCGTGGATCGGCTCGTCGGCGGCGACCGCGTCGGCCATGGCCGAGATCGACGCTCCCTCGCCGATTCCGACGACCGCCCCATCGCGGATCGCACCGCGCAGCACGTCGGCGGCCAGCCGTCCGATCATGCGCCGACTGATCTCCTCGGGCCCCACGAGGGCCGGCGCGAGGTGGACCGCGGCAAGCCCGAAGCGCCTCCGGAGCTGGTCGCCGGCCGGCGATTCGGCGGCGGCCTGGTCCACGATCCGGATTTCGACCACGCCCTCGGCGCGGGCTCGCTTCAGGAGGCGCGAGACCTGCGGCCGGGTGACGCCGAGGAGCTCCGCGACGCGGGACTGCGTCTCGCCCAGCTCGTAGTAGAGACGGCTCGCCTGGATCAGCTGCTGGAGGTCGGACACGCGGGCTCCCGAGCGGCGGCCAGCCCGGCACTGGTCGCGATGCACATCTGCACGTTACAGATGTGCAGAAGATGATGGGCGACGCCGCCCGACAGTGTCAATCGGCGCCCGGTAGCCTCAAACGCGTGACCGACCCGCCAGACCCAGACCATGAGTTAGACGTGAAGCGACCGGTGGGCCGCGCCCTCGAGGTCTTCCTCGTCGCCCTCCGGCTCGGGCTGACGTCCTTCGGCGGCCCCATCGCCCACATCGGCTATTTCCGGCGCGAGTACGTGGATCGCCGCCGCTGGCTCGACGAGGCGACCTTCGCGGACCTCGTGACGCTCTGCCAGCTCCTGCCCGGCCCGGCGAGCAGCCAGCTCGGAATCGCGATCGGGAGCCGCCGGGCGGGCATCCCCGGCGGGATCCTGGCGTGGCTCGGGTTCACCCTCCCGTCCGCGATCGCGATGATCCTGTTCGGCCTGTTCGCCGCATCGACCGACGTGTCCGGCAGCGGCTGGGTCCACGGCCTCAAGCTGGCGGCGGTCGCGGTCGTGTCCCACGCGGTCTGGCTGATGGCCAGGACGCTCACCCCGGACTGGCGGCGGCGGACGATAGCCGCCCTCGCGTCGGTCGTTGCGCTGGCCTGGCCGGCGGCGTTCGCGCAGGTTGCGATCATGGCCGGCGCGGCCCTCGTCGGCCGCCTCGTGCTCGCCCCGCCGTGCGCCCCCGGCCCCCAACCGGAGCCGCGTCGCAGCCCGTTCCTCAGCATCTCGGGGCGAACGGGGGGCCTCGCCCTCGGCCTGTTCATCGCCCTGCTCGTCGGCCTGCCCATCCTCCACGCCGTGGCCGGCTCGGTGGTGGCGCTCGTCGATGCGTTCTATCGCACCGGTTCGCTCGTGTTCGGCGGCGGCCATGTCGTCCTGCCGCTGCTCCACGACGCGGTGGTCGAGCCCGGCTGGGTCAGCGACGGCCAGTTCCTCGCAGGCTACGGAGCGACACAGGCAATGCCCGGCCCGCTGTTCACATTTGCGGGCTTCCTCGGCACCGTGTCAACCCAGCCGCCCGGCGGCGTGGCGGGCGGGGCGCTCGCCCTCATCGCGATCTTCGTGCCGTCGTTTCTGCTCGTGTTCGGGGCGCTGCCGTTCTGGGATCGCCTGCGGACGGCACACGGCGTTCGCCGGGCGCTCGCGGGGACGAAAGCCGCGGTCGTCGGCATCCTCCTGGCGGCCCTGATCACGCCGATCCTGACGAGCGCGATCACGAACCCGATCGATGTCGCGATCGCGGCCGTGGGCCTCGCCCTGCTGGCGAGCGGTCGCGTGCCGCCGATCGCGGTCGTGGTCGTGAGCGCGGCCGCGGGCTGGCTGGCCGCGGATGTCCCGAAGTGAGTGTCTGAGCCGACAGATGGCGAGCGCCCTGCTCGCCGGGAATCCAAACGGCCCGGGCGAAGCCCGGGCCGTCGATGAGAGCCTGGTGGTCAGCTCGGGACTGGCCCGAGACGGTGGTGGCTGTGCTCGTAGCCCTGGTGCGGCGTCCCGATGTACGGGAACGCGCTCAGGAACGGCATGTCGTTCTGGTTCACGCCATCGCCGATCGTGTTGTTCGGCGTGAGATTCGGGGTCAGCGTCTTGTAGAAGCTGTTGACAACCGGTCCGTAGCCATCGGCGACGGCACGGAGCTCGATGTCGGTCACGTCGTCAAGGAGGCGACGGCCATTCGGGAAGCCGCACAGGTCGGCTGCGAGGACGCCGAGCCGGCTCGGCGTGCCGCCGGTCGCGTCGCCGAAGACGCAGGCGCCGGCTGCATTCGGCTTGATGCCGGTGTTGACCCGGAGCTCGTCCGCGAGGGTCGTGCCGGTCTTGTTGAGGTTGATCGGCCCGCCCACGTCGCGCAGGTCGAGGCCCGTCAGGAGAATGGCCACGAGGTCCTCGCGACCGGTCGTTCGTGCGTCGGGCAGGGTCGGGTACAGGTAGTTGACGAGGGCCGCCAACTCGGGCGTCCGGTAGTACTTGGCGAACTCCTTGTCACCGGCCGGGGTCTTGCTGTTCCAGTAGTCCTTCCTCACGCGCGGGATGATCACCTCGTTGACGAGGGGGTTGCCCAGGCGCGAGACCTGCTGCCACTTGCCGGATGTGCTGACGGTGCCGTTGGCATTCAGCTTGGTGTGCTTCTGGCGGCTCGCGGCTGCCCACACGCCGAGGACGGCGTCGGGATCGTTCGGGCCGGTCGGCAGGGCGTGGTCCTTGGTCAGCTGCTGGATCGGGACCTGGATCGCGATGCTGTTGACGTTGAAGCCGCCCGTCCCGTCGACGCCCGCCTCGGCCGCGAGCGGCAGCAGATGCGCGGGATTGAACGGACGCAGACCGCCGAGGTCGAAGATGGAGCCGGTGTCGACGAAGAACGAGTCGTCACGCTGGCCGGCGAAGACCTTCATCCCGTTGCCCAGGGTGTGGACGGCCTTGGAGCCGAGATTGGCCTCGTAGGCGGGGGTGGACCGCGGGCCGATATTGGCCGGCGGAGTCCGGAGGCCTGACGCGATGCGCGTGCCGTTGCGCGCGATCGTGTAGGTCTGCGGGACGAGCCAGTTGGGGTCCGTCAGGCTGGTGAGCGGGCCGTCGTTGTACAGGTAGGTCGGGATCCCGAAGGCGTTGGTGGCCTTCGTCTGCTTCTTGAACCGGAAGTCGTAGTTGACGTCGCCCTTGCCATCGCCGTTGTTGTCGACGTGGATCTCGTAGCGAACCGCGTCATCGAACGGGTAGAAGTTCGGGCCGCCGGCCGGCTCCTGATTGGGGCTCCAGCTGGCGATGATCGTGAGCGTGTTCGGGGCGTTCGGGCTGACGAAAGCGTAGACGTCGGTGTTGTCTGCGCCGGGGTCGCCCGAGATGAGGGGCGCCTCGCGGTGGCTGGAAGCCATCACGCCGCCGATGGACGTGGTCGCGATGATCAGGGCGCCGCTGAGGGCGACGACCTTGGACCGTTTGGACACGGGTGGGATCTCCGATTCTGGTGGGCCAGGTCCGACGGAATGGCCTGGGTGGATTCGGCGGGATCCGATGCGTCGCGACTCTTCACCGGAAGCCTGTCGATTGTGGTTCGCGGACCCAGGACCATTGGATGACCGAAGGTCCCGGTCCATGTGGTTGCAGCGGCCCGGTTGCGTGCACGTGGCCACGCCTGGTGGGAAGAAGGGGGCGTTTTGCAATGCTGTTGCAGCATCTGGTACCGTCAGCCCAGATTGGGGACGACTATCTCTTTTTCGAGAGAGTGGACGTGCCGGATCGACGCAGACTGGATCGCGACATGACTGCCGACGACAACACACGGCGAGCCCTGGTTCTTCACAACCAGCCCTTGATCGTCGACCTCATCGAGCTGACCCTGAACCACGGCCTGTTCATGGTCCAGTCGGCCACCAGCCTCGAAGAGGCCGAGGCAGCCCTCGCCGATTGGCACCCGCACATGGCGATCGTCGACATGGACCACGATGACAGCGATGCCCTGATGAGCCGGCTCGTTGCCGCCAACTCTTTGCGCGAGAGCGTGACCCCGGTCCTCGGCCTGACCCGGCGCGGCGATCTCAAGACCAAGCTCCGGGCGTTCGACCTTGGCGTCGACGACATCCTGACGATGCCGTTCTCACCCGAAGAGCTGCTCGCCCGCTCGATCGTGATCAGCCGCCGAGCGTCCGGCACGGATCGGCCGATCGTGCCCACGATCAGGCTCGGCGAGATGGAGATTGACATCGTCAACCGGGAGGTCCGGGCCGGTACCTCGGTGATCCACCTCAGCGCCATCGAGCAGAGCCTTCTGTACCTGCTTGCCAGTCGCGGCGGCCGGGTCGTCACGAGGGAGCAGATCCTCGACTCGATCTGGGGCACTGACTTCGTGGCCGAGAGCAACATCGTCGATCGCCACATCCGGAGCCTTCGGAGCAAGCTCCAGAACGACTACCGCCATCCGCGCTTCATCGCCACCGTCCCGGGACGCGGCTACCGCTTCATCCCGACCTTCTCCAACGCCGGCTGGGGGGAGGAGCAGGCAACCCCGGTTCCGGCACCTCCTGATCCCCTCGCGCCGCCTACGACCAACTAACCGTCCGCGAGCACCAGGCCGTCAAATCGCTGGATGACGGGCCGTCATGACGGCGCCGCCCGACACGACGACACTGGCGCACGGCATGCACACTGCCGGGGGCGCGCAGAGCTGGGCGTTGACCAGAGCCTGCGCAGGGGAAAGGGTTGCCAGATGGGCACCGAACTGGTGGCGAAGGCGAAGGTGACCGCCGCTGCGACGCTCCAGACGGTGGCGAAGGGCACGCCGTCACCCGATGTTGACGGGCCGCTGCGGATCGGCCCAGCGAGCCCTCGACTGCGGTCGCCCCGGTTGTCAAAGCCCGTCCGACCGCGGCGTCCGCCGCAGTCCGTGAATCGCACGACGACGTCCGTCGGCCAGGTCCCGATGGACCGCCTCCGCTCGATCTTCGACGGGATGTTCGACGGCGTCTGGCTGGTCGGCGGCGATGGCCGGACGACGTACGCGAACCGCGCCATGGCGGAGCTGCTGGGCGTCCCGCGCAACGGGATGCGGGGCCGTTCGATCCAGGACTTCCTCGACGCCGAGGAATGGCTCGAGGTCGAGGCCTTCCTGGCACGCCAGCGCGTCCATGCCGGCGAGCGGATGGAGGCCTGCTTCCGGCGGGCCGACGGCACGAATCTGTTCGGGCTCGTGGCCGGCAGCCCGATCCTCACCGATGACGGCACGTTCGTCGGCACGATGCTCAACGTGAGCGACGTGACCGGCAAGCGGAGCATGGACGCCCAGATCGTGCAGAACCAGCGGCTCGAGGCAATCGGCCAGTTCGCGGGCGGGATCGCCCACGACTTCAACAACCTGCTGACCTCGATCCAGGGCTATACCGAGTTCGCCCGGTCCAGCCTGCCGCCGGATGATCCGATTCGCGCCGACCTGGACCAGGTTCTCGCCAGCGCCGATCGGGCGGGCTCGATCACGAAGAAGCTGCTGGCCTTCACCCGGCGCCAGGTCCTGCTGCCGAGCGACGTCGATCCGGCCGTGGTCATCGCCGACCTGGTGCCGATTCTTCGTCCCCTCCTCGGCGACGCAGTGAACGTGGTCCTCGATGCCCCTCTCCGGCAGGTCGCCGTCCGGGTCGACCCGACCCAGCTCGAACAGATCATCCTCAACCTCGCGGTGAATGCCCGCGATGCGATGCCGTCCGGTGGGACCCTGTCCATCGCGATCCGGAGCGGCCCGCCGCCGGACCCGGAACGGCCGGATCCTGACCTCACCGCGGGGCCGTTCGTCCGGATCAGCGTGACCGATGACGGGCAAGGGATGGATGAAGAGACCCGGACCCGGATCTTCGATCCGTTCTTCACGACGAAGGGACCGGGCAAAGGCACGGGCCTCGGCCTGTCGACCGTCTTCGGGATCGTCGCCCAATCCAGCGGCCAGATCCAGGTCGAGACCGAGCCCGGCCGAGGATCGACCTTCCACGTCGACCTTCCGCGCGTTCGGCCCGCCGCGACGGCCGACCCGCCGGAGGAGGACTCCGAGATGGCAACGAGAACGGGCGTCGTCCTCCTTGCCGAGGACGACGCGGCAGTGCGCGAGTTCGCGCGGCGCAGCCTCGAGCTCGGTGGCCACACGGTGATCGCCGCGGCCTCCGGCAACCAGGCCCTGGAGATCAGCTCGTCCGCCAGGGGCCGCATCGACATCCTCGTCACCGACGTCGTGATGCCCGGCCTCCAGGGTCCGGAGCTGGCGGAGCAGGTGCGCATCCAGCGGCCCGACATCGCGGTCGTGATGATGAGCGGTCATGCCGAGAATGGCCACGGCCAGGGCCTGGAGCTCGATCCTACGGTGGAGTTCCTCGCCAAGCCGTTCACGGTCGACGAAATCAACCGGCTCGTCGGTCGGGCGTTGGCCGAGGCGCGGATCCGGTCCGACTGACCGTCCGGTTGCGGCTCATGACGCGGCCCGTGTGGCGGGTCGTCAGCCCAAGCCGTCGAGCAGACGTCGAACTTCGGCGGCGCCCGTGGCCGAGAAGCCCGGATCCGTCGCGAGAGCGCGCTCGAGGTCGCGCCGGGCGGCCGTGACGTCACCGAGCCCGGCCGCGATCGCGCCGGCGTGGTAGCGCAGGAGCGGATCGATCGATCCGAGACGGAGGGCGTCGGCCGCGTGCGTCGCTGCTTCCTTGTCGCGACCGAGCCGGTGCATGGCCCAGCCGATCGCATCGGATGTTCGGACGGTCGGCGCGGCGTCATGGGCGGCGGTTGCGAAGCGCAACGCAGCCGCTGGATCGCCATGATCCGCCTCGAACAGGGCGAGATCGACGTCGACGATCACGCCGGCCGCCCGAAACAGCTGGATCTCGGCCCGGGCAAGCTCGAAGCTCCGAGCCGCGTCAGCGTCCCGGCCGGCCGCCGACTGGGCGTCGCCCAGGGCGATGATGTACTCGGGCAGCGGGACGACCGCGGCGGCGCGCTCGAACCGGGCGATCGCCTCGTCAAGACGGCCTGCACCGACTGCCAGGCGGCCCTGACCGGCCAGGGACGGCGCGTGATCCGGGACGAGGTCCAGGCCGGCCTCGTAGGCTGCCGCAGCCGCTGCCGGATCGCCGCTGTAGACGAGCAGATTGCCGAGCAGCGCAGCGACGTAGGCCGAGTTCTCCGGAGCCAGCCCCGGCGAGGCGGCTGCCTGGCGCATGGCGGCCAACGCGGCCGGCAACCGACCGCGCAGCTCGGCGAGGTATGACACACGAGCGAGCGTGGTCAGGTCGACGCGCAGGCCGAGCATCGCGCCGGCAGCCTCGTCGGCCTCGTCGTAGCGGCCCAGCTCCACGAGGGCGTCGACGGCCGCGGCGTGCGCAGCGACGAGCGTCGGCGAGAGCGCGATCGCCTCGCGCGCGGTTACCAGCGCGGATGCGAATTCGTGCTTCCCGAGCTCGATCCCGGCTCGACCCACGAGTGCCCGGGCATCGTCCGGCTGGAGCTCGAGGGCCGCATCGATCGCGGTCAGCGCCGGCGCGTAGAGCGACGGATCCGCGGTCTCGCGGACACGTTGAACGAGCGCAAGCCCCAGGTCCCGCAGGGCGTCGGCGTCGGCCGGATCGGCAGCGACCGCCGACCGGAGACGCACGATCTCGGCGAGCGTTGGCGAGACACCGACGATCGCGCTCGGATCAGGCAGGCCTGTGGACGCCAGGGAACTGGGCGACGGCGCCGCCGTGGACGCCGGCACCGCCGATGGCGCGGAGGAGGGCGCCGACGACGGCGTCGGGTTGACGCCCTGACCGCTGCAACCGATCGCCGCAGCGAGGAGGATGGAGAGGGCGATGGGCGCGACGGCGCGGCGTCGGAGAGTGGAGCTCATCGGCGTTGATTCGGATCAGGACGGCGGACGGATGAATGACGGTCGCGGCCCTGCCGGGATCACTCCTCGACCGCATGACGGCTCGTCATGACCGGGCTCGATCCGCCGGGGATGATGGCCGGACGTGTCGCGTCGCCGGCATGGGAGCGCGAAGAGGGCGTCGTTCGGGTCAGAGCTCGATGACGCGACCGGGGTTCAGGATTCCGAGCGGGTCCAGGGCGGCCTTGATGGAGCGCATCACGCCGATAACGTCCGGGCCGACCTGATCGACCAGCGCCTCGCGCCGCGACAGCCCGATCCCATGCTCCGCAGTGACCGTCCCCCCCAGCGCGATCGCCGCTGCGAAGATCTCGTCGCGGACGCGGTGCGTGAGCTCGGCCGCGCGCGGGTCGTCGTGGGCAAAGATGAAGTTCGGGTGGAGGTTGCCGTCGCCGGCGTGGCCAAACGTCGCGACCCGGACTCCGTGCCGATCCGCGGCAGCCTGGATCGCGACGAGCAGCTCGGGGACCCGGCCCCGGGGCACCCCGACGTCCTCCATCCGGACGGTCCCCTGGCGCTCCAGCGCTCGGAGGGCGAGGCGGCGGGCCTGGCGCAGCCAGTCGGCTTCGGTCGGGTCCTGGGCCCGGACGACGTTGCTTGCGCCGGCACCCTCGCAAGCCGTGCCCGCGAGCGTCAGCTCGGCGGCCGCGGCGGCGGCAGGCAGGTCGCTCTCGACGAGGAGCATCGCCGCGGCGTCCCGCTCCAGCCCGAGCCCGAACGCGTCGTCGACCGCCAGGATCGTCTCGTGGTCGAGGAGCTCGAGCGTGACCGGGTGGATGCCGGCGCTCATGATGGCAGCCACGGCCTCGCCCGCCGCGGGCACGGACGGGAAGAAGGCAAGCATCGTCGACCGCGGCGGGGGCGTGACGTGGAGCCGGAGCGTCGCCTCGGTGATGATGCCGAGCGTTCCTTGCGACCCGACGAACAGGTGCGTCAGGGCGTAGCCGGCAACGTCCTTCACCGATCGCCCGCCGGTCCGGATCACCCGACCGTCGGCAAGGACCACTTCGAGGCCCAGAACGCTGTCGCGGGTCTGGCCGTACTTCACGCAACACAGGCCGCCGGCGTTCGTCCCGAGGTTGCCACCGATTGAGCAGATCTCGTAGCTCGCCGGATCCGGAGCGTAGAACAGGCCCTCCGCCGCGACCTGCGCCTTCAGCTCCGCGTTGAGGATCCCGGGCTGGGTCACGACGACGAGGTTGGCCCGATCGATCTCGAGGACGCGGTTCATCCGGGTCAGCGCGATCGTCAGGCCACCCTCGATGCCGGCGGCACCGCCGGACAGGCCGGAGCCTGCGCCGCGCGGGACGACTGGAATGCGCTCGGCTCCTGCGAGGCGAACAAGGGTCGCGACCTCGGCCGTCGATTCCGGCAGCGCGACTGCCAGGGGCAGGCCGGCCTGGAGATAGGCCGTCTCGTCGTTGCGGTAGGCCTCGCGATCGGTGGGGTCGTCGAGCAGTCGCAAGCCCGGCAACGCCGCGCGGATCGCGCCGAGGAGTCGTCCGCCGGCCGCCGGGTCGGCCGTCGCCGCCGGGTCGGCCGTCGCCTCCAGGCCCGAATGCCCGATGGTCGCCATCGCCCAAGTCTATCGGCGGGTCGACCGATCAACCCATCGAACGTAGGATGCGGACATGTCCCGACTCCGCCGCCCGAACGCGGGCTGGCTGCTCGCCCTCGTCGCGCTGCTCGTCGTGCCGACCGTCATGGGGGTCGGGCAGTTCGGGGCCGGCACGGCGATGGCCTCCGCGATGACTACGGCCGGCTCGTTGGCGACCTCGTCAGGGCCGTCACCGTCGATCACCGCCGCGGCCTCGCTGGACTCGTCGGGCTCGATCGGCCCATCCGCGCCCGCGGCATCGCCGATCCCGTCGGATTCGAGCCTGCCGTCGCCGTCGGACGGGCCCCTCGCGTCGGCCCCCCCGACAGCAGACGGCGTCGTGCCCGGAGCCGTCAATGCGACCAGCATGGCCCTGACCGCCGAATACGATGCGACGGTCCGGCTGAACTTCGGGACGCGCAGCTTCCAGGTCGCCTCGACGATGACGATCACGAACACCGCGGCCGAGGCGATCGACCGGCTCGAGCTGAACACGATCGCAGCCCGGCTCGGCCGGATGACGGTCACGCTCGCCCGATCCGACGGGCGGGCGGTCACGGCCACGGTCAAGGACCAGACGATCACGGTGCCGCTCGGCGGGATCCTCCAGCCCGGTGGCCGGGTCGTCGTCCGGATCGACTACCGAGCCACGCTCCGGAGCGGCCTCGCCGGGTCGAACTGGCTCTTCACTCGCGTCAACGGCATCCTCGAGGCGCATCGCTGGTTGCCCTGGATCAGCCGAGCCACCCCGTTCAACCGGCCGAACCACGGCGATCCATTCGTGACGCCGGTCAGCCCGCGGGTCCGGGTCACGATCGTGAGCGACCGCGTCATCCGCTGGGCGACGACCGGCGAGCAGGTCGGCGGGACGGGCACGACGAAGGTCTTCGAGGCTCGGAACGTTCGTGATTTCGCGATCGCCGGCGCGCCTGACTACCGCCTGACCTCGGCGACCGTGGGCAGCGTGACAATTCACGTCTGGGGTCGGCCGGGGTTCGCGACGGCGGCGGTGATGGCAGCTGCCAAGTCGGCGCTTGCGAGGCAGGCGGCGCTCCTCGGGCCGTATCCCTACCGGACCTATGACCTCGCCCAGACCGCGGGCGGCTACGGAATGGAATCACCGGGTCTGACCTGGATCCCCGGCGGGGCGGGGAGCATCGCCTATCTGGTCGCCCACGAAACGGCCCACCAGTGGTTCTACGGGGTCGTCGGGAACGACCAGGCCCGCCAGCCATACGCCGATGAAGCCGCCGCTGACTTCATCGCGCGGTACACGCTTAACCTGCGCCGATCGTCTCGCTGCGCCACGGCCCGGCTCGACCTGAACATCTACCAGTACTCGAACACCTGCTACTACGAGACGATCTACATCCAGGGCGGCAACTTCCTGGACGACACCCGCAGGAAGATGGGCAACCCGCCGTTCTGGGCCGGGATCCGCGACTACCTCGCGGCCAATCGCTTCAAGATCACCACCACGAAGTCCCTCCTCGACACCCTCGACGCCCGCACGCCCCTGAACCTCGTCCCCCGCTACGAGCCACGGTTCCCGTCGCTGTACTAGGTCCGTGGCGGGTCGGCGGGCCGGCGGGCCGGCGGACCCGACGCTGGCTCGACGGCAACGAAGACCCGCCGCGAACA
>JACCVQ010000091.1 GCA_013698095.1 Chloroflexota bacterium
GGCTTCGGGCGGACCGGTGAGCTATTCGCCGTCAGCCACTGGGGCGTCGTACCGGACATCCTCGTCGTGGCCAAGGGGATCGCGTCGGGGCTGCCGCTGAGCGGGATCGTCGCCCAGCGAGCGATCCTCGACCTCTTGCCGCCCGGATCCCACGGCGGGACGTACGGCGGCAACGTCGTTGCGTGTGCCGCGGCCAACGCGACGCTCGACGTGATCGAGGACGAGGGTCTCGTGGCGAACGCGCGCGAGCGCGGCGACCAGTTCCTGGCCGGCCTGCGCGCGCTCTGGCCGAAGTACGCCTCGATCGGCGACGTCCGCGGCCTCGGGTTGATGCTGGCCCTCGAGTTCGTGAAGCCCGGCGAGGGCGATGGCCGGGTTCCAGATCCGGAGGTCACGAAGCGGGTCCAGGCGGCGGCGCTGGAGCGTCACCTCATCGTGCTCACCGCGGGCACCTACGTGAACGTGCTCCGGATCATTCCGCCGCTCGTGACGACCGCCGCCGAGGTGGACCAGGCGCTGCGCATCCTCGAGGAGAGCCTGGCCGCGGCCGGCGCGTGAGCGACGTCCAGGAGGTTCGGACCGAGATCGTCCGGGTCGCGCGCCTGCTCCGTGAACGCGGCCTCGCGATCGGGACGTCGGGCAACGTGGGAGCCCGCCTGGCCGACGGGCGAATCGCCATCACGCCATCGTCGATGGACTACGACGAGATGACGGCCGGCGACATCGTGATCGTCGAGGCCGATGGGTCGCCGTCGGAGGGTGATCACCGGCCCAGCTCAGAGGTCCGCATCCACCTCGAGGTCTTCGCGGCTCGGCCCGACGTCCGGGCGATCGTCCACAGCCACTCGCCCTTCGCGACGACATGGGCTGCCACGCGGCGCGAGATCCCCGCGGTCCACTACGTCATGGCCCTGCTCGTGCGTCCGGGGCGGGACACGCTGCGAGTTGCTCCGTACGCCACGTTCGGGACCGCCGAGCTAGCCCGGAACGCGGTGACGACGCTCGGCGATGACCACGCCGTCCTGCTCGCGAACCACGGGGCCGTGGCCGTCGCCGGCTCGGTTGCCTCCGCGCTGGGGCGGGCGGAGCGGGTCGAGGAGCTAGCGATGCTCGCCTGGCGCGCGGAGCAGATCGGGGGCGCGACGCTCGTCACGGCCGTCGAGCTCGATCAAGCCCGCAACCAGATGGAGCGATTCCCCCGCCAGCGGTCCCCGTCGATCTGACACGCTTGGTCGCGAGGGTAGGATCGTGATGATGAATCGTGCAGCCGCCGACCGCCTCGACGTGTTCCTCGACCGGCTCGACCGGACGGGCCTCGAGGATCTCGAGGTCCTGACCCTGCCAGCCCCCGATTGGGACCTGCGGTCTGCGCTTCTCGCTCGCGTCGACGAGGCCGCGAGTGGCGCGGGGGGTCACCGGACCGAGCTGGTCCGCGACGCACGGCTTCGCGTCCGCGAGATCCTCACTTCGGCGCTTCGCCATTGCGTCGCTCCCGGTCACGTGGGCCGGGATCGGCTGGCGGCCACGCGTCCCGCGCGACGGCCGCCCACGCGGGCAACCCAGCCGCGGCCGACAGGCTACTCTGTGCGCCGCATCACTCGCGGCGCATGATGTGCGCCGCATCACCGCGTGCGATGCGCGGCACCGCGTCGAGATCGCGAGGAGAAGGAAGAACATGTTCCTGTTGAACGACCGGCGGCGCCTACCGGCGCTGCTGACCGCCCTCGCGATCATCGTGGTCGCCTGCGGTGGCACCGCGGTCAGCTCGCCGGCGGCCAGCGGCGCCCCCGGTGGTTCGGGAGCCCCGTCCGGCGCACCGAAGATGGGAGGCTCGATCACCGTCGCCGTTGAGGGTGAGCCCGCGTCCATGGATCCGGCGTTCGACTACGACTTCGTGTCCGGACTGGCCGTCGACAGTGTCACCGAGCCACTCCTGAAATTCTGCGAGAACGATACGAAGCTCTGCCCCAACCTGGCCGAGTCGTACCAGGTCAGCGGCGACGGACTGACCTACACGCTGAAGATCCGCCACGGCGTCAAGTTCCACGATGGCAGCATGATGACGGTCGACGACGTCGTCTTCAGCCTGAACCGGATCCGCGATCCGAAGCTCGCGTCCTATGTCGGCTGGATGCTGGCCAACGTCGCCGACGTCAAGGCTCCCGACGCCTCCACCGTCGTGGTGACGCTGTCCAAGCCGGATGCGCTGCTCGAGTACGCCCTGGCGGCGACGTCCGCCCACGTCGTGAGCAAGAAGTTCGTCGAGGCCAACGGCGACAAGTTCGGCAAGCCGGAGGTCGGCTCGATCGGCACGGGCCCGTTCAAGTTCGTCGAGTGGAAGAGCGGCGACCACCAGAAGGTCGCCCGGTTCGACGACTACTGGGACAAGGCCAACGGCGGGCCGTATCTCGACGACATCACGATCAAGATCCTGCCCGAGCCCACCACCCGGGTCGCCGGCCTCCAGACTGGTGAAATCGACTTCATCATCAACAACATCCCGTCGGACCAGTACGCGACGGTCAAGGCGATCAACAACGTCGATCTGACGTTCACGAACTCGTACTACGGCGAGTGGATCACGTTCAACACGAAGAAGGCGCCGTTCGACAACGTCAAGGTCCGCCAGGCCCTGAACTACGCCTTCGACAAGAAGGCCGTCCGCGAGCTCTTCTATGGGGCCGAGGCCGCGCCGACCAAGGCCACTCTCGTGAACCCCTCGCTTTGGACCTTCAACCAGCCCGAGTGGCAGGCGGCCTGGGATCAGCTGCCGGCCTACGACGTCAACCTCGACACCGCCAAGCGCCTCCTCGACGAGTCTGGCGTGGCGGCTCAGCTGAACGGCACGGAGATCGCCTATTACGAGTCGACGCCTTCGATCAAGGGCGCGGCGGAGGCGTTCATCGACTCGATGGGCAAGCTCGGGATCGAGGTCAAGGCTCGCAAGGTCACGTACCAGGAGAACGTCGCGCTTCAGTTCGGGGAGCACAACAACTACGACATTCTCGTCGCGAGCTGGGGCTCGGACTTCCCGGATCCCTCCGGCAACCTCCGCCCGAACTTCGCCTCGGAGAACATCGTGGCCGGCGGTGCCAACTCTTCCGCCTACGAAAACGCCAAGGTCGACGAGCTCCTTGCGAAGCAGAACACGCTCGTCGACAAGGCGGAGCGGGCGAAGCTGCTCATCGAGGCCCAGAAGTTGATCGCCGAGGATGCGCCGGTGATCGTCACCGCCTACCCGGGCTGGCCGCTCGCGGTCAACAAGCGGCTGGCGGGCTACTCCGTCTCGTCGCTCTGGTACTGGGCGTCGCTGTTCAAGGATGTCTACGTCAAGTAGGGACCGCACCAACCAGTCTGTCAGCGCGGGGCTCGATCCGGATCCACCGGACCGGGCCCCGTCGTTTCCGTTGCTGGGGGACAGCTGACCACAGCGAACGAGGAGGGACATGGTCGCGTACGCGCTCCGGCGCCTGCTCGGGCTGGTCCCTGTCCTCTTCTTCGTCTCGTTCGTGACGTTCGGGCTGATCCGTCTGGCGCCCGGCGATCCGGTCCTGATCGTCCTCGGCGGCAAGAAGGTGGATCCGGCGACGGCCGCGGTCCTTCGTGAGCAGTTCGGTCTCGTCGGCGATCCATTCAGCCAGTACATCGCCTGGCTGGGCCGGGCGCTGAGTGGCGATCTCGGTGAGAGCTTTCGGCTCCGCCAGGACGTTGTCTCGTTGATCGTGGACCGATTGCCCCTGACGCTCGAGCTGATCGGGCTCTCGATGCTCATCGCGATTGCCGTGGGCGTGCCGCTCGGTGTCCTCCAGGCGCACCGGCGCAACTCGGTGATCGACTATGCCGGTAGCCTGCTCGCACTGATCGGACTGAGCGCGCCTGTGTACTTCAGTGCCATCGTGGGGGTGCTGGTGTTCGCGGTTTGGCTCGGCTGGGTGCCCGCTTTTGGCGCCGGGTCTGACCCCCTGGACCAGCTCCACCACCTCCTGCTGCCGGCCGCTGCGCTGGCCCTCGGAACGATCGCGCTGACCTCCCGGATGACGCGCTCGGCGATGATCGAGGCGCTGACCTCGGACTACATCGAAGCCGCCCGGGCAAAGGGCCTCCCGGAGCGCACGATCCTGGTCAAGCACGCCCTTCGGAACGCGCTCATTCCGGTCGTGACGGTGACCTCGCTCCAGGTGGGCTTCCTGCTCGTCGGCAGCGTCCTCGTGGAGACGACGCTCGGGCTTGGTGGGCTCGGGAGCCTGATCACCGATGCGATCCAGAACCGCGACTACCCGGTGATCCAGGCGACCGTCCTGCTCCTGACCGTCGCCTTCAGCATCCTCAACCTCGCCACTGATCTCGTCTACGGCGTCATCGACCCGCGGATCCGGCTCGGATGACTGCCGCCCCCGTGGCGATTCGCCGAGGCGGCCTGTTCCGCTCCGTCCGGCGTTCCCCGCTCGCCCGCAACCGGGCCGCGGTCGGCGGCCTGATCATCCTCCTGCCGATCGTCATCGGCACGGTCGCGCCGTGGCTCCTGGCCTCGTTCGACCCGAACGCCCAGGATCTGAGCCAGTCCCTCCGGTTCCCGAGCGCTGAACACTTCCTCGGGACCGACAAGCTCGGCCGCGATGTGTGGTCTCGGATCGTGTTCGGGGCCCAGCCGACGCTTCTCGGCGCGGTCGTCGTCGTGGTGATCAGCGGGCTGGTCGGCGTACCGCTCGGGCTGGTGGCCGGCTACTACGGCGGCAAGGTCGACGCCTTGATCATGCGCGTCCTCGACGCGCTGCTCGCGTTCCCGGCGCTGCTCCTCGCGATCCTCGTCGTCGCCACGTTCGGACGCGGCCTCGGAACGGTCGTCGTCGCCCTCGGCGTCATCTACGTCCCGGCGATGGCCCGCCTGATCCGGAGCGTGACCCTCGTCCAGCGAACCCTGACCTATGTCGATGCGGGGCGGGCCCTCGGCTTCTCGGACGGCCGGATCCTGTTCCGTCACATCCTCCCGAATCTCGTGGCGGCGGTCGTCGTCCAGTCGACGATCGACCTCGCCTACGCGATCCTCGACATCGCCGCCCTGAGCTTCCTCGGCCTGGGCCAGCAGCCGCCCGATCCCGACTGGGGGTCGATGCTGGCAGATGGCCGGGCCTATCTCCTCCAGAATGCCTGGCCGGCCCTGTCGGCCGGGTTCGCGATCATGCTGGCGGTGATCAGCTTCAACCTCGTCGGCGACGGGCTCCGATCCCAGCTCGACCCGCGTGAGCGGGAGCGCTGACATGGCGACCACCCGCCCCGGCCGCGGCCAGGGCCAGGCGCCCGGCTCGCCGCTCCTGGAGATCCGGGATCTCGACGTCGAGTTCCGGACCTCGGCCGGACCGGTCCGTGCCGTGAACGGCGTCAACCTCGACGTTCGGGCCGGCGAGATCGTCGGGCTCGTGGGCGAGTCGGGCTCGGGCAAGAGCGTCACGAGCCGGGCGGTGATGGGCCTCCTGCCGCGCCGGACGACGGCGATCCGGGGCAGCATCCGACTCGGTGGCGACGAGCTGGTCGGTCTGCCTGAGAACGCCTATCGTCGGATTCGGGGCGAGCGCGTCGCGATGATCTTCCAGGACCCGATGACGGCGCTCGATCCGCTCTATGCCGCGGGCGAGCAGGTGGCCGAGGCCCTCCGCTTCCACTTCGGACTGAATCGTCGGGCGGCGAGCGCCCGGGTCCGCGACCTGTTCGACCGGGTGGGCTTGACGGATCCTGACGGCGTGAGCCAGGCCTATCCGCACCAGCTCTCGGGCGGCATGCGCCAGCGCGTCATGATCGCGATGGCCCTCGCCTGCGAGCCCGAGCTCCTGATCGCCGACGAGCCCACGACTGCCCTGGACGTGACGATCCAGGCCCAGATCCTGGAACTCCTTCGCGATCTGGTCCGCGAGCGCGGGATGGCACTCCTCCTGATCACTCACGATCTCGGCGTCGTCCACGAGCTGTGCGAGCGCGCCGCCGTCCTGTACGCCGGTCGGGTGGCCGAGACGGCGCCCGTCCGCGGGCTGTTCCGGGAACCGCTCCACCCGTACACAGCCGGACTCGCTGCCTCGATCCCGTCGATCGCGACTCGCCGCCGACGGATGCCCCAGATTCACGGCACGCCCCCGGACCCGGCCCACCTGCCGCCGGGCTGTGCCTTCGCCCCACGCTGTCCGGCCGCGATCGAGCGCTGCCGGGTCGAGGTACCCGCCCTCCTCGAGGTGTTCCCGGGACGCGAGTCGGCGTGCCATCGGAGCCACGAACTGGCCGCGGGCCTCATCCTCGACTGGCAGCACGGAGACGCGCAATGAGCATCGAATGGACGATCGACCCGGCCCTCGACGCCCGCGAAGGGTTCGTCGAGTTCGAAGGTCTCCGAACCTGGTACGCGATCGTCGGCGATGCGGCCGTCGAGGAGGCGAACGGGCTGGCCCCGCTGCTCCTGCTCCACGGCGGACCCGGCGCCTGCCACGACTACCTCGAGTCGATGGCCGCCGTCGCGGCGACCGGACGACGGGTGGTCTTCTACGACCAGCAGGGCTGCGGCAACTCCGATCAGCCCGACGATCCAGGTCGCTGGACGGTCGACTACTTCGTCCACGAGGTGGACGCGGTCCGGCGCCAACTCGGTCTCGAGCGCTGCCACATCCTCGGCCAGAGCTGGGGCGGGATGCTGCTCATGGAGTACCTCACCGGCCGGCCGAGCGGTGTCGTGTCGGCCACGATCGCGAGCTCGCCCGCGAGCATGCCGGGATGGATGGAGGAGACCGGCCGACAGCG
>JACCVQ010000003.1 GCA_013698095.1 Chloroflexota bacterium
CGACCGCGATCCGGGTCGCCGACAACGAGCTGCGCGCGCATGCCGGCGCCGCCAAGGCGATTCGTGCCCTGGTCGACGACGCGAAGGTGGGCATGGCGATCGACGTCAATCAGATCGTGCCGGCGACTGGTTCCGAACGGGATCGAGTCGCCGCCGGCCAGTGGAGCTCCGCTCGCGACGCGTGGTTCCTCGATCCGCTCTTCGGCCGTGGCTACCCGGCGTTGGGACTCGACGCTCATCGTGCGGCCGGTCATCTCGACGGCATCGAGCTCGCCGACCTGCCCCCCCGCGACCTGGATTACCTGGGCCTGAACTACTACCGGCGTGACTCTGTCGCCGCCAGGTCCGATCGCCCGTTCGACTGGGACATCGGCCCGGTGTCGGGCTCCGAGCAGACGCAGATGAGCTGGCATGTCGCGTCCGACGGTCTGCGCGACACGTTGCTTGAGCTCAATCAGGCGTACGCACCGCCCGAGATCGTGCTCACCGAGAACGGCGCCGCCTACCCTGACACCGTCGATTCGGATGGCCGGGTGCGCGACGGGGACCGGCTGGATTACCTGGCGCGCCACGTCGCCGCCGCAGCCGAGACCCTCCGCGCGGGGGTGCCGCTGACCGGCTACCACGTCTGGTCGCTCCTCGACAACTACGAGTGGAGCCTCGGCTACACCCGGCGGTTCGGCCTGGTCCACGTCGACTACGCCAGCCAGCGGCGCACGCCGAAGGACAGCGCGCGCTGGTATCGGCGGCTCACCGCCCGGACATAGGACCCTGAGCCGGGTTGCTCAGCCCGGTGCCGCGAGCCCGTGACCGCGCGGATGCAGACCGCCGATCTCGACGGGCAGCCGGCCGACGAACGGCGCCTCGCCCAGCAGCGCGGCCGCCAGTGCCTCCATCGACGGCGGCAGGATGCCGAAGCTGCAGACGTGGGTTCGGGCGGACGGGTACGCGAGCAGGTCCCACGGAGTGCGCAAGGCGACGGTCACGGTCGGCTTGCCGGACGCGAGCACGGCTGCGGCCAGCCCTGCCTGCGCCGTCTGGAGGTGCGCGGAGAACGTCCCGACGATCACGAAGTCGGAGGCGGCGAGCCGCTCTCCGAGGCCGGCGACGTCCGCCTCGCCAGGCGTGTGCGGCAGGAGGATCTCATCCACACCGGCGTGCCGTCGGCGGAGCGCCGATGCCAGCGTCGGCGGCACCGTCGACGACGTGTCGGCCGGCGTCAGGTCGGCGGGCATCGTCTGGACGACCGTGACCCGGCTGTCGGCGGCCGGCCGCAGCGGCACCAGCCCTTGATCGTTGCGGACGAGTGTGATCGACCGTCGGGCCAGTTCGGCGGCGAGCGCCTGATGTGCGTCGCACCCGACGATGTCGAGCGGCGGTTGGCGGAATCGTCCCAGCCAGCCGCGGAGCTCGACCAACCGGCGCGTCGCCGCGGCGTCGTCGTCGGCATCGAGAAGGCCCCGCCGCTGCGCCTGCGCGAGGCCCTCCTCGAGCCGCTCCAGCGCCCGTTCGTCCGGCGTCCCGAGGAGCACGTCCTCGCCGGCACGGAGCGCGGCCACGGCGTCCACGATCTGGGCCGATCCCTGGGCGAGGGCGCGCATGTCCAGGGCATCGGTGACGGTCACGCCGTTGAACGCCAGCTGCCCGCGCAGCAGGTCGCGCAGAACCGCGGCCGACAGGCTGGTCGGCAGGTCGTCGATCCCGCCCGTCAGCGCGAGGTGGCCGGTCATGACCATCCGTGCACCCGCTGCCAACGCCGCTCGAAACGGGACCAGCTCCCGCTGGGCCAACTCGGCGTTCGTCCGGGCCACCAGCGGCAGCTCGTGGTGCGGGTCCGCCGCCGTGTCGCCAGCGCCCGGGAAGTGCTTGACGGTCGCGGCCACGCCGTGTTGCTGCAGACCGCGGACGGTCGCCGCCGCGAGCTTCCCGACCGTGTCGGGGTCGTCGCCGAAGCTGCGGATCCCAAGCGTCGGATTGGCCGGATTGTTTGCGACGTCGCACACCGGCGCGTAGTTCACGTTGACGCCGAGGGCCCGCAGCTCGCGGGCCATGGCGCCGGCGATGCGCTCCGCGAGCTCCTCGTCGCCGGCCGCGCCGAGCGCCATCGCGCCGGCGAACTGCGTGGTCGCGTCTCCCAGGGCCAGCAGCTGGCCGCCCTCTTGGTCGGCGGCGACCAGCACCGGTGGCGCGCCGGCCGGCCGTGCCCCCTGGATCGCGGCGGTCAGCTTGCGGATCTGGGAAGCATCCCCGACGTTGGGCGCACGAAAGAGGGTCACCCCGGCGGCGCCCTGTTCGTTGATACGCCTCGCCGACGCCGCCGGCAGCTCGGTACCGGCAAAGGCGATCATGAGCCGCGTCAGCGTCACGACTTGACGGAGCCCGCCAGAATTCCACGCACGAACGCCCGCTGGAGCAGCAGGAAGACGAACAGCGGGACGATCATCGTCAGGAATGCGCCCGCGGTGAGCAGGTGCCATGCGCCTCCATAGGCACCGAGCAAGTTGAACAACGCCGTCGGCATGACCCGGACGTCGGCACCAGGCCCGAGGAAGACGAGGGCCACCAGAAGATCGTTCCAGACCCACAGGAACTGAAAGATCGCGAAGGCGCCGAGAGCAGGGATCGAGAGCGGCAGGACGATCCGGATGAAGGTCTGGAACGCGGACGCGCCGTCGATCGACGCCGACTCGAACA
>JACCVQ010000103.1 GCA_013698095.1 Chloroflexota bacterium
GTCTTCCAGCCGCGGGCCGAGGTCAAGCCGGGCTCCCGCGTCCGCAACGGCGACCGCCTCGGCGCGGTGGACATGCTCGGCATCCCCCAGGAGGTCGTGGCCCCGGTCGACGGGATCCTCGGAGCGAGCCTCGTCGAGGCCGGCCAGGCGGTCGAGTACGGTCAGGACCTGATCGTGATCGAACTCGTCGCACGACCAGCCGAGCGGAGCGAGGGCTGATGTTCAAGAAGATCCTGATCGCCAACCGTGGCGAGATCGCCCTGCGCGTCCTGCGCGCCTGCCGGACCCTCGGGGTCGAGGCCGTCGTCGCCTACAGCGAGGCCGATCGCGAGTCGCTCCCGGTCCAGCTCGCCGACGAGGCGATCTGCATCGGACCGGCCGACGCCCGCCGTTCGTATCTCTCGGCGCCGGCTGTGATCAGCGCGGCGATCGTCACCGGGTGCGATGCGATCCACCCGGGCTACGGCTTCCTGTCCGAAGACGACGGCTTCGCCGAGGTCGTGCGCGCCCATGACCTGACGTTCATCGGCCCGCCGGCCAACGTCCTCGAGCGGTTCGCCAGCAAGGAGGCCACGCGCCGCCTGCTCGGGAACCTCGGGCTGCCGACGATTCCGGGCTCCAACGGCATCCTGCGCGACGACGCCCACGCCCTCGAGGAAGGGGAGCGGGTCGGCTACCCGCTCCTGATCAAGCCCGCGGCGGGGGGCGGCGGCAAGGGCATGCGGATGGTCCGCACGCCGCGCGAGCTGGAGGCGTCGCTGAACGTCTGCCGGTCGGAGGCGCGCGCCGCGTTCGGGGACGATTCGCTCTACCTCGAGCGCTGGCTCGACGAGACTCGTCATGTCGAAGTCCAGGTCGCCGTCGACCGCTATGGCCGCGGGATCCACCTCGGTGAACGCGACTGCTCGGTCCAGCGCCGCCACCAGAAGATCCTCGAGGAGGGTCCGACTCCGGCGATGACCGTCGAGGCCCGCAATGACCTGTGCGTCCGGGCTGTGCGGGCGGTCGTGTCGGCGGGCTACGAGAACGTCGGGACCCTCGAGTTCCTCGTCGACCGCGACGGGAACGCGTTCTTCATCGAGATCAACTGCCGGATCCAGGTGGAGCATCCGGTCACCGAGATGCTGACGGGGATCGACCTGGTCGCGACCCAGATCCGGATTGCGGCCGGCGAACCGCTCGGGATCAGCCAGTCCGACGTCGTGACCCGCGGTCACGCCATCGAGTTCCGGATCAACGCCGAGGACCCGGCCGCCGACTTCCGGCCGGCTGCCGGCGTGGTCGAGCGCTACCTCGCCCCGGGCGGGCCGGGCGTCCGGATGGACTCCCATCTCTACGCCGGCTACGAGGTCCCGCCGTTCTACGACTCGCTCCTCGGCAAGCTGATCGTCTGGGGCCAGACTCGCCAGGCGGCGATCGAGCGCGGCCAGGTCGCCCTTGCCGAGCTCCTCGTCGAGGGGATCGTGACCAACATCCCGATCCATCAGGCTCTCCTCTCGAGCGAGGCGTTCCTCGAGGGCCGGATGACGACGAACCTCCTCGATCGGGTCGGCTCGTCAGCGTTCCTCGCCGCCGCGGCGCGCTCATGACGGACGCGCTGACCGGTGTCACCGGCGTCCGGCGCTCGCAGACCCTCGCGGGGTCCGGCCGCGGGACCAAGCGACGAACGAGCGCCGCGGACCCCCTCGTCCGGGCTGCTTCCACCGCCCAGCGGTCCGCCGAACGGACCATCCGAGGAGTGAGGCGATCGCGCACTGGTGTTCGCGCCTCGTCGGACGTTGCTTGGTCCGCGTCCCGGACCAATCAGGTACCAACAGGTCGAGGTCACGAGCGTCCTCGCGCATGCGCATCTGCATTCTCTCGCCTGCGTGGCCCGCGCGCCCCGGGCGACACTGTCCATCCCACTTGGAGCAGCCCGTGACCATTGCCGAGACCGGTGCACCGCCGAAGCTCGCCACCATCCATTCCACCCGCGAGATCGAGGCCCTGATACCGCACCGCTGGCCGATCCTCCTCGTGGACCGGATCGTCGAGTACGACACCGATGCGAAGCGGATCGTCGGGATCAAGGGCGTCGCGGCCACCGAGTGGTTCTTCCAGGGCCACTTTCCGGGGCTGCCGGTCATGCCCGGCGTCTTCCAGGTGGAGGCGCTGGCCCAGACGATGGCGGTGTACGTGGCGAAGCAGCCCGGGTTCGGCGACCGGATCGGATTGTTTGCGGGCATCGACGACTGCCGGTTCAAGCGGGTCGTGGTCCCGGGCGACGTCCTCCGGCTGGAGATCACGATGGAGAAGCTGGGCAGCCGGTTCGGGCGGGCGAAGGGGATCGCGTCGGTCGACGGCGAGGTCGCCTGCGAGGGCACGTTGAGCTTCGTCATCCCGCCCGCTGGGGCCCTGCGATGACCGTCCGGGTGGCGATCCTGTCCGATGTCCACGGCAACCTCGAAGCCCTGACCGCGGTCCGCGCCGCGTTGAAGAAGGAGCGACCGGACCACGTCGTCATTGCGGGCGACCACGTCCTCAACGGGCCCGACCCGTCCGGTGTCGTTGACGCTCTGCGCGACATGGAGGCCTCGGGCGCGACCATCATCCAGGGCAACACCGACGTCGCCGTCGCCGACTTCGACTATTCCGCCGCCAACCCGAGCTTCAGTGACGGCGTCCCCGAGATCTTCCGGGCAGCGGCAGAATGGGCCCACGACGAGCTCGGCGACGAGCGCGTTGCCTGGCTCCGGCGCCTGCCCAGCGAGCGTCGCCTGATGCTCGACGACACGATGCTCCTCGCCTGCCACGCATCGCCGGGCTCGCAGACCCAGGGTTTCGACATGCAGCTCGATCCGTCCGTGGCCTTCGAGCGCCTGTCGAAGACCGACGCCCGGCTGATCGCCTGCGGCCACACCCATTTGCCCGAGATCCGCGATCTGGGCTGGAAGATGATCATCAACGACGGCTCGGCCGGGTATGTCTTCGATGGCGACCCGACCGCTTCGTGGGCCCTCGTCCAGGTGACCGGCACCGAGGTCAGCGCAGAGATCATGCGAACCGAGTTCGACACGATGGCCGTCGCCAACGCGATCTCCGCCCGCGGCCTCGCCGGCGACGTCTACCGGGCGGCGACCGTCCGGACCGGGAAGAACGTCCGATGACCGCGGGAACGCACGCGTTCGCGTGGCCGACCAGCCCGCGCCGGGTCGTCGTCACCGGGATGGGCGCCCTGACGGCGCTCGGCAACGACGTCGCGACGACGTGGCAGGCCATGGTCGAGGGTCGGTCCGGAGTCGGCCCGATCACGCTCTTCGACCCGGCCCGCCTCCAGTGCCGGATCGCCGGCGAGGTCAAGGACTTCGACGCCTCGCACATCCTCGACAAGAAGGATCTCCGGCGGACGGACCGCTACATCCAGTTCGGCCTGTATGCCGCGCGCCAGGCGATGGACGCCGCCGGCCTGCCCGCCCGGGTGGAGGGCGACGCTGCCGAGCGAACCGGCGTGATCTTCGCGACCGGACTGGGCGGTGTCGGCACGCTCGTCGACGGCATCACGATCAACGCCCTCCGCGGCCCGGACCGGATCAGCCCGTTCTTCATCCCCATGGGGATCCCCAACGTCGGCGCCGGCCAGATTGCCATCAGCTTCGGGATGACCGGCCCCAATTTCACGACCGTGTCGGCCTGTGCCAGCGGCGCTCACGCGATCGGCGAGGCGTGGGAGACGATCCGGCGGGCCGACGCCGACGTGATGATCGCCGGCGGTGCCGAGGCCGGCATTCGCGAGCCGCTGGTCGGTGGGTTCGACTCGATGCATGCCCTGTCACGCCGGAACGACGATCCGGCCGGCGCCTCGCGCCCGTTCGACCAGGGCCGCGATGGGTTCGTCCCGGGCGAAGGCGCCGGCGCACTCGTCCTCGAAGAGCTCGAGCACGCCCAGGCCCGCGGTGCGACGATCTACGCCGAGATCGTCGGCTACGGTGCGACTGCTGATGCGTCGCACATCACCCTGCCCGCGCCCGGCGGCATCGGTGCGGTCCGGGCGGCCCGGCGGGCGTTGGACAAGGCCGGTATCGGGGCCGACGCGATCGACCACGTCAACGCCCACGCGACCTCGACGCCCGAGGGCGACAAGGCCGAGCTCCAGGCGATCCGGACGCTCCTCGGCGATCGCGCCGCGTCGGTCCCCGTGACCGCCAACAAGTCGATGATCGGGCACACCCTCGGCGCCGCCGGCGCGATCGAGTCGATCGTCACGATCCAGACGATCCTCGAGGGCTGCGTCCCGCCGACGGTCAACCTGACCGACCCGGACCCGGCCGCCGAGGGGCTCGACCTGACGCCGCTGACGGCGACCCGCCACGACGTGGAGGTCGCCCTGTCGAACTCATTCGGGTTCGGCGGCCAGAACGCGGCCCTGATCTTCCGCCGGTTCGAATCGTGACCGACGATCCCCAGCCGCCGTCGGCCGGCGCGGCCGAGGCAAACAGCGCGGCCGAGGCAAACAGCGCGGCCGAGACAGACGGCGCCGTGTCGCCGACCGACACTGCGCAGCCGACCACGACGACCGCCGTGGCTGCCGGCGGGATCGAATCCGCCGACGGGTCCGGTCTGCCGGTCGACGTCGGGCCCGAGGACGCCTCGCTGCTCGCCCTCGTCGATCGTCTCGGGGCCTTGCTCGACCGGAGCGACCTCTCGGAGATCGCGGTCGAGGCAGGGGGGACGCGCCTCGTCCTGCGCAAGCCAGCGGCGATCGCTGCGGTCGCTGTAACCGGCGTTGTTCCCGGTCCGGACGCCGGGCAAGCGGCCGTCCCCGCCGCGACGCCCGGTGTGACGGGCGCCAGCGGTGCGCCGACCGCCTCCGAGCCGCCGTCGAGACCGAGCGTCAAGGCTCCGCTCACGGGCGTCTGGTACGGCTCGCCCGCGCCCGGCTCGGCGCCGTTCGTCGCGGTGGGGCGCGAGCTCGCGGTGGGCCAGGTGGTCGGCCTGATCGAGGCGATGAAGCTCTTCAACGAAATCAAGTCCGACCTCGCCGGGCGGGTGGTCAGGGTGGTGCCGGAGAGCGGCGCCCTGGTCAAGGCGAAGCAGCCCCTGATCGAGGTGGAGCCCCTATGAACGAGACCTCGGCCACGCCGGCGCCACCCCGCCAGCACCGCGCCCATGTCACCGGCTGGGGCCGCTATGCCCCGTCCCATGTCCTGACCAATGCCGATCTCGAGAAGATCGTCGACACCAACGACGAGTGGATCGTGTCGCGGACCGGGATCCGGGAGCGGCGCGTCGCAGCAGCCGACGAGACCACCGCATCCATGGGCGCCGTGGCCGGCCTTCGGGCGATCCGGACGGCGGGACTCGAGCCGGACGACATCGACCTGATCCTGCTCGCGACGCTGACCCCCGACTACTGGATGCCGTCGACCGCCGCACTCGTCAAGGAGGCGATCGGCAACACGAAGGCGACCGCGTTCGACGTCATGGCCGCCTGCAGCGGGTTCGTCTACGGCTTCGCGACCGCCCAGGCGTACATCCAAGCGGGTCTGGCGAAGCACGTCCTGGTCATCGGCGCGGAGCTCTTGACCCGGTTCCTCGACTACACCGACCGGAGCACCTGCATCCTCTTTGGCGATGGGGCCGGGGCGGTCGTCCTGTCAGCCTCGGATGAGCCGGGCGGCGCGCTCGGGATCGAGATGACGACCGAGCCGCAGGGCGCCTACATGATCTGGCTGCCAGCCGGCGGATCGAAGGCGCCGCCGTCCGCGGGGACGATCTCGCGCGGCGAGCACTACGTCCGGATGGAGGGCAACCAGACCTACCGGTTCGCCACCAAGACGATGGCGACGACGGCGCTGGAGTCGATCCGACGGTCCGGTCTCGACCCAACGGATGTCGACCTGTTCATCCCCCACCAGGCGAACATCCGGATCATCGAGGCGGTCGCCAAGGGCCTCGACCTGCCGATGGACAAGATGTTCATCAACCTCGACAAGTACGGCAACACGTCGGCCGCGTCCGTCCCGATCGCTCTCGCCGAGGCGGTCAACGAGGGCCGGGTGAAGATCGGCGACAACGTCACGATCGTCGCGTTCGGGGCCGGGTTCACGAGCGGCGCGGTGACGATCGAGTGGACCGCCGACCCCGCCCGCGGGCTCCTCGGCGACGCGGCCGTGAAACCGGAGGACGTGACCGTCCGCCTGCCCGTCGACTGGGACTCGGTCGACCCGATCCCAGACGCCCTGGCCGCGATCATGAACCGACCAGGTTCACTCGACGTCCCGCTCGACGACGTCGCGCCAGGCGAACCGGAACCGGCCCCGGCGGAGGTCCACGCGTGATTGATCTCAGCGGCCGAATCGCCCTGGTCACCGGCGGCTCGCGCGGCATCGGCAAGGCCATCGCCCTCCGGCTGGCGGGCCAGGGCGCCGATGTCGCGTTCAGCTATCGCGGCAACGAGGCGGCCGCCACCGCAACGGCCGCCGAGATCGAGGCGCTCGGCCGGCGAGCGCTGGCGGTCCAGGCCGACGTGTCCGACGCCGATGCTGCCGATGGCCTCGTCAAGGCCGTGATCGAGGCGTTCGGCAAGGTCGACATCCTCGTGAACAATGCCGGCATCACCCGCGACGACCTGATCATGCGGATGAGCGTCGAGGCGTTCCGCGAGGTCCTCGAGACAAATCTGTTCGGGGCGTTCTACATGACCAAGGCCGTGACCCGCCCGATGCTCAAGGCGAAGGGCGGCCGGATCGTCAACATCACGTCGGTCAGCGGCCAGGCCGGCCAGACCGGCCAGGCCAACTACTCGGCTGCCAAGGCCGGCCTGATCGGGCTGACGAAGGCCACGGCCCGCGAGCTCGCCTCGCGCTCGATCACGTGCAACGCCGTCGCGCCCGGCTTCGTCCTCACCGAGCTCACCGCGGACCTGCCCGACGCTCTCCAGACCGAGATCACGAGCCGCACACCGCTCGGCCGGTTCGGGACGCCCGAGGAGATCGCGAACGCGGTCGCCTTCCTCGCCAGCGATGATGCCGCATTCATCACCGGCCAGGTCCTCGCCGTGGACGGCGGCCTGGTGATGATGTAGCTCGGTCCGCGGTCGTCCGGGCTGCCGGTCGTGCCGGATCGGGGTCGGACAGGCTCGGTCCCAGACCGGAGTGGGACCTTCAGGTGGTGTGCGGAGTGGTCCGGAGGGGTCACGGTCCTCAATATGCTTGGCGTCGCCCGCCGCTCGCCGCGCAGCCTGGCCGTGGCTGCCGCTGTGGCCGCCGTCCTGGTGGTCGGCGGAGTCCTGCTGCTGATCCTGCGGCCCGGAGCGGTCGTCGCCCCGATCGCCGCTGCCGCCGAGCCGACACCGTCACGACCGGCGACCACGCCGTCGCCGAGTCCGACGCCGACACCGTCCGTTCCCGCACCCGCAACGATCCCGTCGCCGACCCCGACGCCGCTCATTCCGGGCGTCGCCGACCTCACAGGCATGCGCGTCTCGGACGCCCTGGCCCACCGTCTCCCGATCGCCGTCCTGATCGATGACAACCGGATCGCCCGGCCACAGTCCGGGTTCAACGGCGCCTCGATCGTGTATCAGGCCCCGGCCGACGGTGGCGAGACCCGCTACATGATGGTGTTCCAGGAAGGCGAGTCGCGTGTCGTCGGGCCGGTCCGAAGCGGCCGCTCGTACTTCATCCACTGGCTGTCGGAGAGTCGCGCGGCCGTCGCCCACTACGGCGGCGACCGGGTCAGCCGGATCTATCTCGCGGTGAACGACGGAAAGCTGCTCACCGACATCGATGCGCTCCGGACGACCGGCAAGCCGTTCCACCGAATCTCGAGCCGGAACGCGCCGCACAACGCCTACACCAACACGGCTGCCCTGCGGACGGTCATCCCTGCGCTCAAGGGGCCGGCGCTCATGCCTGTCGAGCTCGCGCGCCGGCCGTTCGTCGACGAATCAGCGCTCGGCGCCCGGGGTGGGCGTCAGGCAATCACGGTCCCGTACCGCACCGGCGTCATCCGCTATGCCTACGACCGGGCGACCAACGTGTACCGCCGCAGCGTCGACGGTCGGACCCAGGTCGATCCGGCCGACAGGAAGCCCGTGACGACCCGCAATGTCGTCGTCCTGTTCATGTCATTCCGGATCGACTCCAAGATCGAGCCGGGCCATGCCCGACCAGTCCTCGGTGCCATCGGGACCGGCAAGGCGCTCGTCTTCCGCGAGGGCCGGCTCGTGGTCGGCACGTGGCGCAAGTCCTCGGAGACTGCCCTCACCAAACTGTACGACCCGACGGGCGCCGAGCTGCCCCTCGTCCGGGGCCGGACGTTCTTCCAGATCGTGCCTGACGGGACGAAGGTGAGTCCGGCAACAGTGCCGTGACCGACGGCGCGTCTGGGTGACCGGCGCGCATGTATTCCCCAACGTGACCCGATTGATGACGCCGCCGTAGTGTCCTTGGCGTACGATCGTCCACGGCGAACCGCGCGTTCGCGACGTGGAGGCAATGCCCGGATGATCAGGAGCGAGGCCGGTCTCATGGTCGCCCCTCATCGGGTCCCAGGCGCCAGCGGGGCCTCCTGACGGGTGCCGATGAGATTTGGGGATGCTAGAGTTCCGGACGCCGTGCAATCCATGAACGACAGGGGGGCGCCGCGGTCCCCGTCGCTCGCCGTCCTGCTCTCGTTCCTCTGGCCAGGCCTGGGTCAGTTCTATCAAGGACGGCGCCGCATGGCGGCGCTGTACGGATTTCCGATCCTCGGCGCGGTCCTGATCCTCGTCTTCCAGCTGGCCGGCGGGATCGAGCGGTTCGCGGCCAGCCTGCTCGACCCCACGGTCGCGCTGACCCTCGTCGTGCTCGTCATCCTGCTCGGCATCTGGCGCCTCCTTGCGATGGGCGACGCGATGGCCGCAGGCCGCTCGGCTCGACCGATCCGGCGCAGCCTGGTGCTTCCCGCGTACATCCTCCTGACCGCGATCGTCATCGCCGCCCATGCCTGGGTCGGAGCGGTCACCTGGGCCTTCTACGACGCTGGGAGTCACATCTTCGTTGGCCAGGTCGGGCCCGATGTGACGCCGCCACCGCTGAACGGCGAAACCCCCGATCCGAGCGACAACTCGGTCGACTTCCAGGCGACCCCATTCCCGACGCCGTCGACGACGTCGAACCGGATCACGGTCCTGATCACCGGGATCGACTCGGGTCGCGGTCGGGAGCACGCCCTGACCGACACGATCATGCTCGTCAGCGTCGATCCCGACGATGGCAGGGTCGTCATGCTCAGCTTCCCGCGCGACATCTCGAACTTCCCGCTCTACGGCGGCGGGACGTACAAGGGCAAGATCAACTCGCTGATGACGCACGCCCGGCTGAACCCCGACGAGTTCCCGGACGGCGGCCTGCCGACGCTCGCCCAGCAGGTGGGCTTCCTGGCCGGGATCCCCGTCCAGTACTTCGCATCGATCAACCTCGACGGGTTCGAGCGCATGATCAACATCGTCGGAGGGGTCGACGTCGACAATCCCAAGCCGATCAACGATCCGGCCTACCTCTGGAGGGACGGAACGGCGCAAGGCTTCCAATTGGCGGCCGGTCCGGTCCACCTGAACGGCCGGATCGGGCTTGCCTACGTCCGGTCGCGCCAGGGCGCCGGCGACAACGACTTCACCCGGGCCGCTCGCCAGCAGCAGGTGCTGTCGGCGCTTCGCAAGAAGCTGATCACGCCCGCCGTGATTGCCCGATTGCCCGACCTGATCAGCGCGGTCGGCTCGTCGGTCAAGACGAACTACCCGGTCGACAAGGTCGCCGACCTCCTCACGATCGCGGGTCGGGTCAGCGACGACACGACGACCCGCAAGGTCCTGGGGCCGCCGTATGCCATCCACCCACCGTCGAACACGACGGGCGGCACGTACACCCTGAAGATGGACATGGATCGCATGGCGCGTCTGTCGATCGAGCTGTTCGGTGACGACAGCCGCTACAACGATGCGGCGACCGGCACGCGATCCTCGGCGAGCCCGACCGTGCCGTGATCAGGCGCCACGCGACGACGTTCCGGCTGGCCCTGATGGCCAGCGACGCGCTCGGTGCCTTCCTCCTCTTCTGCATCCTCTCGATGGTCCGGTTCGGACCGAATTGGCGCCAGCGCTGGGACGCGATCGGACCGGATGCATTCGTCGTCGCGGCCGCGTTCGCGGGGATCTGGGTCACCACGCTCTGGCTCGCCAACCTCTACCGGATGCGCGCCCGCTGGTCGATCCGCTCGGAGCTCGTCGACGTCCTGCGCTCCGCGCTTGTCGTGGCCGTCCTCGTCTTCGGCCTGCTGTTCGCGTTCAAGCTGCCGGATGTCAGCCGCGTCTTCCTGATCCAGCTGTTCGCCGTCGAGGCGGTCCTGACCCTTCTCGGCCGGACCGTCCTGCGGCTCGGGTTCCGGCTCCTCCGGCGGCGCGGCGGGAGCGCCCGGTTCCTCCTGGTCGTCGGCGACGGCCCGGCGGCCCGCGACTTCGCGGCCCGGATCCGGCGCCACCGCGAGCTGGGCCTGCGGATCGTGGGCTTCATTGCCACCGAGTCGGGCACGATGCGCCACGTGGGACCGCTCGGCGACCGGCTCGGGTTCACCGACGACGTTCCGGACATCCTCCATTCCCGGGTCATCGACGAAGTCGCGATCTGCCTCGAGGCCGACCAGGCTGCGCTGGTCGAGCCGCTCGCGCGGCTATGCGAGGACGAGGGCCGGATCGTCCGCATTCCGCTCGACGGCGCCGCCCCGATGATCACCGGCGGCCGGCTCGAGGACTTCGACGGGATCGAGGTGCTCTCGCTGGTCCGTGGCCCGGACCATGCGGTGGCTCTCTTCGTCAAGCGCCTGGTCGACATCGTCGGTGCGACCATGGGCCTCGTGGTCCTGTCGCCGTGGCTGGGTCTGATCGCGATCTGGATCCGGGTCGTCGACGGCGGCCCGATCCTCTTCCGCCAGGAGCGGGTCGGTCTGAATCTCCGGCCGTTCCCCGTCGTGAAATTCCGGACGATGGCGCTCGACGCAGAGGATCGCCTGGCAGAGCTGCTCGAGCGGAACGTCCTGAGCGGTCACGCCTTCAAGCTCGACGACGATCCGCGCCTGACGCGGACCGGCCGGATCCTGCGCAAGACCAGTCTCGACGAGCTGCCCCAGCTGTGGAACGTCCTCGTCGGCCAGATGAGCCTCGTCGGGCCGCGTCCGCCGCTGCCTCGTGAGGTCGCCGAGTACGACATCTGGCACCGCCGCCGGCTGTCGATGAAGCCCGGGATCACGGGTCTCTGGCAGGTCGAGGCGCGCCAGGACCCGGAATTCGACCGGTGGGTTGCGCTCGACCTGAACTACATCGATCGCTGGTCCCTCTGGCTTGACCTGAAGATCATGTTGCGGACGGTGCCGGCCATGCTGGCAGGACGTTGATCGACCGGCGGATCACGAGCGGCTTGGGACTCGGTCCCTGACCTCTCTGGCAGGATTCCCGACGACGACGACGCCCGCGCCAACGTCTCGAGTGACCACAGACCCGGCCCCGACCACCGCGCCGGACTCGATCGTCACCCCGGCCAGGATGACGACGCCCGCGCCGATCCAGCAGTTGTCGCCGATGACGACGGGCGCGCGAACCTCGCCCTGCAGTCGAATGGGCCGATCGGTGTCGTCGAACCGGTGGTTCTCCGTGAAGACGCGGACTCCCGGGCCGAATATGACGTCCGAACCGATCTTGAGCCCACCCTGTCCCCCGAGGTGACAGTACTCATTCAGACCGGTCCGGTCGCCGATCTGGATCCCGACGCCTGGGCGGGCGAGGACGCCTGAGCACTGAAGGGTTGAGCCTCGACCGATCGTCACGTTCGTGCCGAGGGTGATCCCATCGGTCGACAGGGCGTCTAGAATCACGTCGTCGCCGATGAGGATGGTGCGGCCGACCCGAATCCTCCGCCCGTTCCTGACGATGATGCGCCGACCGGCGAGGACAAGCCCATCTGACGCGCCGAACGTGCGCCGAAGCCATCGACCCCGCACGGCTTCCTTCCCGCGCCGCATCAGCACCTCGACAAGGTCACCGGGGGCCAGGTTCGACTCGATCCGGTAGTCGGGATCGCCCTTCACACGGCGGATCAGCCGCTGCGTGTAGCGCGTCGCCAGTCCCGGTGTCTCGCTCATGGCGCACTCGCAAGAAGGGAGAGCAGCCTGCCGGCAATCGCGTCCCACGTCCGGTCGGGCGGGACCGTGGCCCGCTTCGCCTGGACCGTGTCTGTCAGCAGCCCGCGAATGAGGGCGACGGCGTGAGCGCCGTCATCCAACAGGTGAAGGCGGTCCGCCCAGCGGTCGAGGCCATCGATGCGGCTGGCGACGACTTCGCGACCAGCGGCCCAGTACTCGTACATCTTGATCGGGTCGCCTCCTGACTCGCCGGCGCCCACCACGTGTGGGATCCACGCAACGTCGAAGTGGGCGAGATAGGCTGGGAGAAAAGCGTAATGCTTGTCGCCCAACAGATGGATGTTCGGGACGTGTCGCATCGGCTCGATCGCCGACGACTGAAGCACCTGGCCGATGAATACGAAAGAGACATCCGGCATGGCGCGGGCGACCTCGACCACCAAGGCAACGTCGATCCGAACGGCCAGGCTTCCTGCGTATCCCACGACTGGCCCCGGCGGCAGGTCCGATGGCCGGGGCGGGGCCTCCGCGAAAGCGGCCGGATCCACTCCGTTCGGAATAACCTCGACCTCCAAAGCCCACTGGCGCAGGACGTCCCTCGACGCTGGGGCTGAGGCGACAACAGCCGTCGCTGACGGAAGGATCGCGGAGTAGCCCGCCGCTGCCAGGGTGGCATGACGTCGAAGGCCCGGATGGATCATCCAGTTATCGAGTGAGTCGAACAGGACGGCCTCTGGACCGAGCGCCCCGAGCGCCGGCGCGACGGTCGGCAACCAGGCAACCGCGTGTGGACGATCCATGCCCAGTTCGGCCACGGCCCAACGTATGTGGTCGATGACTCGGGCGTCCGCGAATGTCCGGAACCACCACGCGCGGCGGCTGACGATGGGACCCAGGACGTCGGGAACATGGATGTCAAGGACATCGATCCGCTCGGCGACGTTCGTGATCCGGGCGATGGACGCTCTGGTCGTTCGCCGAGCGACCTCCATGCCTCGAACGAAATCCGGGCCGCGGCCGGCCAGCCGTTCAGCCAACGAGACGGGGCGATCTATTACGAGAATCCGCTCGACGTCGGGGTGCGTCGCGAAGGCATCGATCAAGTGGATATCGCGCCACCGGTGCCCCTCGGCATCAGCCTTGCGCCAGTCGTGATACGGGAATGCAACGAGCTTCATCGCGACGTTCTCTGGGTGGCCAGGACCCGCGCGTACAGATCCAGAAGCTGGCGGCGCACGGTGTCGTCTCCGTTGCGGTCGAGGGTGGCGCGCCGCGCGACCTGCGTGAGGCCCAGCCATTGCGGGCGCGCCTCGAGTGCGCGGCGGATCGTGTGGACGAGCGACGCGACGTCGCCCTCGCGGGCGAGGAATCCCGTCGTGCCGTCTGCCACGAGGTACGGGATGTCCGCATGAGTCGAGGCGACGACCGGCACGCCGACGGCCTGCGCGTCGAGAATCGTCGTCGGCGCACCTCCCTCGCCATCGCCGTTGCGAGCCGTCCTCGATGGCGCGAGGAACAGGTGGGATCGGCGGAGCTCGTCCAGGAATGCCGGGCGCGGCACTGCGCCGGTGAAACGTATGCAGCCCGCGCTCGATTGAGCCAGAGCGAGGCGCTCGAGGTCGGGGCGAAGGGGCCCGTCGCCGATGATGACGAGCTCGGAATCTGCGGGCAGCTCAGGGGCGAGTCGAGCGAAGGCCATGATCGCCTGATCATGGCCCTTCTTCTCCACGAAGCGGCCGCAGGCAAGCAACCGGAGGGGCGCGACGGGAACGGTCGCCCGGAATTCGATCGATCCAAGACCCGCAGCGATCGGGATGATCACGACGCGGTCGGACCGGAATCCGAGCGCCCTCGCGGAATCCGCCATCGTCGGACCCTCGACGATGATGGCTGCCGCCCGATCCGCGAGACGACGGTAGGCACGCCGCCAGAGACGGCGCCGGGAGAGGATCGTGACGTCGAAGCCGTACGTGTTGACGACCAGGGGAGTATGTGTGGTCTCTCCGATCAGATAGCCGGTCGTGGCGTAGTGGGCGTGGATCACGCTCGGAGCAAAGGCCACTTCCGCGTTCCGGTAACCGGCGGCCAGAGGGGGTCCGATGACCGGGACGCGGTGGAAGGCTCGGTCGGTGAGCGATCCTGGGGCCATGCGCGGAAGGTCGACCTGGCGCACCGGCAAGGGTGAGCCGCCGCTCGTCCGCTCCGTCCAGAGTTCGGCGGCCGGGAGTCCGGCCGAGGCGAGGAGACGGTGGTGGATGAACGGTTCGGTCAGTCCGCCGTGGTCGCGAACGACGTGGGCCACGCGGAGGTCGTTCACGGCTTGACCAGTCCGCGGTCGCTGGCCTGCCGGTTGATCTCTGCATCGGCCGAGCGGTACCCGCGGAAGGCGACCAGCCAGAGGATGCAGGCCACCCCGTAGCTGATCGTGGCCGCGATGGCGGCACCCAGGCCCTGCACTCCTGGGATGAGGATCAGCCCGCCGACGATCGCGATCGCCACGGCGATCGTCGCGATGACGCTGCCGAGCCAGAGGCGCCCGAGGGCGGTCTGGTAGGCAGCGAAGACCTTGGCGATGGCCAGCAGCACGATGCCGGGCGCCAGCGCGACGCCGATTGCGAATGTCCCCTCGAAGTCGGGTCCCGCGAGCGACGAGACGATCGGCAGGAGCAGGAGTACCCCGCCGACGCCGGCAGCCGTCAGGAGCGCGACGCGGACGCCGGCCCGAGCGGTGCTTGCGGCACGGGTTGCGGCGTCCTGGTTCCGGAACCCGATCAATAGGCCACCCGCCGCGGACGTCGCGAGCAACCACAAGGGTTCCATCAATTGCGTCGCCAGGCTGTACACGCCCGCGGCCGCGGAACCGGCCAGCCAGACGACGAGCAGGACGTCGAGCCGGTAGGACAGGGCATTGGTCAGGTCGCCGACCGCTGCGCCGCTGCCGAGCTGGAGGAGATCCCGAGCTGCCGTTAGTGAGGGCATTGCGCCGTGACCGGCGATGACGACGAACCCAAGCCCGGCAAGGAGCCACGCGGCCGACTGGACGATCAGGAAGTCGGCGACACCTAGGGCCAGGATCGCCGCGATCCCGACGGACATGAGCATCACGAGCGGCCCCAGGATCCAGCCCACCGCCGTTCGCCCGGTGCTGCCCGCGCCCATCGCGATCTGGCTTCCTCCGAGGACAAGGTACTGGCCCGCGACTGCGACCCCGAGGGCGATCGCGACGGCGGCGGTTGTCCCGGGCACGGCCACAGTCCAGAGCCCGGCGATCCAGGCCGCGGCGGCCAGGACCGATGCGAGGACCCCGAGGCCCGCGGCCAGGGTGACGACGCCGCTCCCGACCAGCACCGGTGCATGCGAGCTCCGATGGGCGGCGAGGAAGGCTCCCGATCCGGACCCCAGAGCGAGACCCGTCGCCGCCAGGAACTGGAGCACGGCGAACGCCGCGATGACTCCCCGCCCGTCCGCTCCGTAGAGGCGAGCCGACGCGAAAACGGCCACCAGGCCAGTGCCCAGCGCGATGACCCGGGCCACGAGCAGGATCGCCGTCGGACCCAGACCGAAACTGGCGGCCAGCCGGCCTCCTGTCACGAAGCGCTCGCCGCGAGCACCGCATCGGCAAGGCGATCCGCCGTTGTCGCATCGATCAGGGGATGGGTCGGCAGCGTGAGGACGGTCGACGCCAGCTTTTCCGCATTGGGGGCGGTGCCGGGCTGGTAATCGGAGATGCTGCCGCGGGGGTGGACCGGGGCGTTGAACCAGCGAGGTCCTACGTCCCACCCGGAGCGACGCAATCGAGCGGTGACGGCGTCGGCGTCGTCGACGAGGACCGGCATGCGCACGAGCGCCAGTTCGGCGCCGAGCCATGCTGGAACAAGTTCGCCGAGCCGAGCCCGATAGCGGTCGGCGATCGAGCGACGATGGTCAATCGTTCGACCGGAACGGGCCACGCTCGCGATCGCGATCTCCGCGAGCGCCGGATGCAGCGCGGTCAACCGGACGCCGTGACCTGCGAGCTCATCCGCCGTCTGTGCCGGCGCGGACAGATAGGGGAGCCGCAAGGCGAGGCGCCTCGCCAGGCCGTTGACTCGGGATCGAGGGCCGAGGCGGGCAAGACCGGACTGAAGCGCCGAGGTTCGTAGGATCTGGCGAGCGGCCCGATCACCGACCGGCGCGGTCCGGTCCTTGATCCTGCCGACCTCGGCCGCGAGCGCGGGGTCGCGGACCCAGACCAGCCCGCCCTGGCCGCCGCTGACAACCTTGCTGTGCTCGAGCGAGTAGACGACCGCGTCGCCCTCGATGTCGGCCCCGTCGAACCGGTGAGCCCGGTCCTCGATCACGAACGCGCCTCGCCGACGCGCGTCCGCGATGAGGCCCGGCCGGACGAGCACGCCGTAGGTGTGCTGGGCGATCAGCCCGTCACCGGGGGATAGCGCTGCGGCAGTGAGGTCCGGATCCAGGTTGGGCCCGGCGATGTCGACCCAGACGCGCCGGACGCCCGCCGATTGCAGGGCGTTGGGCACCGCAACGCAGGTGTAGGCCGGGAGGACGACGCGGCCGGACGTCGGCTTGGCCGCCTGGAGCACGGCGGCGATCGCCGACCGCGCGGAACCGAAAGCGATGACAGGAATTCCAAGCTCACGTTCGGCCACTGCCTCGAGGCGCCCGACCGGCATCCCCGAAGGATCCCGCCCCCTGAGCGCAGCCCGGACCTGTGATGGATTCCAATCTGCCGACGGGACATGAAGCAGTCGCCGGGGCAGGCGATCAGGCATCGTCAGCAGCGATCGCCACTCCGTAGCGATCGCCTTCTCGCACGGCAGGGTCCCCACCGAGAAGGGATCTCGCCGGCCACGACCCGCGGACGACGGCACGCGGCCGCACGAAGGAACGTTCGCCGATAGTTGTGCCCGGCAGGATGAGGACGTCGGCACCCACACCGACGCTGCGCTCCAATACGACAGGACCCTGCAGCATCGATTGGTTCGCGTCGGGTCCCATTGACCCGAAGACGACGCTGTCGTCGTCGGGCCGCGACCATGAGCGGAAGTGATGCGAGAGCGAGTACGCCTTGGTCCCTGCCGACAGAGTGACGTCGTCGGCCAGCGATAGCCCGCCCATCCCGCTCAGGATCGTGAAGGGTCCCACATGGCAGCGGCGGCCAATCTCGATTCGGCCTGCCGCGACTCGATCGGCGTCGCCGACGGACCGCGTCTCGCGACCCGGCCGCGCCTCTCCGGCGATGAGAATCGCACTCCGATCGATCCACGTGTCGTCGCCGATCCGGACCCTGTCCGGCGCGTCGATCTGGACGAACGAGTCGATTCGCACTCGCTGCCCGATCTGAGCGCCCCGAGCACGAAAGTACGTGACGCGCAGGATGCTCCCGGTACGACCGGGAACAGCCGTGACGGCGCCGCCAAGGACGTCGGCGATGCCGTGACGGATTCGACGCAAGCGCCGGGGTGGCCCGGAGTCAGCCACCGGCATCGGGGAGCTGGGCGGCTCGCGCCGCACGCCAACCGGAGGACCCACCGGTCGATACCATGCTTGGAGTCATGCCCTTGAATGATATCCATCTGATCCCTGCGACACCGCGTGCACCCAATGCTCAGTCGTCCCACCGTTTGACGGGGTGTTCGTCGCTCGCCCAGACGTCCGACCCACCCGACCCGACGGGATGAGAGCCGGCGTTACCACGCTGTCAAGGACCACGCTGTCACCGACCACGATCCTTGCCCTCGTGATCGTCCTCGGCGAGTGGACTGGTCTCGCCCGCGCCCTCGTCCGGGCGCCAGTTTACGCTGCCGGCCTGGACGTCGTCCTCGTCGGACTCTTCGCGTTCACAGTCTGGCGGGCTTGGCAGGTGCGCCAGAGCGTCCGGTTCCATCTCCTCGACGGTCTGCTCGCCGCCTACTTCCTGCTCGCACTCGTCGAGATCTTCAACCCGAACGTTCCGAGTCCGCTCGTCGGGCTGGAGGGGTTCCGGAAGACGGCCTTCATGATGCTGGCGTATCCGATCGTCCGCTTCTCCACCACCAGAGACTCCGCGCGTTTCTTCCGGATCGTGGTCATCGGGAGCATCGCCGCCTTCCTGTGGTCGATCCGTCAGGCCATGAGCCCGTTGCCGATCGAGCTCGACATCATGAACACGTCCGGCACGTCGCCGTTGAGCTTCCGTTCCGGCCCGGTGCTCCGCGCGTTCGCCCCGACGCCCGGGCCATTCCACCTCGGGATTCTCGGCGCAGCCGTGGCCGTTGTCGCGACGGTCCTTGCCCGCACGCGCGATGTCCGGTACGTCGGTGTCGCCGTGGTCGCCGCCGTTGCGCTGGGGCTCACCTTGACGCGAGCGAATATCTTGGCGGCAGTCGCTGCGTTCGGCGCGGTGGTGCTCGCATCGCCGCCGATGGCCGAACGAATCCGATCCGCGCTAAGGTTCGCGCCCGTCGCCCTCGCGCTTGGACTGGCGGTGTTCTTCACGGCCAGGTCCGTGGTTCCGACCACTGCCCCGGCCGAGCCGCAGGGCGCCGGGGCAATTCCATCCGCCGCGATTTCGTCGCTCGGGCCCGTCCCACAGGATGCGCTGCCGAATCCCCTCGACGATCGCTCCCTTCGCTTCCGCTTCGAGTACTGGTCCGAGGGCCTGCAGGCGATCGCTGAGCGTCCCCTGGTGGGATACGGGACAAGCTCCGCGGGCGACGGCTTTGGTCGGCTCTACCAGGGGACGGGCGATCGGAACTTCAATCCGCACTCGCTGTACCTCAAGGCTGCACTCGAGCTCGGTCTCGTCGGACTGGCCCTGATCCTGGCGATCCTCGCCGTAGCCCTCCGCGAGTGCCGACGGGCCTTCGCGCGAAACACGGAGGTGGCCCTGATCGGGCTCGGCCTTCTCGTGCTGACGACGATGTCGGGGTTCAGCGGCCCGATGCTGGACGCCTATCCCTTCAATCTGCTGTTTTGGGCGACGGTCGGCTGGCTCGTCGCAGTCCAGGCCGGGCCGAGACAGCCGTCAGGCGCCTCGGTTCGTGACGAAGAGGGCTTCGTACTCGGCGGCGACGCGATCCCATGAGAAGAGCATTCGTGCGCGCTCGGCAGCGAGGGCGCCCATCTCCGCCCTGACAAGGGGCTCGGCGACCACGTCGATGAGGGCGTTTGCGAGTGAGGTCTCGTCGTTCCGCGCGTAGTAGCGCCCCGTATTGGCCAGAACCTCGCGATGCTCCGGGACGTCGTTGGCGACGATCATGGCCCCGCGACCCATCGCTTCCACCAGTGCCGGATGCGTGCCGCCGACCTCTGTCGCCTGGACGTAGGCGAGCGCGTTCGATTGCAGCTCTGCATATCCGTCTCCGAAGACGTACCCGGTCAGCATGATCCCGGCAGTTTGCTGGGCTGCTCGCACCAGGCCGGCCTTATAGTCGGTGGCATAGGGAGCGTCACCGACGATCACGAGCGGAACCCCCAGCCCTTCCAACCCGCCCGCCTCGCGATAGGCGGCAATGACGACATGCGCATTGTTCTCCGGCTCGAGCCGACTCACGTACAGGAGATAGCGACCGGGCTCCAGTTTGAGAGACGCCAGGGCAGGGCCGGGTTGGAGTCGCCGCGCATCGCTGCCGTATGGGATTACCTGGGTCGTGCGCCGATATCGCTGCAGATACCAGTCTGCGATGACCTTGGCGTCCGTCACGAGAACGATCGGCAGCTTGGGAGCCAGCCAGGCACAGGCCTGGTAGTACCAGCGACCTAGCGCGCTCCACTTCCCCCGCTTCCACTCCAGGCCGTCGACGTTGAGCACCACCGTGGCACCGGCCAGACGCGGAACGAGCGCGAACGGGGCGTTTGCGTTATTGCAGATGAGTACCACGTCGAATCGGCGGAACAGGCCATCGACGACCGACAGGGCCGTGTGAGCGACGGTGTCGAAATATTTGTGGCGAATCGTGGGCAGCACGCGAAGCCGAATGCCCCGATGGCGCTGCACGTGGGCGGGCACGACGTGCCGGCGCCCGTACACCGTGACCTCGTGACCGCGTTCCACCAACCGGGCGCCGAGCTCTTCGGCGAAGGTTTCGAAGCCCCCGTAGGCAGCCGGCACGCCGCGCGTGCCCATGATCGCGATCTGCATCGGCTCCCCACATCCCACAACGGCCGGGTCGGGCGCGAGCGGCGTGCCGGGTCCCGCCCGCGCTAGGATAGCGGCGTGAGTCGCCGATCTCCCGAAGCCGTCCTGACGCCCGTCCGTGCGCGCGAGGACTTCCTCGTCTTTGGAGCGCCGCAGATCGAGGAGGCGGAGATCGACGAGGTCGTCGCCAGCATGCGGGCGGCCTGGCTCGGGACGGGCCCGAAGGTTGCTCGTTTCGAACAGCAATTTCGCGAGTACAAGGGCGCCTCGCACGCTGCCGCCGTCAACTCCTGCACCGCCGCGCTCCACCTGAGCCTTCTTGCCGCGGGCGTCGGACCCGGCGACGAAGTCATCGCCCCGTCCTTGACATTCGGCGCGACCGTCAACGCGATCATCCACACGGGGGCGACCCCGATTCTTGCCGACATCGACCCGACCTCGATGAACATCGATCCATCCGACCTTGCTGCCCGGATCACCGACCGCACTCGCGCGATCGTGCCCGTCCACTTCGCAGGCCGGCCATGCGAGATGGACGACATCGAGCCGCTCGTGGACCGGTTCAGCTTAACGATGATCGAGGACTGTGCCCACGCCGTCGAGACCGAGTATCACGGGCGGAAGGCCGGCTTGTTCGGCGCGTTCGGTTGCTTCAGCTTCTACGCGACGAAGAATCTCACAACCGGCGAGGGCGGAATGATCCTGACCCGGCTGGAAAGCGACATCGCCCGCGTCAGGATCCTCGCCCTTCACGGCATGTCCCAGGACGCCTGGAAGCGCTTCAGCGACGAGGGTTACCGGCACTACCAGATCGTCGAGGCCGGCTTCAAGTACAACATGATGGATCTCCAGGCGGCCATCGGGCTGCACCAGCTCGAACGTCTCGAGGAAAACTGGGTCCGGCGACAGGCGGTCTGGAACCGGTACCAGGAGGCATTCGCCGGCCTTCCGTTGCTCCGGCCTGCTGAACCGGCACCGGAGACCCGTCATGGATATCACCTGTACACAATCCAGATCGACGAGGCCGACGCAGGCATCACCCGCGATGAAGTCCTTGAGGGCATGACGGCCCAGGGTATCGGGGTGGGCGTGCACTACATGAGCATCCCCGAACATCCCTTCTACGAGCAGCGATACGGGTGGAAGCCCGATGACTATCCGCACTCGATGCGAGTCGGGCGGCAAACGCTGAGCCTTCCACTCTCGGCGCGTCTGACCGATCGGGATGTGGCGGATGTAATCGAGGCGGTTTTCCGAGTCGTTGGCCGCTCGTCCGCGTAGGACCGCCCAATGAGGATCGGCGAGCGGAGCCCGATGTCGCGAGCCCACGGTCCGCGGCACCGGCGGTGTAGCCTCGGGCCATGCTGATCCGCCAGTTCCGGGTCGAGGGTCTTGGCCATCTTTCGACGCTGATCGCCGACGAGACCGCCGGTGTCGCCGCGGTCGTTGATCCCCGCCGCGACATCGACGTCTACCTCGCGGCGGCCCGCGCGGCCGACGTCCGGATCAGCCACGTCGTCGAGACCCACCTCCACAACGACTACGTGTCCGGCGGCCGCGAGCTCGCCGCCCTGACCGGCGCGCGGCACGTCATCGGCGCCGGGGCCGAGCTCCGCCATGAGCACGGACCGGTCCACGATGGCGACATGTTCGAGGTGGGGGCGCTGCGCTTCATGAGCCGTGACACGCCCGGTCACACGCCCGAGCACGTGGCCTACGCGGTCGCCGACACGGGCCGCGGCGTCGACCCGGCGATCCTGTTCAGCGGCGGCTCGCTGCTCGTCGGCGCGGTCGGTCGGACGGACCTGCTCGGCGACGACCACGCCGAGGCGTACGCCTACGACATGTACCGCTCCCTCCACAAGGTCATCCTCCCTCATGAGGATCATGTCGCGGTCCACCCGACCCACGGCGCCGGCTCGCTGTGCGCCACGGGAATTGCCTCGACCCCGTCCACGACCATCGGCTACGAGCGACGCCACAACGCCCTCGTCCAGATCGCCGACGTCGAGCTGTTCGTCAAGCGTCTGCTTCGGGGCCAGCCTGCGGTGCCGCGCTACTTCGCCCGGATGCGCCCGACGAACCAGGCCGGGCCGGCCCTCCTCGGCGGCGGTGTCCCCGAGCCGCGCCCGCTCGCCCTCGACGAGACGCGCAGCGCGCTCGCCGGTGGGGCGCTGCTCCTCGACCTGCGGCCGGCCGCCGACCACGCCGTGAGCCACGCGCCGGGCTCGCAGTCGATCCCGCTCGGTCCATCGTTCGGGACGTGGCTCGGCTGGGTCGTGGAGCCGGACCGGCCGCTGGTTCTGGTCCTGGAGCGGCCGGCCGATTGGGACGAGGCGATCCGGCAGTCCCTCCGAATCGGCGTGGAGGGTTCGGTCGTGGGGTATCTGCGCGGCGGCTTCGGGACGTGGGCCGACGGCGGCGGCGGGCTCGAATCGAGCGGACGGCTGAACGTCAACGAACTCGCTGCGCGGCTGGATCGCGACGACCCGCGCGTCGCGCCCCTCGTCATCGACGTGCGCCAGGCCAGCGAATACGAGACGGGCCACATTCCGGGAAGCGTCCACATCACTGCCGGCTCCCTGCCGGACCGCCTTGCCGAGCTTCCCCGCGACCGCCCGCTCGCGACGATCTGCGCCTCCGGCCTGCGGGCGAGCGTGGCGGCGTCGATCCTCCGGGCCGGTGGCTTCGACGACGTGTCGTGGGTCGCGAGCGGCGTCCCCGCCTGGCGAGCCGCCGGCCACCCGACCATTCGCGGCAACCAGCCGGACCGCGCTCCGATCCGGGCTCGGGCGGACGAGGGCATTCCGGCGACGTAGTCCCGATGTGCCGAGCGATTGGTCCCGGTCGGGATCTCGGTCGGAGCGGCCACGTTCCCGGTCGATGGCCGGACCTCGGCCGAGATGATCGCCGTCGCCGACGCCGGGCTGTATCGGGTAAAGCGGGCCCCACGTCGCCCGCCGGTTGCTCCCGAGGATTGACCCGCCGAGAGTCCCGCGAGCGCGTCGCCGAAGGTCCACCGCCGCGTGGCTTGCGGTGAGGCCCATCCGGCCGCCATCCTCACCAGAGAACGTGACGCCACCGATCGAACGCCGAACGTCAGCCGGAGCGGAGGATCCTCGGATCCGCCGCTCCTGGCGCGTCTTCGCCGGGGCGTTCGTGGGACTCGGCCTGATCGTCGCGATCCGGCTCGCCGGCGAGACCACTCTCATGGACTGGCTCCTGGCCGTCCTCCTCGTGGTGCTCGGGGCGGCCGCAGTCCGTCACCGATTCGCCGTTCGCGACCTCGAAGCGGGGCGGCGCCAAGAGGCCGAGAGCTTCGCCCGGATCCTCCAGGGCCTGTCGCGGTCCATCTCGCCCGATGCGATCCTCGGCGCGATCGTCGAGGAGCTCGGATCGGGGACGGACGCGGATCACATCGTCATCGTCCGGCGCCGGCCCGACGCACGGATCCTCGAGGCGACCCTCGTCAACGCCCGGACCGGCGGCTCCACGTCCTCGACCTTGTTCCCGATCGGCGACCTCGAGGATCCGATCGCGGTCGATGTCGTCGGCAGCGACCCGGTGCAGGTTCCAATCGAGGCCGGGGCAGGGGATCGGCGCGCCACCGACCTCCCGCCGTCGATGCGGCCCAGCCTCGCCGTGACCGCGGTCGCCAGCACCGCCGGCGGGCCGCGCCGGAGCGGTCGGCGAATGCCCGCGGGGAGCCCGGCCGCGGATCTCAGTCAGGCCATCCAGGCGACCCGCGACTTCGGACTGAACGCGATCGCCGGGCGGACGGGTCACGACCGCGAGACGGACCCGGACCGCCTTGTCGCCGAGCGGATCGCCCGCCGGGCGCGGTCCGTGTTCGGCCTGCGCCACACCCTCGTGGCGCCGCTCTCGACCGATGGCGGCATGATCGGTGCCCTCCTCATCTCGCGCCGAACCGCCGGGGCCTGGCCGGCTGCCGCTCACCGCCTTCTCGCCGGCGCGTCGGTCGAGGCGTCGGCCGCCCTGTCGCGGGCGTACTCCCACCGCCAGGCCGAGGCGCGCGCCTCGACCGATGGCCTGACCGGCCTGCCGAACCGGCGCTATTTCGACGAGTTCTGCGCCCTCCTCGCCCGGCGTCGCCGGGCCGAGGACAGCGTCGGCGTTCTCATGGTCGACATCGACAGGTTCAAGGCCCTGAATGACACGCACGGCCACCAGGTGGGTGACGAGGTCCTGCGGGCGGTCGCCGGGGCGATTGTCGGCGCCGTCCGCGAGGACGACGTCCCGGCTCGCTACGGCGGCGAGGAGTTCGCGGTCCTGCTCCGAAACCCGACCCTCGCGGTCGCGGTCGAGGTCGGCGAGCGCGTGCGGGCGGCCGTTGGCCAGCTCGACCTCGACCGCTTCGGGGTGGACCACGTCAGCGTGTCGGTCGGGGCGGCCGTGGCCGAGGATCCGGACGAGGCGATCATGGCCACGATCGCCCAGGCCGATCGGGCCCTGTACGACGCCAAGCGCGCCGGTCGCGATCGGGTCGTCGCCGCGTAGCGCTCGGAACGCCCGTTTCGGGCGCCGGGTGACCGAACCAGCGGAGGAGCGAGTCGTCCGTTCCCGATGGTTGGCCGCCGGCGACGCCATTGAGGCGCGACGAACCGACCCGCGGCTCGACCGGCCAAGCGCGATTGCTGCACTGACTGTCTGAAGGGACGTCTGGACGGTCCGCCTCGACCCACCACGGACGTGATTCGCGCCTCCGGCCGAGCTCCGATGCGCTCAGCGCATGAGGCGTCGTCCGAACGGTGGTCCAGCCGTTGGTTGACCCACTCGGTGCATGACCGGCCGGCGGCGCCACCCAGAGGCCGCGATCGAACCGACGAACGAGGATCGACCCGAACCCGCGCTACCATCGGCCGATGCCCGCCGAGCGCCCGGCCACCCGTTCCCATGCCGACGCGGACGTGGCTGTCGTGCACGCCGAGCTCCATGCGGACGAGGCCGCCGATGAAGCCGCCGACCTGACCAACGGCGACCTCGCCCGCGTCTTCCATGAGATCGGCGACATCCTCGAGGTCAAGGGCGAGATCGCCTTCAAGACGATCGCCTATCACGGGGCGGCGGACACGATCGGGCGCAGCCCGATCGACCTGGTGGCGGCGTACCGCGCGGGCGACCCGCCCAAGGTCAGTGGCGTCGGCCAGGCCATCAGTGACAAGATCACGGAGCTCGTGACCACCGGCCGGATGTTGTTCCTGGAGCAGCTCCGGACCGAGGTCCCGGCCAGCCTCGTCGACCTGCTGAAGATCCCGGGCCTCGGCCCCAAGACCGTCCGGCAACTCCACGAGGAGCTCGGGATCGCGACGATGGACGACCTGAAGGCGGCTGCCGAGGGCCAGCGGATCCGGGATGTCCGCGGCCTGTCGGAGCGGACCGAGAAGCTGATTCTCGAGGGCATCACCCGGCTCGAAACGCAGCCTCCGCGACGGATGTACCTCCACCAGGCGGAGGAGCACATCGCCAGCCTCGTCGAGCTCCTCGGCCAGGTCCCGGGCGTCGACTCGATCCAGCCGGCCGGGTCCTACCGCCGCCGCAAGGAGTCGATCGGTGACCTCGACCTCCTCGCCGAGACAGCCAATCCGACGGCCCTGATGAATCGCTTCACCGACCTCGGAACGGTCGACCACATCGTCGCCCGGGGCGGTCACAAGTCCGCGATCCGGATGATCCGCGGCCCGCAGGTCGACCTGATGGTGATGCCGCCCGGGACGGCCGGCACGTACCTGATCCACTTCACCGGCAGCAAGGAGCACAACGTCAAGCTCAGGGCCCGGGCTCGGGATCGCGGCTGGAGCCTGTCCGAGCACGGCTTCCTGCGGATCGGCGAGGACGGCGAACCGCTCACGGGCGCGGACGCCGAGCTCCGGACGTTCGCCACCGAGGCGGACGCCTACGCGTTTCTCGAGCTGCCGTTCATCGAGCCCGAGCTGCGCGAAGACCAGGGCGAGATCGAAGCGGCCCAGGCCGGGACGCTGCCACCACTCATCACGAAGGCGGACCTGCGCGGCGACTGTCACAGTCACAGCGACTGGAGCGACGGCAGCCAGCCGATCGAGGTCATGGCCGAGGCAGCCCGGCGGCGCGGCTACGCCTACCAGGTCCTGACCGACCACAGCCGCTCGCTGGCGATCGCCAACGGCCTGACACCCGAACGAGTCGAGGAGGAGCGGGCGATCATCGCGGCGCTCAACAAGCGGTTCGCCGCGGAGGAGGCCGCCGGCACGGCGCCGCCGGAGACCCCGCTCGAGGGCTTCCGGCTCCTCCACGGTTGCGAGCTCGAGGTCCGCGCCGACGGCGAGCTCGACTACGACGACGAGCTCCTTGCCCGCTTCGACGTTGTGGTGGCGTCCGTTCATGTCGCCCGGCGTCAACCGCGTGCCGAGCTGACACGCCGGACGATGAACGCGATCCGCAGCCCGCACGTCGACATCGTGGCCCATCCCGCCGGCCGGATGATCCAGACCCGAGACGACCTCGACCTCGACTGGGAGGCCGTCTACGCCGCGGCCGCCGCCAACGGCACCGCCCTCGAGGTGAACGGCTCGCCCCACCGACTCGACCTGTCGGCCGAGCGGGCTCGCCGGGCGGTCTCCGTCGGATGCATCCTCACGATCGACTCCGATGCCCACCACACCCGCGAGCTCGACGACACGCGCTGGGGGGTCGCCCAGGCCCGGCGTGGCTGGGTCACCCCGGCCGACGTCCTGAACACCCGCTCCCGAGCCGACCTCCTGGCGTGGGTGGCGGCCAAGCCCGACCGCATCGGCGCCTGACACTCGGCGACCCTCGCGCTCAGGACCCCTTCCGCGAGCCAGCCGGAGCGCGTACCATCCGGCGCGATGACGCCGTCACCGTCCACCGCGTCACGGGCCGCGCGGGCAGCGCCGGGCCGGCTCTTCCGCCACCTCGCCACGGCCCGTGTCGACGGCCGTCCAGGCGGCGCCGCCGGCCGGCGCGACCTCGTCATCGTGGCCACGGCGGTCGTCGCGATGGCCGTGGTCCTCAGCGGCCCGCTTGTCTGGCTTGTCGCGATCCTGCTCCTGGCGGCGGTCGTCGTCGGGACCTTCCGGATCCTGGCCGACGACGACGCGTCCGGTTCAGGATCCGGCGTGCCGATCGAGTCGCTGTTCCTGCCGGCGATCGCGGCGATCGGCTGTCTTGGCGCGATGCGCCTGGTCCCGGCCGGGCTCGGCGTCGTCCCGGCCCTGGTCGCGGCCGGCATCCTGATCGACCGGGCTCTTGCGATCGAGTCGGCGATGGCGCGTGCCGTCCAGGGCCCGACCGCCGACGATCGGATCCGGACCCTCATGGCGATCCTGGTCGTGGCCCTCGTCGCATTCGTCGGGGTGGCCGCGATCGTGCCCGGTGGGATCGCCGGCACCGGGCCGCCTGGTGCGCCGACCGTGGCACTTCCGATCGGCGATCTCGCCGTCCTCGCACTCGCCGACGCGGGGATCGCCGGCTTCCTCGGCTATCGAGCGGCGGCCCTTCGATCCACGAGCGTTCGCGAGGCGTTGTGGGCGGCCGCCACGTACGCGGCGGCCATCGCGGTCGGGGCGGCCGCCATCCGGGCGATGGGGATCCCGCGCCTGATCGGGCCGGCGCTGCTGATGTTCCTGTTCTACCTGTGGGACACGCTCCATGCGGTGACGCCGTCGCGGCGCCGGGATCCGCGCTGGATCTGGGAGACGGTCGCGCTGGCCGGGGTGGGCGCCGCGGTCGCGTTCTGGAATCTCCGCCTCGTCGGCTGACCTGTGCGGGCG
>JACCVQ010000109.1 GCA_013698095.1 Chloroflexota bacterium
ATTCATAGCCGATCTCGACATCGGCCGTTGTCGGGCGAGTTGCAGCCGCAGCGTGGGCGGGAGCAAGAGCCGCGAACATCAGTGCCGCGAGCGCGGCCGCGAATGTTGTCCGTGAACCGATCCGAACTCGATGCATCTGACGGTCCTCCATTCGACCGCGACATGCCCAAAGGGCGAGGGCTGTCGCCCACTGCAGTAGATGCTTGTGGCCAGCTCACCGCCACCGTGGTGGCACCCATCCTGTTACCCACGCGGCCCTACGTATACCTACCCTCGACACTGGCCGGGCCGACCGTGCGCCGACTGTCCCTCGTCCTGGCGTCAGCAGGCAGTCGCCGCCGGCAGATGCAACGACGACCGGCTGGACCGTTTTGCTAACGGAGTGCTAACGGACTGGCCGGAATAGGCCGTCACGGGCTGGTATGGTAGAGGCCCTGAACGGCCTGATACGTGCTTACAATGGCACCGGACGGCACCCGCTGACACCTACGCCGTGGCGTTCGCATCGCGGGGGTCACGGGTTCGAGTCCCCTCATCTCCACCACAACGCCCTCCTTGTGCTCAGGTTCGTTGCCCCGCTGGGTGGAAAGACAGCTACCGGGACAGCTATAGATCCGAGGTCGGCGTGTGGCGAACCCAGGAGCGTCGAAGGGTGGTCAACCGGCTCCACCGCCTGCTGCGCGACCTGCTGCCAGGTGGCGCCCCGACCGAGCTCTCGACCGAGGCGGCCGCGAGGCTGCTCAACCGGATCCGCCCCAGGACCGCGGTCGACCGCGAGCGCAAGGCGATGGCTCGTGCGCTGGTCGCCGACTTGCGCAGGACCGACCGGGCCCTCGTCGAGAATCGGGCTCGCTGCGCGGCGGCCGACGGCTACCTCCGGGTCCGAGGCAAGGGCGGTAAGGAGCGGCTCGTTCCCCTCGGGACCGTGCCCGAGGCCCGCCTGCCGGACTACCTCGCCCACAGCCGCCCGCGGCCGATCGGACGCGACGTCGATCACGTCTTCCTCGCCCGCGACGGGCGGCCGCTCACTTCCGCTGCGATCCAGCACGCCCTCCGCCGGCTCGGCGGGCGGGCCGGGCTCGACGGCGTGCGGACCAACCCGCATACGTTCCGCCACACGTTCGCCAAGCTCTACCTGCTCAACGGTGGCGACCTGTTCAGCCTCCAGAAGATCCTCGGCCATACGACCCTCGACATGGTCCGCCGTTACGTCAATCTCGACACCAACGAGGTCAAGCGCCAGCACGCGCAGGCCTCGCCGGTCGATCGGCTGGCGATCGTCTCGCGGGCCTTCGCTCGGGCCTGAGACGCGGTGGCCGCGCCGGGCGAACGCCGCCGAGCCGGGCGAGATGATCGCCCGGTGAAAAGCGCCTATGCGCGGCGCGGAGATCGGCATCGAGCAGGGTGACGTACCGCTGGGTCACCTCGAGCGAGTGCGGGCTGTGGCCGAGCAGCCGCGCGAGCGTCAGCAGATCGCCGCCGAGCAGCAGGTAGCGGGTCGCGAAGGTGTGCCGGAACGTATGGGGCGAGCAGCGGACGCCGGTGATCCCGGCGCGCGTGCCGAGGCTCCGGATGCCCTTGTAGACGGCGGTCGGGCTCAGTGGCCGACCGTCGTCATCGAGGAAGACTGCGCCACGCGCCGGCCCACCTCGGCGCTCGAGATATCGGCGGAGCGCGAAGAGCGCGGCCGAACCGATCGGAACAAGGCGCTCCGTACCGCCCTTGCCCACGACCCGGGCAGCGCCCACCTCAAGATCGACCCGCTCGAGCGCCAATCCTGTGAGCTCGCTCAGGCGGAGGCCGGTGTCGAGCAGGACCCAGAGGACCGCCGTCCAGCGGCGGGCCCGGAGGCTGTCGCCTTCGGCGACCCGAAGAAGCGCGTCGAGCTGGCCGTCGCTAAAGATTGGGAAGAGGCGACGATCATCCCTCGGCACCTCGAGTGAAGCCAGCGCGTCGCGGGAGAGGTAGCCCTCTCGACGCAGCCAACCCGCGAAGACCTTGAGCGCTTTGAGGTGACCTCGCACCGTTGCCCGGCTCAGTGGCTGTCCACGTCGGCGCGTTCTGCCCCCGGATTTCGCCGGCTCGGACAGTGAGACCGCGTATCGCCGACCGAGGTCGACCGTCAGATCGGCCAGCCGCGGCCCACGACCGAGCACGCCTGTGGCGAACTGCACGAAGGCATCCAGGATGTCGGCGTACCAGCCCACAGTCGTCGCCCGGCGCCCGCCCGCGGCGAGCGCGAACCGGAAGTCGGTGGTCGCGCGAGCGAGCGGCAGGTCAGCCCCGCCGGGGCGCCGGGACGTCGCCATGGGCTCTATCGCCTCGGCGTTAGTTCGGTTAGTTCCGCCCGTCGACCGATATACGAACCGAACAAGGGCAGGGCGAAGTCGTATGTCCCCCGGGTAGGACGGTAGACGAGACCCCGGTCTGTCAGGCGGCGCAGGACGGCGTCGACGTTTGGTAGTTCGGTGAGCGCGCGGCGCAGCCACAGCGCGCTGGCTCGTCCGCCTACCTGGCCGAACTTCATGACGCCTCGCCCGCTAGGCCTCGGTCGAGACCCGGATGACCCGAAACGAGGGCAGCCCGGCGAGGCACTCCTCGCTCATCGGAAGCCGCCGGAACGCGTCGGGTACGCCGATCCGCCGACGTGTCGTGCGTCGGGGCACGGCACCGTCCTTTCCACTTCGCGTGCCTCACGGACAGTGCACTCACTTCGCCGCTCTTCCGCGACTACCTGGCGGCAGCGCTCAGCGGCGCGAATGAGCAGGACGACGGCCGACTCGAACGGCGATAGCCGGAGTTCAGCGGCATGAACGGGTTCGATGGTCGACAGGCTGCTCATTCGCAGACGCTAGTACCGGACAAGCGATCGGGCAAGGGCTGACATGTACAAAGTGGTGTACAAATTGCGACGTCGGCGAGGAGACAGCCTCAGGACGGACGGAGCCGCCGGCAGTCTTGTCGCTCACCCGAGGAAGCCTCGCCCGAGGACGCGCGCATGCTGGCCGATGCGTTCGCGCCGCTGACCGAGCGGGACCTGTTCAACCTGCCCCGGTTCCGGATGGCCATCCGGACCGAGCTCGACGGCGAGACGCGGATCCTCGCGACCGATGTGCCGCGCGAGCCGCCGCGCCTCGGCTCGTCAGCAGCCGTCCGGCGCCGCAGCGACGAGCGCGACGGTCACGACCCGCGCGAAATGCGCGATGGATGAGCCTGTCGTGATCCGAGACGCGGTCCCCAACGCGGTCCGCAACAACAGGGACGTCAGTCGGGTGACGCTGAGCGCGACAGCCAGGCGTGCTCAGCTCGGCCCGAGCCGAAGCGCGACACGCTTCGCTACCTGCGGGTTGGTGCCATCTGGACCGCGCTGCCCGTCCGGGACCGAGCGCGCTCGGGACCGCAACTCCTCAGGAACGGACGGCGCGCTCTTGCGGGAACTGTCCCCTCGAGCGCTGGTCGCCGACTTGCGAAGGATCGACCGGGCCCTCGTCGAGAACCGGGCTCGGTGTCGGAGGTTGCTACGTTCCAACAGAGAGCCGCCTAAAGCCAAGCCTAAGCCCGGATCCACCGAACCGGGCTCATTGACCGCCTGATGCGGCTCGGGTGACCGCCCGTGACTCGTTGACGGTGGCGATCGACCGTGTTGACGGCGTGGTTGTCCGTCGGGTGATGGCCGCGACAGCCGATCTGGTGGCCGGATCGCGACGGACCCCGGTTGTCGGGCAGGCTGACGCCGGCCCCTGCGATCAGCGATGGGCCGGCGGGCCGTCAGGCGAGGAGCGGGATCGCCCGGAAGCGCGCGAGGGCGGCCAGGAACTCGTCGGCCCAGGGCCAGCCTGCCGCCAGGTGGAGGGTCACCCGGCGCGCCGAGCGGGTCAGCCGACCGACGAGACCGAACAGCCGGCGGCGGAGGGTCTTGGTCGTGACGATCCCCGCACCCAACCCGATCCGGGCCGTCCAGCGGGCGAGGTTGTGGGCAACGACCTGGACCGCCAGCCAGGCGCCGTTGGCGGCGAACTTCCCGGACGGCAGGTGATTGAGGGCCATCCCGTACTTGAGGTCCCGGATGGCGTTCTCGATCTCGGCGTGGCGCCGATGATCGGCCTCGAGCGCCAGCGTCTCGCCGTCGCGGTCGGTGATGAAGGCGTGGTAGTCGTAGAGGGTGAGGAGGGCGAGCTGGCTGCCCGGGGTCGGCCGCACCCGCCGGACGATGAGCCGGACCGGGACGGCATCGGGCTGGTCGGCGAACGGGACATAGGTCGTCTCGGCCACGTCAGCGCCGCCCTCGATCCAGTACGGGATCGGCGTCCAGGCGGCTTCCGGGATCGCCTCGATCAGGCGATGGATCGAGCGGTGCTGGCGGATCGTGATCGAGAAGCGGACCTCCTTCGCCCGGCAGACCTTCACGACCCCGTGGGCGTAGAAGCCGCTGTCGGCCCGGACGGTGAGCTGACCGCTGGCCCCGGCCGAGCGGACCCGGCCAATCGTCTCGCCCAGGAAGTGACCGGCGCCGCGGGCGGTGTTGGCCCGGCCCTCGCGCAGCCTCGCCATGAGGACGTCGCCGGTCCCGGCCGCAACAGCCAGGAGCGGGTGATAGCCGCGGACCTTGGTGTAGCCATGGTGGAGGGCGCCCTGCTTCTGGAGCCCGTACGTCTCGCAGATCGTCGAGTCGAGGTCGATCGTGAACGACTCGGACCCGGGTCCCGCCCCGGCCGCCCAGGCGCGGGCCAGGAGCTCCCGGCTGACCCGGTCGAGCTGGCGCACATGGCCCCAGCGGAAGCCCCGCAGGAACGTGCCCAGGGTCGAGGCGGCCTTGACCGTGAAGCCCAGGATCCGCTCCGTCCCGCCGGCCCGCAGCGCGTTCGCGTCGTCGATGCAGTCGCCGCCCGCGAGGGCCGACATCACGAGCGTCAGGAGCTTGTCGCCGGCATTGGCCGCGCCGGCTGCCCGGCCGAGGTTGAGGTGCTCGTCGACCAGCGCCCGGAGGCCCAGGTGGTGGGCCAGGGTGGCCGACAGGAGGAGCCCCGCGTCGGCCACCAGGCGATCGTCGTCAAAGGCCGTGTCGAGGCGGTCGAGGCTGTGCGAAGATCGCATCAATCAGGTGCTCCTCTGCTTGGGCTCGATGGTTGTCTCTCAACGCCATCATCCCAGTTCAGATGGGCACCTGATTCGTCGTTTCAGCGCTCTCTCACCAGCGGCTCATCGGTGGATCCGGGGTAAGCGGTGATCTACCGTCAGGTCAGAGGTAGCGTGAGGTTGATGCTCAGCTCCGTCTCCCGGACAAAGCTCGCCGTACTCGCCTGGGTGAGCAGCAAGGATGCGACGGCTCAGTGTCGTCCACGCCTTGGTGGAGTAGGACTCGGTGTGACGGGAGCGCTTGGTAGCATGACGATGCTCCACGCACTTCCCACCCCTGAGGCTCGTCAACGTCCCGCAGGTCGAGCAGAGCGTCTTCACGTCGCCTCCTCGCAGGGGTAACGCGCCGCGATGGAGTCGGCCTCCTGACTGATGAGCCTCAGCTCCTCGCGCAAGGCACCCAGCTGCAAGCGATCCATCCCCAGCTGGATGTTGCCCACGGTGCTCAGCCACCCTTCCACCTGCGGCCGGAGGACATGTCCGAGTCGCTCCGACGCGAGCTAGTGTAGCGCGTCATTAGTTCGTTGACATAGGTGCGATGATGGGCGCATGCCCTCACCCGCCCTCACTCTCACCGACGAGGACCGCTCGACTCTGACCACGTGGACCCGGTCGAGCACCGTCTTTGCCGGCCGTGCGGAGCGGGCGGCGATCGTGCTCGCGTGTGCCGGTGGCGCAGGGACGTCGGAGACCGCCCGCAGGGTCGGTGTCTCGCGGCCGACGGTCATCAAGTGGCGGGACCGGTTCGCCGTGCATGGCATGGCCGGCCTCGACGACGAGCCGCGGAGCGGCCGGCCCAAGACGGTGGACGACGCCGCGATCATCGCCGCCACCCTGGACCCGCCGCCCGAGCGCCTCGGGCTGACCCACTGGTCGACGCGCCTGCTGGCCCGGCACCTGGGCGTCGGGGACGCCACGGTGGCCCGGGCCTGGCGCCGATACCACGTCCAGCCGTGGCGGCGGGAGACGTTCAAGTTCAGCACCGACCCGGAGCTTGAGACCAAGGTCCGCGACGTGGTCGGGCTGTACCTCGACCCGCCCGAGAAGCGATCGTGCTGTGCGTCGATGAGAAGAGCCAGATCCAGGCGCTCGACCGGACGGCGCCCATCCTGCCGTTACGACCCGGGTTGCCCGAGCGGGTAACCCACGACTACAAGAGGAACG
>JACCVQ010000124.1 GCA_013698095.1 Chloroflexota bacterium
CCGCTGGGCTGGCTGGTCGTCGCCTATCTCGGCTCTCTCGGGCTGATGCTTGTGTCCGCGTTCTGGCAGCTCGACTCGTTCTCCGGCAACACGATCACCGAGCCCACGCTCCAGAACTTCGCGACACTCACCGAGAGCGACGTCTACCGCAACGTCGCGATCCGGACGATCCTGGTCGCGGCGCTCGTCACCGCGACCGACATCGTCCTCGCGTTCCCGATCGCCTACTTCATGGCCCGGGTGGCCTCGCCTCGGGTCCGTGGCCTGCTCGTCGTGTCGATCCTGCTGCCGCTCTGGTCGGGTTACCTCGTCAAGGTCTACGCCTGGCGCCTGATCCTCAACGAGACGGGCGTCCTGAACTGGGCCCTGGCCCCGTTCGGCCTGCACGGGCCGGGCTATGGCGACGTGGCGGTCTGGCTCGTGCTGTCGTATCTCTGGCTGCCGTACATGATCCTGCCGATCTACGCCGGGCTCGAGAGGATCCCGTCGTCGCTTCTCGAGGCGTCGGGCGACCTCGGAGCCCGGTCCGGCACGACGTTCCGACGGGTCGTCCTGCCGCTCGCCCTGCCCGCGGTCGCGGCCGGCTCGATCTTCACGTTCTCCCTGACGCTCGGCGACTACATCACGCCGACACTCGTGTCCGGAACTCAGTTCATCGGCAACATCGTCTACTCGAACATCTCGGTGAACCGACCGCTGGCGGCCGCGTATGCCCTGGTCCCGATCGTGATCATGATCGGGTACCTCTTCCTGGCCCGGCGCCTCGGCGCGTTCGAGGAGCTGTGATGGATAGAGGACGAGGCGCCCGGATCGGCCTGCGGCTCGCGACCGTTGCGACCCTCGCGTTCATCTACCTGCCGATTCTGATCATCGTGATGTACGCATTCAACGCCGACCCGCTCCAGCGCTGGCCGATCACGGGCTACACCCTCGACTGGATCGGACGGGCATGGGCCGACGAGGGCGTGCGATCCGCGTTCTTCGCGTCAATCCAGGCAGCGCTTGGGGCGACGGCGGTGGCCCTTCTCCTTGGCTCGCTGATCGCCTTCGCCGTCCATCGCCATCGTTTTTTCGGGCGCGAGGCGATCTCGTTCATCGTGATCCTGCCGATCGCCCTGCCGGGGATCGTGACCGGCCTCGCCCTGAACGTGGCCTTCCGCTCGCTCGGGATCGACCTCGGCCTGCTGACCGTGATCGTCGGCCACGCGACGTTCTGCGTCGTCGTGATCTTCAACAACGTGATCGCCCGGCTGCGCCGAACGTCGACGACCCTCCAGGAGGCGTCGATGGACCTCGGCGCCGACACGTGGCAGACGTTCCGGTACATCACGTTCCCGACGATCCGGACGGCGCTCCTGGCCGGCGGGCTCCTGGCCTTCGCGCTGTCGTTCGACGAGATCATCGTCACGACGTTCACGGCCGGATCGGACGTCCAGACCCTGCCGATCTGGATCTTCGCCAATTACCAGCGGCCGAACAACCTGCCGCTGGTGAACGTCGCCGCGGTCTTCATCCTCGTCCTGTCGATCGTGCCGGTCTACATTGCCTCACGGCTGACGAGCGGGACCGAGTCGACGGGCCGGACCTGACCGTGACGGTCTCAGTGCCAGCGCTGAGCCGCCTGACCACCAACGGCGATCGCCGCGAGAACGAGAATCGACGCGACGACCTGCATCGTCGTCTTCAGTCGCTGCACCATCCGGACGCACTCCCACCAGCCGAGGCCGGCTCCACGTTGGCGCTGGACCCTCCGGAGTGCCCGGTCGCTGATCGCCGCCGCAAGTCTCGCCTGCGGCGCTTACCTGCGACTTACCGGGCGGTCACATCGACGGCGTGTACTCCGGGTCGAGGAACCGCTGCGGATCGTCGCGGAACTCGAGCAGGCAGCCCTTTCCGCAGAACCAGTACGTCGTATCGTCGTGCTCCAGCTTCAGATCGCTTGCGCTCGTGTCGACGTCCATCCCGCAGACGGGATCCTTTTCGATGGCCACTGTGGACAACTCCTTCGAATCAGCGTTGGCGTACTCCCGGGGAGTATACGAGCGGTCGCGCCCGAGTGCCGATACCGCGATTGGCATGGGCGCGTACGATCCGCGGATGACCGTTCCCCTGGGCGATGACCCGCGCGCGGCCCTCGTTGCCGAGCGGGACCGGCTGCGGGCCGAGGTGGCCGAAGGCATTGTCGCGCCCGAGCCGATGACCTACGGGTCGCAGGCCGCCGCGGCCAGCCAGGTCTTCGAGCAGCAACGGGACCTGGCGCTGCGCGATCGCAACGACCGCCAGCTGGCCGAGGTCGAGGCCGCGATCGCGCGGCTCGACGAAGGGACGTACGGCATGTGCGTCCGATGCGGCCGCTCCATCGCCCTGGAACGGCTCGAGGCCCTGCCGTGGGCGGCCCACTGCATCGACTGTCAGCGGATCGTGGGGCGCGGCGGTTGACGGTCGACGCCGAGACCCCGCTCGTGACGCTCGACGCAATCCGGGCCGCGGCCGCGACCCTCCGCGGCGTCGCGACGCGAACGCCGCTCGTTTCGTTCGGGCGGCCGGACGCTGGCCGCTTCCTCAAGGCCGAATCGCTCCAGCCGATCGGCGCGTTCAAGTTCCGCGGTGCGTACGTCGCCGTCGCCGCCCTTTCGCCCGAGGCGCGAGCCCGTGGCGTGATCACGTATTCGTCGGGCAATCACGCCCAGGGCGTCGCCCGGGCGGCTCGCCTGTTCGGCATCGCCGCCGTGATCGTCATGCCGTCAGATGCGCCGGCCATCAAGAAGGCCAGGGTCGCGGCCGACGGGGCCGAGGTCGTCGTCGTCGGGACGTCGAGCGAGGAGCGCCAGGCGGTCGCGGAGCGGATCGCGGCGGAGCGCGGCCTGGCAATGATCCCGCCGTTCGACGACGACCGGATCATCGCCGGCCAAGGCACGGTGGGTCTGGAGATCGCCGAGGATCTGCCGGACGTGGCCGCGGTCCTCGTCCCGATCGGCGGCGGCGGGCTGGCGAGCGGGGTGTGCGTCGCCCTCCGGGCCCTCGTCCCGGGAGCGCGCTTGATCGGCGTGGAGCCGGAGCTGGCTGCCGACGCCCAGCAGTCCCTGCGCGAGGGCCGGATCGTCCGCTGGTCGCCAGCCGACGCTTCGCGGACGATTGCCGACGGGACCAGAACGACAGCGATCGGCCGGCGCAACTTCGCCCATCTGTCGCGACTGCTCGACGACGTGGTGACTGTTTCGGAGTCCGAAATCGGCGCCGCCGTGCGCTTGGCCGCGGAACAGAGCCGCCTGGTCGCAGAGCCGTCCGGCGCGCTCACCGTCGCTGCCCTGGCATTTCGCGCCACCGAAGCCGGCCTCGACGACCTGACCGGACCGATCGTCGCGATCGTCTCGGGCGGCAACGTCGACCCTGAGCAGTACCGGGCCCTCCTCGCGACGCCACTCCCCGGCTGACGGTCGCTCAGTGTCACGACGGCCGGCCTGACCCGGGATCCGGGTCGGAATCAGTCCGGGCGCGCTCGAGGCAGAACGTGGGCGGCGAGTCAGCCGGGCGAGGCTGAATCTGACCCGAAGATCGGGTCAGCTGGACGGACGGAAGAACCCGCGCGGTCAGCGCGCCTCGTGCTCGCCCGCCACCCGCTCGGCCAGGCGCGCCTCGCGCTCCCGGATCGCAGCCCGGGCGGCATCGACCCGGCGGTCCGCCGCCACCTCGTGGCGCTGCTCGTGGCGCATCCAGCCGTACAGGATCGCCGCCAGACCCGCGAGGAACAGGATGTCGCCGCCGAGCCACATCAGGCTGCCGGCGATCTGTTGATCCTCGAGCGGGCTCGGTCCCCACGCCCGATCCAGCGTGGCGTAGTGGGCGTAGAGGGGCGCGCTCGTATTGAGGATCACGACCGCGAGGAACGTGTTCTGGGGCATCTGGAGGAACACGTACATCGCCCGGACCGGATGGGGCATCCGCCACGGGCTCGGGTCCAGCCCGACCGCCGGCCACCAGAAGAGCAGCCCCGCGCAGAGGTACAGGCCGTGCTCCAGGTCATGGATGAGCTGGTCCTCCAGGGCGGCATCGAAGACCGGCGAGAAGTGGCTCCCCCACATCACGGCCGCGAACACGACCCAGGCGACGACCGGGAAGCTCACGACCCGGAGCAGTCGCGAGTGGAGGATCGGCAGGAGGACCAACCGCCGGACGTTCGGCGTCGCGGCACGGAGCAGCGTCGTGATCGGCGCTCCGAGGACGATGAGCGGCGCCGCAACGAGGGTCAACAGGATGTGCTGGACCATGTGGACCGAGAAGAGGGTCGTGTCGTACGCCTCGATCCCGGACAGGAGCGCGACTGCGATCGCGCCCAGACCAGCGAGGAAGGCCACGGTCCGCCGGCGCGGCACGGGGTGGGCCGGGTGGGCCTGGTCGATTCGCCGGACCAAAGCCAACCAGCCGCCGGACGCCGCCGCCAGGAGCAGGACGACCAGCGGCTCGAACGACCAACCGAACAGGAGGCCGCCGATCGTCGGCGGGCCGCTCGGGACCGGCCCGTGAGCCAGGACGGACGGCGCCTTGAGGATGATCGCGCACAGGGCGAGAACCAGACCGACTGACGAGGAACGCATCGCCATCATCGTCGCATGAAGCGACCCCGCTCCCGGCAGGCGACTCCGGTTCCGGGCAGCCGCCGGTCGCGTCCGGTTGCCATGGGTCGAAGCGCCGACCGGGTGACGCGCCCGACGAGATCCCTCCGTTATGATTGCCCTCGATCCGACCCGTGTCGGGCGCGGCCCCATGGCCGGCTCCGAATCTCCACCTGGCGGCGATGGCAGCCCCAGCCTCCGCGCCGCCAACCGAGTTCGAGGACAGTCGATGTCGTCCACCCCCGGCAGCAGGCCCTCAACCACCGCGATCATCGGTTGGCTGATCGCCGCGGCCGTCATCGTCGCGCTCGCGGTCCTGCTGGTCCTCAACGGCGCGGCGGTCTGGAACAGCTTCTTCCCGCCCGAGGCGAAGAGCGTGCAGGGCCAGGAGATCCGCAACCTCTACGACATCGTGTTCGTGATCGCGGCCGTGATCTTCCTCATCGTCGAAGGCCTGATCGTGTGGACGGTCATCCGCTACCGGCGCAAGCCCGGTGACGACGAGCTGCCGGCCCAGACCCACGGCAACAACCTCGCCGAGGCGATCTGGACAATCGTGCCGACGATCATCGTGATCTTCCTGTTCGTGATTTCGTGGCAGTCACTGAACAAGATCGAGACGGTCAGCGCGACGCCGGATCTCAGGGTCCGGGCCGTGGCCGGCCAGTTCCAGTGGTCGTTCGAGTATCTGCCGGCCGATGCCGACGCGACGACCAAGGCGCTCTTCACCGTCAACGCGCCCCTCGGGCCCGACGGCGGTCTGGTCCTGCCGGCCGGTCAGACGACGCACCTGTATCTCCGCAGCACCGACGTCATCCACGCCTTCTACGTCCCGCAGTTCCTGTTCAAGCGCGATGTCGTCCCGCAGAAGAACCCGCTCCATGACAACCAGTTCGACCTGGACATCCCGGCCAGCGGCGCCGGCCAGACGTACCGCGGCCAATGCGCCGAGCTGTGCGGCGTGGGGCACCGGATCATGGTGTTCGAGGTCCGCGCCCTCGCCCCGGCCGAATTCCAGGCCTGGTACGACAAGCAGGTCGCCGCCGTCAACGCGACGGCCCCGCCGGCACCCAGCGGCGGACAGGCCGGGCCGCCGGTCAATGTGACCGCCCAGGGCGTCAAGTTCCTCGAGCCGACGCTGACCGCGCCGGCCGCCGGATTCACGTTCCACTTCGACAACAAGGACGCCGGCACGCCGCATGACCTGGACATCGTCGCCAGTGACGGCAAGAAGGTCTTCGACAGCAAAGAGTTCCCGGGTCCCGCCGTCCAGGACCTGCCCGTTCCGCCGATCCCGGCCGGAACCTATCAGTTCATCTGCTCGATCCATCCGACGTTGATGACCGGCACGCTCACGGTCCAGTAAGGGAGCTCCGATGGCGACCACGACGCTGACGCCCGCCGCCTCCACCTACCGGAGCGGCCTGTACGAATGGATCACGACGACCGATCACAAGAAGATCGGGATCCTCTACCTGCTCAACTCGTTCCTGTTCTTCTTCATCGGCGGGCTGCTGGCCCTCGGCGTTCGGACCGAGCTGGCGATCCCGGGCCTCCAGCTCCTGACCAACGAAGGCCTCTACAACCAGTTCTTCACGATGCACGGGACGGTCATGATCTTCCTGTTCATCATCCCGATCCTCGCGGGCTTCGGGAACTACGTCGTGCCGCTCCAGATCGGCGCGCCGGACATGGCCTTCCCGCGGATCAACGCCCTGTCGTTCTGGATGCTGCCGCTCGGCGGGATCCTGCTTCTGATGGGGTTCCTGACCGGCGGCGCGGCGTCCGCTGGCTGGACCAGCTATGCCCCGCTGTCGGAGGACCGGATCGGAGCCGCGGTCAATGACGCGGCGGGGTCCGGCCAGGATCTCTGGATCATGGCCCTCGTCCTGATCGGCACGAGCTCGATCCTCGGATCGGTCAACTTCCTCGTGACGATCTTCAAGATGCGGGCGCCCGGGATGACGCTCTTCCGGATGCCGATCCTCGTCTGGACGGTCCTCGTGACGAGCGTTCTCGTCCTGATGGCGACGCCAGTGATCACGAGCGCCCTGATCATGCTGTTCATCGACCGCAACTACGGCGGCCACTTCTTCGACCCCGCGACTGGCGGCAACGCGATCCTGTGGCAGAACGTGTTCTGGTTCTATTCCCATCCGGCGGTCTACGTCATGGTCCTGCCGGCGATGGGAATGATCAGCGAGATCCTGCCGGTCTTCTCACGCAAGCCGCTCTTCGGCTACAGGGCCTTCGTCTTCGCGACCGCAGGGATCGGCGCCCTCGGCTTCTCGGTCTGGGCCCACCACATGTTCACGACCGGCGCGGTCTACCTGCCGTTCTTCAGCCTGATGACGTTCCTGATCGCGGTCCCGACCGGGGTGAAGATGTTCAACTGGATCTTCACCCTCTTCCGGGGCAAGCTCACGTTCTCGACCCCACTCCTGTTCGCCCTCGGGTTCCTGTCGATGTTCCTGATCGGCGGGATCAACGGTGCGTTCTCCGCCGCGGTGCCGGTCGACTTCGCCCTGCATGACACCTACTGGGTGGTCGCCCACCTCCACTACGTCCTGTTCGGCGGGTCGGTGTTCGGGGTGATGGCCGGGCTCTACTACTGGTTCCCGAAGATGACCGGGCGGATGCTGGGCGAGGGCCTCGGCAAGGTCCAGTTCGTGCTGATGTTCATCGGCTTCAACCTGACGTTCTTCCCGATGCACCAGCTCGGCCTGGCGGGCATGCCGCGGCGGATCGCCGACTATGCCGCGAATGCCGGCTGGAACGACCTGAACCTGTTGGCCACCGTCGGCGGCTTCATGATCGGGGCGAGCATGATCCCGCTCCTCTGGAACGTCTTCATTTCTCTCCGCGCCGGCAAGATCGCCGGTGACGATCCATGGGAGGCGAACACGCTCGAGTGGGCGACCAGCTCGCCGCCGCCGCCGTACAACTTCGATCGCCTGCCCGAGATCCGCTCCGAGCGACCGCTCTTCGACCTCCGCCACGGCCGGACGGCGAACCACTGATGTCGGGCAGCAGCCAGAGCGTCCTGACGACCGGCGATCCCGGTCACGCCGTGGCCGAGCACAACCCGGTGGCGGGGCTGGCCCACGACAGCCGCGGCGGGATCAGCAACCCGATCCTCGGGATGCTCCTGTTCATCTGCTCGGAGATCATGTTCTTCTCCGGGCTGTTCGCCGCCTACTTCAGCGTCCGGGCCTCGACAACGCCGTGGCCGCCGGTCGAACCGGCCGACATCGCAGAGCACTTCAACCTCCACTCCGAGCCGTGGTTCGCGGCGATCCTGACCGTGATCCTGGTCGTCAGCTCGGTCACATGCCAGCTCGGCGTCTGGGCGATCCGGCGCGACGACCGGACCGGCTTCATCCGGAACATCGGCGTCACCGTCGTCCTCGGCATCGTGTTCCTGATCGGCCAGGCCTACGACTACGCGACACTCGGCTTCGGGATCGGCGACACGACGTTCGGGACCACGTTCTACACGCTCACCGGCTTCCACGGGGCTCACGTGTTCGGTGGCGTGGTGATGCTGTCGGTCGTCCTGTACCGCGGCCTGGCCGGCCAGTTCAGCTCACGCCATCACGACGCTGTCGAGGCGAGCTCGCTGTATTGGCACTTCGTCGACGTCGTCTGGATCGCCCTCTTCTCGACGCTCTACATCCTCTAGCCAGGGAGGCTCATGCATCCGCTCCGGCACCCTCGCAACGCCGCCATCGTCGGGATCATCTTCGTGCTGATCGCTGCCGTGTTCTGGGCGGTGCCCTACTTCGGCGGCTGGCATGTCGACTACGCCGGGACCACGATGCTGGCGATCCTCGGGATCGCGATGGCCCTGATGGCCTACGTCCTGGTGGCCGGCTCGTCGAGCGAGTGACTTCCTGACCGATGGAACTCCTGCAGGATGCCTGGAACGGGATCCTCGACCTGACCAAGCTCCTCGTGATCCCGGACTGGGGCGCCCTGATCGCGCTCCTGCCGGTCTTCATGGGGATCGTCGTCATCGCGTTCGTCGCCCGGACGATCCTCATGTACGCCCGGATCGGGCCGCGCCGGCGGCGGCCGGGACGGATCAAACCCGTGACCCCGGACGGCATCCACATGCCGGGCCCGACCTACGCCCCGATCTTCGCCGCGATCGGAACCTTCCTCCTATTCATGGGCCTGGTCTTCAATGGCTGGATCCTCGTCCTCGGCCTGATCGCACTCTTGCTGACCCTGCTGTACTGGGGCCGCGAAGGGCTGACCGACTACGACCACGTCGCCCACCATCCCCAACTCGAACCGGTTGTCCACGCCGGTCCGCCACCAGGCGTCCATCTGCCCGGCCCGTCGTTCCGCCCGATCCTCGCCTCACTCGGAGTCGCCGTCCTGTTTGCCGGGCTCGTCTTCGGCGGCTGGGTCCTGGCGGTCGGCGTGCTGTTCACGATCACGGCCCTGCTCGGCTGGCTGAACGACGCCCGCAAGGAGTACAAGCAGGTCATCCGGGCCGACACGACCGGGCATCTCGAGAACGAGCCGGCGCCCACCTGGCCGAAGGCCGTTGTGTCCGTGTTCGCCTTCCTCGTCATCGTCGCGGTGGCGCTCACCGCGGGCTGGTTCCCGCCGCGATCGGCCGTGGGTGGAACCGCTGGTCCTGCCGGCTCCGCGGCGCCGTCTGGCCCCCCGGCCGATCCCGGCACGATCGAGGTCGTGGCCCAGGGCGTGAAGTTCACGACGGCAACGCTGACGGCGCCGGCCGACAAGCCGCTCAAGGTCGATTTCGACAACAAGGACCCGGCGTCCCACGACGTCGACTTTCTCGACGCCGCCGGGAAGAAGGTCTACGACATGAAGGAGTTCACCGGCCCGGCGAAGAAGACGTTCGACGTCCCGGCGCTCGCGGCCGGCGCCTACAAATTCGAATGCTCGATCCATCCCGCGCTGATGAACGGGCAGCTGACCGTCGGCGGCTGAGCCGCCGTCCGTGACGGACGAGCGGCCGCCGAACTCGCCTCGGCCCTTGCCCGCGGGCCGCCAGCTGCCGACGCGCCCGATCGCCATCCTGCTCGCAGTCGCCGTGCTGGTGACGGCGGTCGTGGTCGGTCTGACCGCGCTCCGTCCCGGCTCGGGTTCCGCCACGAACGACATCGCCGTCGGCCAGGTCGTGCCCGACCTTGCCGGCACCACGCTCGACGGCAAGGCGTTCAACCTGGCCGCCCTGCGCGGCAAGCCGGCCGTCGTCAACTTCTGGAAGCCGACCTGCGTTCCGTGCCGGGACGAGTTCCCGCTTCTCGCCGCGAAGGCCACCGAGCACGCCGCCGCGGGGCTGGTGATCGTGGGCGTGATGTCGGACGATCCAGTCGAGCTCGCTCGCGATTTCGCTGCCAAATACGGCGGCAGCTGGTCGTCGGTCATCGACGAGGGCGGACGAATCAAGAAGTCCTGGCGCGTGATCGCGTGGCCCCAGACGTACTTCATCGATGCCGGGGGCGTCCTGCGCTCGATCCAGATCGGGGAAGTCACCGAGGCCCTCTTCGAGCGCCAGTACGCGGCGATCTCGGCAGGCGGGTGAGCGGGACGGCGGGGGCGAGGGCGGCCGCGATCGAGGTCACGAACCTGGCCAAGGACTACGACGGCCGGCCGGTCCTCCGCGGGATCTCGTTCGAGGTGCGGGCCGGCGAGGTGTTCTCCCTCCTCGGACCGAACGGAGCCGGCAAGACCACGACCGTCGAGATCGTCGAGGGCTACCGGCGACCGGATCGCGGCACGGTCCGGGTGCTCGGCACCGACCCAGCCCGAGCCGGACGGGATCATCGCGCCCGGGTCGGGCTGATGCTCCAGGGCGGTGGCGGAATCGACCCGCGGATGACCGTCCGAGAGGTCGTGGGGCTGCACGCCCGGTTCCATGCCGATCCGCGCGACCCCGACGAGCTGCTCCGTCTCGTGGGACTCGTCGGCACGTCCGCCCGGACGCGCTACCGGCGACTGTCCGGCGGCGAGAAGCAGCGGGTCGGCCTCGCCCTCGCCCTGGTCGGGCGGCCGGAGCTCGCCGTCCTCGACGAGCCGACGGCCGGGATGGACGTCGAGGGCCGGACGGCCACGCGGGAGCTGCTTGTCGGTCTTCGTCAGGCCGGTGTCACGGTGGTCCTGACCAGCCACGACCTGGCCGACATCGAGCGCATCGCGGACCGGATCGCGATCCTCGATCAAGGTCGGATCGCCGCCCTCGGCAGCCCGGACGAGCTGACCTCGGCGGCGGCGCCCCTGATCCGATTCCGGCTGGCGGCTCCGTTGTCGGAGTCCGATCGGCGTGCGCTGGCCGGTGCGCTGGCGGCCGGCGGCGACGGCGGCGGCGGCGCGACAGTCGAGCACGAGGGCGGCGGCCGGTACCGGATCCCGGGCTTGCTCCCGACGCCGGGCCTGAGTGCGCGGCTCGCGAGCTGGTGTGCGGAGCGCGGTGTCGTGATCGTCGAGCTCCGGACGGGCGGCGGGACGCTCGAGGAACGTTACGTCGAGCTGATCGGGTCGGCGATCCTGGACGATGAGCTGGATCCCGCGCGATGAGCCGGCCGGCCTCACCCGTTCAGGCCATCGCGGTGATGACGGCGATGGAGCTCCGCCTGGTCCTCCGCCGGCCCGAGAATCTGTTCGCCACGATCGTCATCCCGACCGTCGTCCTCGTCCTGTTCTCGTCGATCTCGATCCTGCCGAGCGGGACCGCGCGAGCCGTGGAGTTCCTGCTGCCGGGCTCGATCGCTCTCGGCATCATCGCGACGAGCTTGGTCAGCCTGTCGATCACGACGGCCTACGACCGCTCGTACGGCGTCCTGAAGCGGCTGGGCGGCTCGCCGTTGAGCCGGTTGGAGCTGGTCGTCGCCCGGCTGCTGTCGGTGCTGGTCGTGGAGGCCGTCCAGATCGGGTTGCTCGTCGCGATCGCGGCGGCGCTCCTCGGCTGGGCACCCGGGCCGACGGCTTCGCCCGCCGTCGTCGCCGTTGCCGTCCTGGTCGGGACCGCGGCGTTCGTCGGGCTCGGGTTGCTGATCGCGGGGTCGCTTCGGGCCGAGACCGTCCTGGCCGTGGCGAACGTGCTGTTCCTGGGGTTCCTGGTCGTCGGTGGGGTGCTCGTCCCGATCGACCAGCTGCCCGATCCGCTGGCGGCGATCGCGGCCGCCCTGCCGGCGGCGCCGCTGTCGGAGCTGCTCCGGGTCGGGCTCGGGACGGCCGGGACGACGGGCACGGACATCGCGGGTCCGCTCCTGTTGCTCGCGATCTGGGCGATCGCCACGACGGCCCTCACCGCTCGGATCTTCCGCTGGGAGTAGCGCTTGGCGACGGGCAAAGTTGAACCCCGGGCGGTCGGACCCGGGGTTCAGGTGCAGGCATTGGTTGCGGGGGACGGATTCGAACCGCCGACCTTCGGGTTATGAGCCCGACGAGCTGCCGCTGCTCCACCCCGCGACTGCCCATGGTAGCGACCGAATCGATCGGGGTCAATCGCGTCACCGCCTGCGTGCGGGCAGTGTCTCAGTTTGAACCGACGATCCGGCCGACGGCCAGCCCAGCGCCGACCGCGAGCATGCCGAGGACTACAGACCCGGCGAGGTTCGCAACGGCGGCGAGCAACGCTCCGTCCTGGCCCAAGCGCCAGCTGTCCAGCATGAGCGTCGAGAACGTCGTATAGGCGCCGATGAAGCCGACGAATGCGGGCAAGCGGATTGCATCGGGCAGTGCGCCGCGATCCGTGACAGCGAACAGCACCCCGAGCACGAACGCACCGGAGACGTTCACGATCAAGATGCCCAAGGGGAATCGAGTGCCGACCGCGTTCGAGACGAGCAGATCGACCGAATACCGGCTGATCGCCCCGAGGAACCCGCCGACGCCCACGAGCAGGAATGTCATCCTCCGGATCGTACTCGTCGAGCAGGTCCGCGAGTGCGTCGCACCGTCCGGATGTGACTTCATCGCGACGGTCGCCATGCCCGACGATGGGCGGCCGGGCTGGCTTGATCGCCGGCTGCGAGATCGCCCGGGTCATGACGTTCGGCCTGGACGACGCCTGTTTGCCGCGGCGCGCCTTCGGCCGCGCGAGTCCTGGTACGGAAGGGCCACCCGACGTAGTCCGAATGAAGGGGCGACACCGGCCGGCGCATTCTCCGGTCGCTGGACGGCCCCGGCCGTTGCCCGCGGCTTGCGCCCGAACCCGCCGACGACGAAGGCGGCGATCGTGGAGGTCGTCATCACGACCGCAAAGGCGACGAACGGCAGGCGAATGTTGATCTCGGCGATAGAGCCCGTCAGGAGCGACGCGATCACGAAGCCGAGCGTCCCGGACGCGCCGAACACGCCCTGGGCGGTTGACGACCGGCCGGACGGACTGCCCGCCGCGACGATCGAGTACAGCGCGGGATTGAACATCGCGAAACCGGTCGCCTCGACGAGGATCAGCGGGATCGTCAGCAGCGGGTCACGGACGACGGTGTAGATCAGGGCCGCGACGACCGGCAGGACCGTGCCGGCAACCAGGTAGATCGTCATCCCACCGCGATCCACCCGCCGCCCGAAGGCCGGCGACAGGATGAGGACGGGCAGCCCGAACAGGGCGAACGTCAACCCGACGAGCTCGAGGCCTGCCCCCATCTCGGTGAGGTACAGCGACCAGATCACTTCGTAGGTCCCGGCCGCGAAGTTGCCGCCGATCGTGAACAGGATCGCCGCGATCAGCATCCGGTTGGCCAGGCTCGTCGGGCCGGCCGGCTGGTCCGGGTCCCCGTCGGGCGGAATCCGGACCGTTCGACCGACGAGGTGATCGGGCTCATGGGGAAAGGTCGTGAGGTCCACCGAGGGCGACCAGCTTTCGCGGGCCAAACCCGCGGTCGATGGCCGTTCCCGGACCCGGATCGCGATAGCCAGCGCGGCCGCGAATGAGCTGAGTGCTCCGAACCAGAAGATGAAGTCCACGCCGCCGAACGCGGCCGACCCGAGCCCGCCGATCGCGGGACCGAGGAGGAGCCCGCCCATCTGGGCGGCCCCGTACAGCCCGAACGCCTCACCCCGCCGGTCAACCGGCGTCGCATCGCTGATGTAGCCGCGTGCGGCGGGGTCGTAGAGCGCGGTGGACAGGCCGGCCAGCGCCCGGAGGACGATGAACGGCCCGGCCCCGACCCAGACGAGCGGCAGGAACAGGAAGATTCCGGCGAAGACGTTGCCTGCCACCATCATTGGCACGCGCCGGGTGCGATCGGCGACCCAGCCGAAGATCGGCTCGCCGACCAGGCGGGCGGCCGGCCAGGCCGCGACAACGACCCCGAGGGTCCCGAGATCGACGCCGTGCTCCGTGAAGTAGATCGGCATGATCGGGAGGAGCGAGCCGAAGCCGAGCCAGACGATCAGCTCGGCGGCGAGAAGCGGCAGGATCGCGTCCCAGCGGCGGGTCCAGGCGGCGATCCGGGCGACGAGGTCGCCGGGTCGAACTGACATGGGGCGCCGATCGTAGGACCAACGGGAATTGAACGGCAGGGCCGTATCATCGCGCGGTGCCTGGCCCGCTCCTCGCCCGCTCCGAGTCGGCGATCGCGGCCGGGCGCCGAACCGGGGTCGTGGCAATGACAGGACCGATCGGACTGCACGGCGGCGACGAATACATCGCCGGTGACGAGCCGTTCCTCGATGCGCTCCTGCGTGCGGCCGGCCGGGCCGCCGACGATCGGGCGGGGGGCGTCGACGGGGTCACGTCCGACGGCGCCGACGATGACGTGACCGGCCACATCCTCGGTCCGGCAGTCGACCCCCGCACCGCGACCATCCGGGTCGTCATCCTGCCGACGGCGGCCGCGCGCGGCTTTCCCGAACGGGCCGCTGCGAACGGTCAGGCGGCGTTCGAGCGCCGGGCGGCCATCCTCGGTCGGTCCACGTCGGTCCAGGTCGCCCGGGTCATCAACGCAGCCTCCGCCGCCGACCCGCACGAAGTCGCGTGCCTCGCGGACGCGGACATGATCCACCTGCCCGGCGGCGACCCCGATCTGATCCCCGGTATCCTCGCGGGCAGTCGGGCCCTGGCCGCGATCGAGGCAGCGTGGGAGCGTGGCGCCGTCGTCGCCGGGGCGAGTGCCGGAGCGATGGCCCTCGCCGAGTGGACATGGACCCCCACCGGAGGTATCCGGGCGCTGGGGCTGGTCCGCGGGCTTGCCGTCGTGCCCCACTACGACGACGTCCGGAGAACCGCCTGGCAGCGAACCCTCGACGACCTCGCGCCGGGCGGAATCGGCTATCTCGGGCTCGACGAGCGGACTGGCGTGATCGCCGAGCCGAACGGACCCGAAGGGCGGGACTGGAGGGTCGCCGGTCCCGGTGCGGCATGGTGGTTCGCCCGCGGCAGCGACGAGCCTCTGGTCGGCCGCGACGGGGACGTCCTCCGCCTGCCGATCTGACGCCGGCGTCGATCCGCCTGACTGCCCGCCATTTGGTTGTTCAGCCGGTGCGCTGCAGGCCGGCCGCGATCCCGTTGACCGTCAGCTGGACGAGACGCAGCAGGCGAGCCCGCTCTGGATCCTCCGGGGCAGTCGCCCGCAGCCGGCCGAGCAGCGTGACCTGGAGCTCGGAGAGCGAGTCGACATACGGATCGCGCAAACCCATTCGACGGCGCAGCTCGGGGTCGCGATCGAGCAGCCGGTCGCGCCCGGTCAGCCGGCCCAGCCAGGTCACGGTCCGGGCGTACTCGGCTTCGATCGTGGCCCACGCTCCGCCGCTGTCGTTAGCCAGCGCGGCGTACTGGCGGGCAACGCCAAGGTCGGCCCGGGCGAGGGCCAGCTCGGCGTTGTCGACGAGGCTGGCGAAGAACGGCCAGCGCCCGTACAGCCGGTTCAACGCCAGCAGCCCGCCGTCGCCGTGGCTCCTCCCGTAGGCCTCGAGTGCGGCGCCAAGCCCGAACCAGCCGGGCAGCTCGATCCGGGCCTGCGACCAGGCGAACACCCAGGGGATGGCGCGCAGGTCGGCGATCGAGGCGGCTGCGGTCTCGCCGGTCCGGCCAGCGGACGCCGAACTGGGCTCTGATGCCGCCGCCGCGCGCGGGCGGCCGCGGGCCGCCGGCCGGGAGCCCAACCGAAGCGTCGCGATCTCGTCGATCGGGGTGGCATGGCGGAAGAAGTCCACGAAGCCGGGCGCCTCGACGAGCGTTCGATAGGCCGCCCGCGAGGTCGCCGCGAGCTCGTCGAGGATGGGCCCGCCGGACGCCTCGATCGGCCGAAGCGCGGCCTCGTGGGCGGCCGATGACGCGACGAGGGTCGCAGCCGCGAGCCGCTCGAGGTGGCGCTCGGCAATCCCGGCGTCGGCGTAGTTGGCGGCGATCACCTCGCCCTGCTCGGTCAGCTTCAGGCGGCCCTCCAGGGATCCAGCGGCAAGCCCGAGGATCGCCCGGTTGGCCGGTCCCCCACCCCGCCCGATCGCGCCCCCGCGGCCATGGAACAGGGTCAGCTCGATCGCGTGGGCGCGGGCGGTCGCCGCGAGCGCGGTCTGGGCTCGATGGAGGAGCCAGTTCGCGGCCAGGTAGCCGGACTCCTTGTTCGAGTCTGAGTAGCCGAGCATGACCTCCTGGCGATCGCCGCGGCTGCGCAGATGAGCGCGGTACGTCGGGTCGGCGAGGATCGCGGCCAGGATCGACCCGGCCGCCTCGAGGGTGGCAGCGTCCTCGAACAGGGGCACGATGTCGAGGGTCGGGGGGGCGCGTTGCGGGTCGTCCCCGCTGGCCGAGTTGTCCTCGTTCGGCGCAGCCGCGGCCAGCCCGGCCAGGCGCAGAACCCGGCTCACGTCGTCGGCCTCGGCAGTGAACGAGATCACGTAGCGACCCGCCGCCTGCTGTCCGTAGCGGGCCTGGGCCGCAGCGACGACCCGGAAGGTGTCGACGACCTCGGCCGCGGTCACGCCCGCCACGACCTCGCGCTGCCGATCGCCGGCGACCAGGGCGGCCTCGGTCTCGCGGTGGGCGGTGCTGTGCTGGCGGACCTCGAGCGAGGCGAGATGAAAGCCGAACGTCGCCAGCTGCCAGCGCAGGTCGGCGACGTCGCCCCACGCGACCCGCCCCAGGCCGTCTGCCGCAAGAGCCTCCTGGATCTCGATGAGCTCGGCGTCCAGCTCGTCGGGACCGGCGTACCGGCCAGTGAGCGGTGCGGCCTGCCCGGTGAGATGAGCGCGGGTGCGGCGAAGTCGCTCGGCGACGAACCCGAAACGCTGGCGGTATGGCTCGTCGGGGTAGCGTCGCCGGAGCTGGCGGTCGAGATCGGGCAGGAGCTCGGCATCGCGGGCGAGCCGCCCCGCCAGGGTCCGCGTCAGGCGATCAGGCGGCGTGGCGGCCGCGATCGTCTGGGCCAGGCGGGTGGCGACCGCCTCGTAGCCACGGAGCACGTGGTCGGCGTGGATCCGGAGCGTCCGCTCGGTGATCTCGGCGGTGACGGCGGGATTGCCGTCGCGATCGCCGCCGATCCAGGAGTCCCAGCCGAGGAACGGCCGCGTCCGGGGCGGACGCGTGCCGGTGCGGCCCGAATCGGTCGCCTCACGGTCGCCGCCGTGAGCGCGGCCGGTGGCGCGGCCGTCACCCAGGCCCTCGGCGCGGTTGTCGGCGCGGCCCTCCGCGCGGCCGTCAGTCCCACCGTCCAGCGCGGCATCGGCCGCCCGATAGATCCGAGGCACGACGCTGAACAGGGTCTCGTCGAAGAACGCGAGGGCGGTCCGGACCTCGTCGAGCGGCGAGACCGCGGACGCCCGGAGGTCGGCGGTTCGCCAGAGGAGGGTGATCTCTTCGCGCAGCCGGCGTCGGGTGTCGCGGTCGTCGGCGGCGACGATGTCGCGGTCGGCCAGTCGAGCGAGGAGTCGGTCGACCCGGCGGAGCGCGATCAGGACCGTTCGACGGCGAGCCTCGGTCGGGTGCGCGGTCAGGACCGGCCGGATCCGGAGGCCATCGACCGCGGCGCCGATCGCGGCGTCATCGTCCCCCCTTTGCCGGAGCCAGGCGACGGCCGCCGCGAGCGAGGCGTCGGG
>JACCVQ010000130.1 GCA_013698095.1 Chloroflexota bacterium
AGGTGGAGGTTCGCGAGCGTCCCCGCCGCCCGCTGGCGGAGCGGCCCGTCGGCCTGCGCGGCGGCCGCCCGCCGGGCGTCGACCTGACCGCCGCCCAGACGGAGGCGGTGACCCTCATCCGAGCGGCGATCGGTACCGGCGAGTCGACGCCGCTCCTGCTCGATGGGGTGACCGGCGGCGGCAAGACGGCGATCTATGTCGAGGCGATCGTGGCCTCGCTCGAACGCGGCCGGCCGGCCCTCGTCCTCGTACCGGAGATCGCCCTCGCGATGCCCCTGGTCGACCGTCTCCGGGCCGATCTCGCCGTTCGCGTTGCGCTCGTTCACTCGGGCCTGGCCGACGGCGAACGGGCCGACGAGTGGCGCCGGATCCGGGCAGGCGATGTCGACATCGTCGTGGGGACCCGGCTGGCCGTTCTTGCGCCACTCACCGACGTCGGCCTGGTCATCGTCGACGAGGAGCATGACGCGGCCTACAAGAGCGACCGCACGCCCCGGATTCAGGCCCGCGACGTGGCCCTTCGTCTGGCCGACATGGCTGGTGGCGCGATTGTCCTGGGCAGTGCCACCCCCGCCGTCGATTCGATCGGGCGGGCTCGCGACGGGACGTATCGCCGGGTTGTCCTGCCGTCGCGCCCGACCGGAGCGCGGCCGATGGTCGAGGTCATCGACCTGCGGGCCGAGCTCAAGGCCGGCAACCGCGGGCTCCTGTCGGACCGCCTCGTCAAGGCGATCACCGCCCTGGATCGGACGGCCGGGGACCAGGCGATCCTGACGCTCAACCGGCGCGGGACCGCGTCAGTCGTCCTGTGTCGCGATTGCGGCTACGTCCAGGTCTGCCCGGACTGCGAACGGCCCCTCGTCTACCACCAGGCCGGCACCACGCTTCGGTGCCACCATTGCGGCCGGGCGACCCCGATCGCGACCCGCTGTCCCAGCTGCCGATCGCCCCGGATCCGGTTCCTCGGGGGCGGCACCCAGCGGGTCGAGGACGAGGTCCGGCGGCGGTTCCCGGAGCTGCGCGTCGGCCGGCTGGATCGCGACATCGCCGAGCGGCGCGGAGCCGCCGAGCGGGTCATCGACGACTTCGCCGCCGGCCGCCTCGACATTCTCGTCGGGACGACCCTGGTCACCAAGGGTCTCGACATCCCGGCGGTGACCCTGGTTGGTGTCATCTCTGCCGATGTCGCCCTGAACCTGCCCGACGAGCGGGCGGCGGAGCGGACATACCAGCTCCTGGCCCAGGCGGCGGGACGGGCCGGGAGAGGCGACCGGCCCGGGCTCGCGATCATCCAGACCTATCAGCCCGATCATCCGGCGATCCGGGCCGTCGCCGACGACGACGGGAGCGCGTTCTACGATGCCGAGCTGGACCTCCGGCGGAGATTCGGTTCGCCGCCGTTCGGGCGGCTCGTGAAGCTCACGGTGGGGATCGTCGATCGGGACGCGGCCGAACGCGAATCGGCGGCGATGGCCGAACGGCTGCGAGTGCTCGCCCATGAGCGCGGGGTCGAAGTGGCCGTCCTGGGACCGGCGCCGGCCTACATCGCACGGCGCGCCGACCGCTGGCGCTGGAACGTCGTGCTGCGCGGGGCCGACCCGGCTGCTCTCCTCGAGGGCGGGCTGGAGCCACCGTGGACGGTCGACGTGGACCCCGAATCGCTCCTCTGACGGGATGTTCGGCAGCCGCGGTCGGCACGTCCGACGGCCGGGTCCGATCGACAAGGCACAATGAACCCGGTTCACGCTCCAGCCCGGAGGTCTCCGATCCCTCCCTCGACTGACCGGGGGTTCACCACCGTCCGGCCCACCGTTCTGCCCGACCACGCCCTTCTCGCCGCGGTTCGCGACCTCGGCGCGGCGCGGACGCCCGTTCAGGTCTCGGACGCCCTTGCCCGTCACGCCGTCGCGCTGAGCGGTGCATCTGGCGCGATCGTGTACGTCCGGGCCGATGACGGCTCCGGATACGTCGCCCGTGGGCGGTTCGGAACGATCGATCGCGATGCACCGGAGCGATTTCCGGAGATGCGCGCCGAGGATGCAGTCGGAGTCGGAGTCGGAGTCGGAGTCGGAGTCGTCGAGCTGCCGTTCGGTCGCGGGCCAGTCCCGGCCGGCATCGTTCGGTTCTCGGCCCGTGGCGCCCTCGATCCGGCGACACGCCCCGCCGACGACGCGACACGCCCCGCCACCGAGGCGGCCGATCCGCGGGCGGGCCCGCTCGTGGAGCTTCTGTGCCTCGTCGCCGCCGACGTCCTCGTCCGGACCAATCTCGAGTCGGCCAATCGCGCTGCCGAGCGTCACGCCGCGGAAGCGGCACGGCGGGTCCGGATCCTGTCCGGCCTCGCCGCCGAACTGGTCCGCTCCACGACCGTCGACGACGTCTCGCGGACGCTCATCGACCTCGCGATCGACGGGCTCGCCGCCGGGTTCGCGATCGTCCACGTTCCAGACGAAGCCGGCCGATTCCGTCTGGTCCACGCTCGCGGCTATCCGGCCGGCCTGTTGGCCCGCGAAGCCGTCCTGGCCGCCGACGCGAGCGGTCCGGTGACCACGGCGGCTCGCGACGAGACGATTGTCGAGGTCCGCGGCGAGGATGGCTGGCGGGCGGCGTTTCCGAGCGCATCCAACGTTCCCGCGATGACCGGCGTTCGGGCGATCACGGCGATTCCGATGCGGGCCGCCGGCGGACTCCTGGGCGTGTTGACGATCGGCTGGCGCGATGACGCGGAGCGAACGTTGCCGGATCGCGACCTGCTCGCCACCGCCGTTGATCAGGCTGCCCAGGCGTTCGCGCGTGCCGTGCTGTATGCGCTCGACGAAGACGCACGGCGCCTCCAGGAAGCGTTCATCGCTGTCCTGTCGCACGAACTCCGGACGCCGATCACGACGATCCTCGGCGGGTCGCGCCTCCTGCGCAGGGGCCTCCAGGGAGATCCAACCCAGGCGGAGCTCAGCGCCGACATCGAGGCGGAGGCCGACCGCCTGTCGCGGATCGTCGACGATCTGCTCGTGCTCAGCCAGCTCGAACGCCGCCACCTGACCCTCGGCGACGAGCCGGTCCACCTCAATCACCTCCTCGGACGCGTCATCCGGGCCGAGGCGGCGCGCTGGCCGGGCCACCGGATCGCCATCGCTCCGGGGTCGGTCGGCCACGTGGTCCGGGGCGACGAGACCTACATCGAGCAGGTGGTCCGGAACCTGGTCTCGAACGCCGCCAAGTACTCACCCGAGGGATCGCTCGTCGAGGTCGCGACCGCAGATTCTGCATCCGGCGAGATCCTCGTCCGGGTGCTCGATCGCGGGTCGGGTGTCGCGCCGGCCGAGGTCGACGACCTGTTCTCGCTTTTCTACCGCTCGCCGACGACCGCCGCATCGGCGGCCGGCGCCGGGATCGGATTGTTCGTCTCGCGCCGGCTCGTGGCCGAGATGGGTGGCCGGATGTGGGCGAGCCCACGTCCCGAGGGCGGCAGCGAGTTCGGGTTCTCCCTCGCTCCCTACCCGGTCGAGGAGGGCGACGCCAGCGACGACACGTGGGACGCGCGCGGCGCTCCCAACGGCGACGAGGGCCGGCAAGCGCCGGCCAGAGTCCGGGAGTAGGCGAACGGTTCGACTCCGGTTCCTGCGGTCAGGGCCGATCCGGGCGACAATGACGGCCACCACCGAACGGAGGACGACATGACCGACACACACGACCACGACCACGCCGGCCACGACCACGCCGAGCACGACCACGATCACGGGGCGGACCACGCGAGCGACCCGGCCTGGCCCGGCGCCGGGTCGCCGGGCGACGAGACCTTCGGTTGGACGAACCCGGACGAGGCCGAGCCCGCCACCAGTGGCGAGGCCCGGGCGACGGCCGAGCGCATGGTCGGCCAGCTCCAGTCGATGATCGACTCCCTCGCCACCCAGGCCGCGCCGGTCGTTCGCCAGATCGGGGCCAAGGCCGCCGAGCTCGCAGCGGTTGCGGCCGATCGGGCCGGCCCGCTCGCCCACAAGGCGGCCGGGGCAACGGCCGACGCCAGCGGACGCCTCGCCGAGAAGTCGCGGACATGGGCGGCGGACCTGCGCAACAAGAGTGACGGCGACGCCGACGCGGAGAGCCGCTCGGCGGCCACCCTCGACGGTGCCGACGACGCCGTTGAGCGCGCCGCTCAGGACGATCCTGCCGAGGGCGATCGGACCTGATCACGCTCGGGGCCCGGCTATACTCCGGCCGATGAGTGTCCGCCCGATCGTTCTTCTCGGTGACCCACGGCTGCGCCTGAAAGGCCTGCCCGTCGACACGTTCGGCAAGTTCCTCCACGGCCTGCTCGACGACATGACCGACACGATGCGCCACGCGCCCGGCGTCGGCCTTGCCGCGCCGCAGGTCGGAGAGGCCCTCCAGGCGTGCGTGATCGAGGTCAAGGACACGCTCTACGAGCTGATCAACCCACAGATCGTGCGGACCAGCGGCGACGACCGCGATCTCGAGGGCTGCCTCTCGCTGCCGGGCTACTACGCCTACGTCACCCGGCGCGAGAAGGTCTGGGTCGTCGCCCAGAACCGGAACGGCAAAAAGATCAAGGTTTCAGGCTCCGGCCTCCTCGGCCGGGCGCTCCAGCACGAGCTGGATCACCTCGACGGCAAGCTGTTCATCGACTATCTCGGTTCGATGGATGAGCTGATCCCCGTCGGCTCGGACGATGACGACGAGTCCGGTGCGGCCGACGACGAGCACCCGACCCACACCCGGGAGGCCGCGAAGGTCCTCGCGTGAGCGATCGGTCGACGGCCGAAGCCCGGCCGGTCCGGACCGTGTTCCTCGGCAGCGGCTCGTTCGCCGTCCCGATCCTGCGCCGTCTGAGCGCCCATCCGTCGGTCGAGGTCGTGGCTGTCGTCAGCGCTCCACCGCGACCCGTGGGCCGGCGCCAGGTCGAAACCCCGACCCCCGTCCACGCGACCGCATCGGAGCTCGGCCTCGAGGTCATGACGACGGCCCGGCTGCGCGACCCGGCCGCGATCGCCGACATCCTCGGCCGTGCTCCAGGCCTCATCGTCCTCGCCGACTACGGCCAGATCGTTCCGGCGGAGCTGCTGGACCTTCCGCACGGCGCCCTCAACCTCCATCCGTCAGTCCTGCCCCGCCACCGCGGAGCCAGCCCGGTCGTGAGCGCGATCCTCGCTGGCGATAGCGAGACCGGCGTCACCCTGATGCGGATGGATGCCGGCCTCGACACCGGGCCGATCGTGGCCACCGAGCGGGTCGCCCTGGGAGACGAGACGGCGCCGGCCCTCGAGGCGCGTCTGGCCATCACGGCGGCGGATCTCCTCGAGCGGTCGCTCGACCCGTGGCTGGCAGGCGAGCTGAAGCCGCGACCCCAGCCGGGCGAGGGTGCGACGCTCACCCGCCCGCTCCGACGCTCGGACGGCCGGCTCGACCCCGCTGCGCCAGCAATCGACCTGGAGCGCACGGTGCGGGCGTACCTGCCCTGGCCGGGCACCTTCGTCGAGACGGATGACGGCATGCGTCTCGTGATCCTCCGGGCCGCCGTCGCGCCGGCGCAACCCGGCGACCGGCCGGGCGTATTCGTATCCGAGGACGGCAGCCTCGCCCTCACGACCGGCGACGGCCGGCTCCTCCTCCACCAGGTCCAGCTCGCGGGCGGCCGGCCGATGAACGGCACGGAGCTTCTGCGCGGACGGCCCGCGATCCTCGGCCGCGCCGTCCGCGCGTAGACTCGTTCCGTGCCCGGCCTCCCAATCGTTCCGATGCTCCCGGACG
>JACCVQ010000135.1 GCA_013698095.1 Chloroflexota bacterium
CAGTCGACCCGGCCGTGCTGCCGCCACCCGCGCCGGCCTTGCCGTCGCGGGCGCTGCGATGGCCTTCGAAGCCGCCCGGCGGATGGCCGTGACCCGCGTGCCCCGGTTGGGATCGCGACGCCTTGTCACTCGACCGGCGAGCCTGGCCGCTCGTGGCGTCGGCCGGCCTGCGGACCCGAACCGTCCAGCCATCCTCGCCGACTTCGATCTCACCCAGGCCGGTCGCGCCGAGCTTGGCGACCAGGGCGGGCAGGAGCTCGTCGGTCAGGCGCTCGATCGCGGCGTGGTCGGCGATCCGCTCGTCGGCGGTCCGCGGCGGCCGCGGCGGCCGCGAATCGGCGGTCACGGCCGGACCTCGTCGGCGCGGGGCTGGCGCTTGCGGAAGCTCACGGTCACGGGCAATCAGACCTCGTCACGGGCCGGCAACTCATCGCGGCGTCCGGCGGGGGTCGTGCTGATGCCGGACCAGCGGCCCGGATCGAGCAGGTTCCGGAGCCGATCCGCAAGGCCGGGTCGGTCCGGGACGGGTGGTGGCGGCGTCGCCTCGACCTCGCGGTAGGCGCCGAGCGTCCGATACCGAAGGTAGCGTGCTTCGACGAGCTCGTCGAGCGGTACCTGGACCAGCGCCTCGAGCTGCTCGACGACGTTCCGCTTGATCCGGCGGGCGGTCTCGGCCACATCGGTGTGAGCGCCCTGGCCGGGCTCGGCCACGACGATGTCGACGACACCCAGCTCCTGCTGCTCGGGCGCGGTCATCTTCATCGCGACAGCGGCTGTCGCCGCCTCATCGGCGGTCCGCCACAGGATCGAGGCGCAGCCCTCAGGGCTGATCACCGAGTAGACCGAGTTCTCGAGGGCGATGACGACGTCGCCGACGGCGATCGCGAGGGCGCCGCCTGAGCCACCCTCGCCGGTGATCACGACCACGATCGGCGTCCGGAGCCGGCTCATCAGGGCGATCGAGCGGGCGATGGCCTCTGCGATCCCGCGCTCCTCGGACTCGGGACCCGGATGGGCGCCGGGCACATCGACGAAGGTCACGATCGGCAGCCCGAACCGTTCGGCCAGCTCCATTGCCCGCATCGCCTTGCGGTAGCCCTCTGGGTGGGGCATCCCGAAGTTGCGCCGGATGTTCTCGTCGGTGTCGGCGCCCTTCTGCTGGCCGACGACGACGACGCGCTGGCTGCCGATCCTGGCGAAACCCGTGACGACCGCCGCGTCGTCGCCGAACAGGCGATCGCCGTGGAGCTCCACGAACTCGTCGGCAAGCTCGGCGACCAGCTCGAGGGTGCGGGGGCGGCGGAGGTTGCGGGCGAGCTGGACGCGGGCCCAGGTCGCGGCCGTGGGGTCCGCGGCGATGTCGGCGCCGGGACCGTCCGCTGAACTGCTGTCTCGGTCGTCGGGTACGGACGCCCGTTGATCGCGACCTCGATGGAGGATCCGATCAACCACGCTCGGCCTCCTCGGCGGCGACGCGTGGGGCGGGATCAACGGGTGGGGCGGCGGTGGCGGGTGGCGGAACAGCGGCCGGGGGCTCGGCGGGAGGCTCGGGAGGAGCGCTCGGCGTCACGCTGCCGGGCCGATGGCCGTTCGTCGACCCACCGGTCTCGTCAGGATCGGGCGGCAGGACTCGCTCGGCGAGGTTCGAGAGGAAGGAGATCGCCCGGAACGAGGGCAAACCGAGTGGATCGCCGCCGGGGCCTTCGGGTGGGACCGGGGCGGGCCGGGCGACGAGGAAGCGGAGAAGGGTCGCGATCTCGTCCCGCAGCTCGGAGCGGTGGATCACCCGGTCGAGGAACCCATGCGAGAAGAGGAACTCCGACCGCTGGAAACCGGGCGGCAGCTCCTGCGCGATCGTGCCTGCGGTCACCCGCGCCCCGGCGAAGCCGATGAGGGCGTTCGGTTCTGCGATATTGACGTCCCCGAGGACCGCGAACGAGGCGAAGACGCCGCCGGTGGTCGGATCGGACAGCAGGCTGACAAACGGGACGCCGTCCACCCGCAGCCGCTCGATCGCCCCGACCGTCTTCGCCAGCTGCATCAGCGACAGCGTGCCTTCCTGCATCCGCGCCCCGCCCGACGCCGCCACGATCAGGAGCGGGATCCGGTTCGCCAAGGCGTGCTCCGCGGCGCGCGTGACCTTCTCGCCGACGACGGCACCCATCGAGCCGCCCATGAAGCCGAAGTCCATGACGCAGATCACGATCGGCGTGGCGTGGATCGCGGCGCTGCCCCAGACGGCGGCGTCGCGCATGCCGGTTGCGAGCTGGGCCGCCGCGACCCGGTCGGGATAGGTCTTCTGGTCGACGAAGCCAAGCGGATCCTCGGATTCAAGACCACCGTCGCGCTCGGCGAACGAACCCTGATCGACGAGCATCTCGAGACGGGCCGCGGCCGACAGCCGGAAGTGATTGCCGCAGGACGGGCAGACCCGGAGGACCTTGTCGAGCTGCTTGTTGAAGAGCATCTCGCCGCACGACGGGCACTTCGTCCAGAGGTCGGGCGGATAGGCGTCGCGGCGGGGCCGGAAGGACGGCAGCTTGATCGGCATGTCAGTGGGGCCGCCGTCGGACGGTGACAGGATCGATGGTCGGGAGCGCGGTCGCGGCGGCGAGGCGTGCCTCGCGGACCGCCCGCGCTGCGCGGGCCATCGGTGCCGCCCGGCCGGGCCGGCCGAGGCGCCAGGCGACGAGCGCGGCGCCGGCGATCGAGATGGCGGCCGACGTCAGGGCGCCACCGATCAAAAGCGGGCGGGTCCGATCACGACGGATCGTCGGATCAAGATCGAAAAGCCGGGCGGCATCCGCTCCATCGGGGATCGGGCCCTCCCGAGCCGACGGGATCGGGAATGGCACGAGGCGACCGTTCCCGCCGACGGCGAGCGGCACCTGCAACCCCGCTGCCGCCTCCGCCAGCTGCAGCGCGAGGCGCTCCTCGAATCGGAACGAGGGATGGACCCGGACCAGGTCGTGGCGCAGGCGCTCGGCGGCCCGGACCAGGGCCGGATCGAGGCCCCGACCCTCGGTCACGTCGCGAACCGTTGTCAGGTCGAGGACGACGCCGGCCAGCAGCGCATCCAGGTAGAGGTCGGTCAGGAGGGCGTCGGCCGAAGCGGCGTCGCGGTCGAGCGGCATCACCGCTCGTGGCCAAGGTCTTGAGCGACGCTGCGCAGGGCCCGGTGGATCAGGACGCGGACGGCGCCCTCCGAGCGGCCCAGGATCCCGGCGATCTCGGCCGTCGACATCTCCTCGACGAAGCGCAGGACGAGCGCCCGCCGGCGATCGGCGGGCAAGCGCCCGATGGCGAGCCATGCGGCGGCTGCTTCGTCGCGGGCGGACGCGCCACCTTCCAGGTCGAGCGGATCGGCGACGAGCGCAGCCGCCTCGATCGGCACCTGCGGGTGGCGGCGCCGGCCGCGACGCTGGTTGGCCACCGCGTTCCGGGCAATCTGGAAGAGCCAGACCCGGAACGTCGAGGCGCCGTCGCCATCGGCCGGGCGGGCCCGCTCCTGGAACCGGCCGAGGTTCGTCAGGGCCGCCACGAAGGTCCGCTCGGTGGCGTCCTCGGCCTCGTGATGGTCGCCGAGCTCGTAGAACGCGTAGCTGTACACCTGGGCGAGATACCTGCGATAGAGCGCATCGAATGCGAGGGGGTCGCGCTGGGCCGCCTCCACCAACGGCCGGTCGCGATCGAGATGGGCGACGCGGGCCGGGCGCTCGGCTGGGGCCGATGACGCACGTCCCGGGACGCTCACTCTTCCAAACACCGGTCGGGCCATCGTGTTACTCCGCCGCCAGGCGGACGTGACGGATCTCGCCGACGACGACCTGTCCTACGGCGTCGGGATCGCTTGCGGTCGGGGTCGCGATCTTGAGCGCGCCGCTGACCGCGTCGACGCCCACGGCGCGGACGGTCTCGACCCTGCCATCTGGCCCGACGATGTCGATCCGGCGGCCGGTCGTCACCTGGCGCTCGGACCAGCCGGCGACGTCGAAGCGACCACCGTGAAGCGCCAGGATCCGGTCTCCGAGCCGCGCCGTGAACGCATCGAGGAGCAGCGCCGGATCGACAGGCCGCTCCCCGCCCGCTGCTCGGAGCGACGTCATGATCCCGACCAGCTCCGCCGGGAAGGCCGCGGCCGGCCACTCGGTGTTCAGGCCGATACCGACGACGACCCGCGGATCGTCCGTGCCGAGCCCCTCGGTCTCGCCGAGGACGCCGCCCACCTTGCGGACTGATGCTCCGGCAAGGTCGCCAGCGAGACCCTGCGCATGGACGGCCCGGCCGTCGGAGTCGACCGCGATCACGAGATCGTTCGGCCACTTCAGGCGGACGCAGCCGACTGGCAACCCGCCGGCCTCCTCGGCCGCGTCGGCCATCGCGAGCGACACCGTCGCCGCCAGGCGCCAGGCACGATCGGGGGCCAGCCAGGTTGGGCGGAAACCGAGCGACAGAAGGAGGCCGGCGCCCGCGGGCGCGGTCCAGGCTCGACCCTCGCGCCCGCGGCCGGCGGTCTGTTCGTCGGCGATCGCGAGGCAGATCTCGGGCTCGCCCGCGGCCAGCCAGCCGCGGACGACATCGTTGGTCGAGCCGACCCTCGCGAACCGCTCCTGGCGCCCGAGCGCCGGGACGGGCCCCTTCGGCGCGTTGTGAGCGGTCATCGTTGCGCTGGCCGTCACCGGCTCGCCGACTCCCGGGTTGCTGTCGCCGCCGCGCCAGCCGCAACGCCCGACCCGGCCTCGACCGCCGCGGACTCCGGCCGCTCGAGCTCGAACGCATCGTGGAGCGCGCGAAGAGCGGTCTCGAGGGCATCCTCAGCGATCATGCAGGTGATCCGGACCTCGGACGTCGAGATCATCTCGATGTTCACCCCGGCGTCGGCCAGCGTCCCGAACATCCGCGCGGCATAGCCCGGTGCGTTGTGCAGCCCGGCGCCGACGATGCTCACCTTGGCGACCGACGCGTCGGTGGTCATCTCGCGCGCTCCGAGTTCGCGGACGACGCTCTCGAGCGTCTTCTTCGCCTTGCCGAGCTCGGCCTGGGGAACGGTGAACGACATGTCCGTCTCGCCGCCGTGGCCGACGTTCTGGACGATCATGTCGACGTTGACGCCGGCTTCGGCCAGCGGGTCGAACAGGCTCCGGGCGATGCCCGGCCGATCCGGCACCGCGACGATCGTGACCTTGGCGACGTTCCGATCGTGGGCGAGGCCACGGACCTTGTTCCGCTGCTCCACGAGCGGGTCCTCCTTGATCAGCGTTCCGGGGGCGTCCTCGAACGAACTGAGGACCTCGATGACGACGCCGTTGACCCAACCCAGCTCGACCGCCCGGGTCTGCATGACCTGGGCGCCCTGATGGGCGAGCTCGAGCATCTCCTCGTAGCCGATGACGCTCAGCTGGCGGGCGTCGGCGACAAGGCGCGGATCGGCGGTGTAGATCCCCCGGACGTCGGTGAAGATCTGGCAGCGGTCCGCGTCGAGACGGGCGGCGAGGGCGACGGCCGTCGTGTCGCTGCCGCCCCGGCCAAGCGTCGTGATATCGGCGGCGTGGGCGTCACCGCTCCCGGCCCGGCCCTGGAACCCGGCGACGATCACGACCTTGCCGGCCTCGACCTCGGTCCGGACCCGGGCCGGATCGATGCTCGCGATCCGGGCCCGCCCATAGCGGCCGTCGGTGGTGATGCCGGCCTGTGGACCGCTCAGGCTGATCGCCCCGACGCCGAGCGCGTGGAGAGCCATCGACAGGAGGGTCGCACTCTGGTGCTCGCCGGTCGCGAGGAGCATGTCGAGCTCGCGCTCGTCGGGCGTCTCGGTGATGGCGGCAGCGAGCCCGAGGAGCTCGTCGGTGGTGTCGCCCATCGCCGACACGACGACGACCAGGTCCGAGCCGGCGGCGCGCTCGCGCGCGATCCGCCGCGCCACGCGACGGATCCGGTCCGCGTCGGCGAGGCTGGACCCCCCGAATTTCTGGACGACGAGCGGCGCGGCAGGCATCGAGCCATTCTACCGCTCGATTCCGGCCCGTCCCGGTGGCGGATCGGTGCGGGCACGCTCCCGGCCGCCGCGCTAGCCTTGATCGAACCCACAGGAGCTGCCCCCATGTGCTTCGACCTCGACTCGCGGCCGCCGATCGCGCCGATCGCCGGCGGCGCCCTCGACTCATCCGAGTTGGTCCTGGACGCCGCCGACGGCAACCGGCTCCGGGCGTTCCGGGCCCGGGCGACGACGCCGACCGGGGCGGGGATCGTGATCCTGCCCGACGTCCGCGGTCTCCACCCGTACTACGAGGAGCTCGCCCTGCGGTTCGCCGAGACCGGCGTCGACGCTGTCGCGATCGACTACTTCGGCAGGACGGCCGGGATCGGTGGGCGCGAGGACGGGTTCGCGTTCATGCCCCACGTCGACCAACTCACGTGGGGCGGACTCCAGGCCGATGTCCGGGCCGGCGCCGAGCACCTCCGGATGGCCGACGAGCGGCGCGTCGACGCCCTGTTCACGATCGGGTTCTGCATGGGCGGCCGGCTCGCGTTCCTGACCGCGACGCTCGGGCTGGGCCTCGCCGGCTCGATCGGGCTGTACGGCAACCCTGTGGGTCCGGGCCGGGCGGGGATGCCCGTGCCGGCCGACCTCGCCCTCGAGATGACAAACCCGATCCTCGGCTTGTTCGGCGGCGCCGATCCCGGCATCCCGCCGGAGTCGATTGCCGCGTTCGACGAGGCGGTCACCAAGGCCGGGGTCGACCACCGGATCGTGACGTACGACGGCGCCCCGCACAGCTTCTTCGACCGCAAGACCGAGGAGTTCGCCGACGTCAGTCGGCAGGCGTGGGACGAGACCCTGACCTTCGTCCGCGGCCGCACACCGAACCCCGTGACCGGCTGACGTGGGCTTCCTGCGCCGCCTGCTTGGCGGCACTGACCGGCCCGCGGACGAGGATCCGGCCGATGAAGCGTCCCCTGCGGGCATGCTCGACCAGGGCGCGTTGGACGAGGAGGAGCGTGCCCGCGAGCTGGAGCTGGCGCGGTTCGACCAGGAACGGGTCGGTGAACTCGTCCGTCGCCAGCAGCGCTACGCCACTCGGTCGTGGACGCCGCCGCCGCAGGGCGGCGACCGGCGGGCCGGCGACGAGGACGGCTCCTCCGGCCAGGGGTGATTTCACTGTCACGCATGCGGGCCAGTGTTTCGCTACCGGGCGCGTGGCAGGAAACTCGATCCGTCGGGCGCCGACTGAACAGCGCGCGTCCGCCTAGCGCTTGATGAGCTGCCAGGCGGCGACGGCGAGGACGACGAACAGCACGAGGGCCAGCATTCCGCCGGGGAGCGCCTGGTTCAGGGAGTTGACCATTCCGCGCAGGACCGAGCCGATGACGGCGAACGAGCCCGCCACGAGGCCGCTGATTCCGTTCCCGATCGTCTGCGCCAAGCCGTCCATGTCCTGAGTCTGGACCGTCCGTCAATCGCCCTGGACCGCACCGGAGCCGCCCTCCAAGCCGACGCTGGCAGCCAGCTCCGTGGCGACCCCCTCAGTCAGGCCGGGCGCTTCACCACGTGGGCCCCGAGGTTGCGTGGCGACACCACCGCGATCCGACCGAGCAGGTCCGTGTCGGCCGCGGCCGCGCCGAACGCGCCCTCGATCCGGCTGATCGTCCGGACCGAATCGGAGAAGGCAAGGACCGTTGAGCCGGCACCGGACAGGCACGCCCCGATCGCGCCCGCCTTGCGCGCCGCCTCGATCAGCCGGGGGAGCTGGGGATAGGCCCTGGCCCGATATTGCTCGTGGATCCGGTCGACCGTCAGCACCCGGAGCAGGTCGAACCTGCCCATCGCCAGCCCCGCCACGCCGATGGCGACCCGGCCGATGTTGGCAACGGCGTCGGCCAGCGGCACCTTGGCCGGCAACGCCGCCCGCATCTCCTTGGTGGAGAGGCGGAGATCGGGGATGAACAAGACCGCGCGCAGGTCGCGGGGCGCGTCGAAGCGCAGGAACTCGATCCCCTCGTCGGTCATCGCCGCGACGGTGAATCCGCCCAGGAGCGCCGCGGCGGCGTTGTCGGGATGGCCCTCGATCTCGGTCGCCAGGCGGAGCAGGTCGGCCGATGTCAGCGGCTCGCCGAGCAGACTGTTGCCGGCCACCAGCCCGGCGACAGTCGCCGCGGCCGACGAACCGAGGCCACGCGCCAGGGGGATCTCGTTGCGCATCTCGATCCGCCAGCCGACTCCCTCGGGCATCTCGCCGCGGACCTCCCGAAGCGCCGCCTCGATCCCCTGGACGCAGCGGTTCGTCCGGTCGGCGCTGAGCTCATCGACGCCCTCGCCGTCGACCGTCAGCTCGATCTCGCCGCGACTCCAGCCGCGGACCTCGACCTCGACCCGGTTGAACAAGCCAAGGGCGACGCCGAGGCAGTCGTAGCCCGCCCCGAGATTGGCGCTCGACGCCGGGACCTCGACGGTCACCCGCCGGCCGTCCATCTCGGCCAGCCAGTTCGTCACCACCGCCTCACCATCCGAGCGCGACCGCCACCGAACCGACCGTCGGCTCTGCCTCGATGACCCGCCCGGCCCCGATCAGCAACTCGGCGGTCGAGGGGTCCTTGAGCCCGGTCCCGGTCAGGACGCACACGACAAGGGCCTCGGGATCGATCGAGCCGGCGGCAGCGAGACCCATGATCCCGGCCACACTGGCTGCCGACGACGGCTCGCAGAAGATGCCTTCCTCCTCCGCCAGCGCGCGATAGGCCGTGAGGATCTCGTCGTCGCTGACCGCCTCGATCCGACCGCCACTGTCGTCGCGGGCCGCGATCGCCGGGCGCCACGACGCCGGGTTGCCGATCCGGATCGCGGTCGCAATCGTGTCCGGATCCTCGACCGGATGACCGCTGACGAGCGGCGCCGCGCCGGCTGCCTGGAAGCCGTACATCGCCGGCGTCGCCGTCACGTGGCCGGCGGCCGCGTACTCCCGGAACCCTGCCCAGTAGGCCGTGATGTTGCCCGCATTGCCGACCGGGATCGCCAGGATGTCGGGCGCCCGGCCGAGGTCGTCGCAGACCTCGAACGCGCCGGTCTTCTGACCCTCGAGGCGGTACGGGTTGACCGAGTTGACGAGGGTGATCGGGTGGTCGTCCTGCTCAGCAAGGGCGCGGACGACGCGCAACGCCGCGTCGAAGTTGCCATCGACGGCGACGATCCGGGCGCCGGCGACGACCGCCTGGAGGAGCTTGCCCATCGCGATCTTGCCGGCCGGCAGGACAACGACGACCTCGAGCCCGTGGGCCGCGCCGTAGGCCGCCGCGGACGCCGACGTGTTGCCGGTCGAGGCGCAGATGATCGCCCGGGCGCCCTCTTCGACCGCCTTGGCGACTGCAATTACCATCCCTCGATCCTTGAACGAACCGGTCGGATTCTGGCCCTCGACCTTGACGTGGAGATTGGCCAGCCCGAGCCGCTCGCCGAGCCGCCGGAGATGGACGAGCGGGGTCATCCCTTCGCCGAGGCTGAGCACGGGCGTGGCGTCGCTGACGGGCAGGAAGGCTCGATAGCGCTCGACCAGCGATGGACGGGCGGGGCCGCCGATCCGGGTCGCTCTCAGGCCGCTCACCGGGCCCTCGTTCACCGGGCCCTCGTTCACCGGGCCGCGGCTCACCGGGCCGCCGCCGGCGGCAGGCCCGCCCACGTCGAGCCGAGCTCGCGGCTGATCGCGATCAGGTCGCCGAGAACCGCACTCGACGTCGCCGCGCCACCTGCTCCGGGTCCGCTGAACGCGACGGTTCCGACGGGCACGGCCTCGACCTCGATCCGGTTGAGCACGCCGGCCGTCCGGGCGAGGGCCGAGTCCGACGCCAGCGCGGTCGGCAGGACCGATGCCTCGATCGACCCATCCGCGGCACGGCGCGCCTCGGCGACGAGCTTGACCGTCCGGCCGCCGGCGGCGGCGGTCGCGATATCGGCGGCACTGACGCCCGTGATCCCCGGTCGTCCGGCGCCGGGGCCGTCGGCCGAGGCGGTGATGACGACGTCGGCCGGATCGAGCCAGATACCGAACGCGAGACGGGCAAGGATCACCAGCTTGTTGACCGCGTCGTGACCTTCGACGTCGCCGCTCGGATCCGCCTCGGCGTAGCCGGCGGCCTGGGCCGCGGCGAGAACGTCGCCGTAGTCGCGGCCCTCGTCGGCCATGGCGCTGAGGATGTAGTTCGTCGTGCCGTTCACGATGCCGCGGATCGAGATCACGCGGTTCGCGGCCAGGTCCGTCGCGAGCGGACCGAGAACCGGGATCCCGCCGCCGACTGCAGCCTCGAACCGGAGGGTCGCCCCGGTCCGTCGAGCCGTGGCCTCGAGGTCCGGCCCGTGATGCGCGATCACGTGCTTGTTCGCGCTGACCACGGACTTGCCGGCGGCGAGCGCGGCGGCGATCAGGGTGTGGGCCGGCTCGTCACCGCCCATCAGCTCGACGATCACGTCGACGTCGGGGTCTGCGACGAGGTGCGCCGGCGCGTCGGTCAGCAGGCCGGCTGGCAGTCCCGCGGCGCGGGCCTTGCCCAGGTCTCGGACGGCGATCCCGACGAGCTCGAACGGGGCGCCGTCGGCGGCGACCAGGTCGGGTCCGCATTCGATCAGCGAGCGGACGACCTCCCGTCCGACCGTCCCCGCGCCGAGGACGGCGACGCGCAGCGGGGCACGGCTCATCGGCGGGATATGCGGGTCTGCGAAAGCATCGCGCCGAATGGTAGCCGAGCGGCTCACCCGCGCGGCCGCCGGCGGTGGCGCTGGTTGGCGCTGGTCGGGTGCTGAATTGGTTCGGGCGGGAGGCCGCGTGGCCTCCCGC
>JACCVQ010000136.1 GCA_013698095.1 Chloroflexota bacterium
CCTGTTCGCAGGTATGGTCGAATTTCAGACCAGCGCGGCACGCGTCGGCGGGTCATCCCGGCGACACGAAATCGGCCGAAGCGTCGACCCGCGCTCGTGGCTCGTAGCGCTTCAACGGCTGATTCTCGCGAACGATGCGGCGCAAGGCAGTCAGGCCTCCGTCGATCAGGCCGATCGACCTTGCCTGGACAAGCAGGTTGCCTATGGCGGTGGCCTCGACCGGACCAGCAACAACGGGCCGCCGGATGGCATCCGCCGCCAAGCGACACAGCAACTCGTTGCGAGACCCGCCGCCCACGAGGTTCACGACAGCCGGCTGCTGACCCGTGAGGTCCTGTGCGGCGCGGAGCGTCCGCCCGTACGACTCGGCGAGGCTGTCGAGGATAGCCCGTACGACGCTCGGTTGGTCGGCTGAGAGCGGCTGGCCCGTCGCAGCGCAGGCATCGATGATGCGCGCCGGCATATCCCCGGGAGCCAGGAAGCGGGAGTCGTCAGCGTCGAAGGTCGGCCCTCCATCTGGCAGTGCGGAGGCAGCGGCAAGGAGCCCTGCGAGGCCCGACTTCGCGCCCCACGCACGGAGCGACTCCGCCAGCAACCAGAGGCCCATGACGTTGTGGAGATATCGTGTCGTGCCGTCCACGCCACCCTCGTTCGTAAAGCTGCCCCTCCGGCTTGGCTCGGTCAGGATCGGAGTGGTCAGCTCGAGCCCGACCAGCGACCAGGTGCCGCACGACACGAAGGCGACGTCGTCCGAATCTGCCGGGACCGCGGCGACGGCCGACGCCGTGTCATGGGACCCCACGAGCGTCACGGGAGTCGAGGCATCGAGGCCGGTCGCCGATGCGATGGACGGCTTCAGGGATCCCAGCAAGGTGCCGGGGTCGCGCAATGGCGGTAAGAGCCGCTGTTCGATGCCAAGGACCAGCAGGAGCCCGTGGTCCCAGTCTCGGGTCCGCGGGTCGAGCAGGGCGGTCGTCGACGCGTTGGTCCGCTCGGCGACAGCCTGACCGGTGAGCCAGTAGCCGATGAGGTCCGGCATCAACAGCATCGTCCGCGCCTCGGCTGCCCACGGGTCTTGTCGGGCGGCCACGACCTGGTAGATCGTGTTAAAGGGGAGGTATTGGAGCCCGGTCCGAGCGTAGAGGTCCGCCGGCGAGATGGCCTCATGGACCAATCGCGCAGCGGCCTCGTTGCGGACATCGCGGTGATGGAACGGCTGGGCCAGAAGCGCACCGTCGGCCCCGAGCCACCCGACATCGCAGCCCCAAGTGTCGATTCCGATGCTCAGGACGGACTCACCGAGGTGGGCCACCCGTCGGAGGCCATCGACGACATTGTCGAAGAGACCGTGCGCGTCCCAATGCAGGCCGTCAGCGTGGATCACGGGGTCGTTGGGGAACCGATGGATCTCTTCCAGCTCCAGGCGTCGATCGACGAGCCGTCCAGCGATGACCCGACCGCTTGACGCGCCGATGTCGACCGCGACGATGATCCCGTCAGGCCGCCTGCCAGACGGCGGCCTCACCGAAGAAACGCCGCAGCCACCCCGGCATCGACCGGGATGTGCAGGCCGGTCGTCTGCGACAGGTCGCCGCCGATGAGGGCGAACACGGCCGCCGCGACGTGCTCGGGCAGGACCTCCCGCTTGAGGAGCGTCCGCTGGGCGTAGAACTCACCGAGCTTCTCCTCGGCAATGCCATACGTTCGCGCGCGGTCGGCGCCCCACCCGTTGGCGAAGATCCCGGAGCCGCGAACGACGCCGTCGGGGTTGACGCCGTTGACTCGGATCCCATGCTCTCCGAGCTCGGCGGCCAGTAGCCGGACCTGGTGGGCCTGGTCGGCCTTGGCGGCGCCATAGGCGACGTTGTTCGGGCCGGCAACGAACGCGTTCTTGCTGACGATGTAGACGAGGTCCCCACCGAGACCCTGGTCGATCATGATCCGGGCCGCTTCGCGCGACACGAGGAATGAGCCGCGGGCCATGACGTCGTGCTGGAGCTCCCAGTCGGCGACCGTCGTCTCGAGGAGCGGCTTGGAGATCGACAGGCCGGCGTTGTTGACGACGAGGTCGACCCCGCCGAAGGCGAGGACGGCCTGCCGGAAGGCGTCGGCCACCTGCTCCTCGTCGCTCACGTCGACAGTCACCGCTAGCGCGACGTCGGGCCCACCGAGCTCGGCGGCGACGAGCTCCGCGCTGGCCGAATCGATGTCGGCCACGACGACGCAGGCCCCCTCCGCGGCGAGTCGTTGGGAGATCGCCTTGCCGATGCCGGAGCCCGCGCCGGTCACGAACGCGATCCGCGCCGCGAGGGGCCTGGCCTTCGGCAGCCGCGCGAGCTTCGCCTCTTCGAGCGCCCAGTACTCGATCCGGAACTTCTCAGACTCGGGGATCGGAGCGTATGTCGACAGGGCCTCCGCGCCGCGCATGACGTTGATCGCGTTTGCGTAGAACTCGCCCGCCACCCGGGCCGTCTGCGTGTCAGCCCCGAAGCTCAGCATGCCGATCCCGGGAACGAGCACGATGGCCGGATCCGCTCCGCGAATGGGCGGGCTGTCCACCTCGGCGTGGCGGTCGTAGTACGCGCGGTACTCGTTGCGGTACCGGGCATGGAGTTCGCGCAGCCGGGCGACGACGGTCCCGAGTGGCGCGCTCGGCGGCAGGTCGAGTACCAGCGGCCGGACCTTGGTCCGGAGGAAGTGGTCCGGGCACGACGTGCCACGTTGCGCCAGACGCGGGTGCGCCTCGCGGGCCAGGAAGTCGAGCACCACCTCGCTGTCGCTGAAATGGCCGACCTGCGGCCGGTCGGTCGAGGCCAGGCCACGGACGAGCGGGAGGAGACTCGCCGCCCGGGCCTGCCGCTCGACCGCGGATAGGTCGTTATGGCCGTCGATCAGCGGCCCGAAGGGCTCCGGCCGGCCGTGCTCGGCGATGAACCGTTCGGCCGACCGGATGATCTCGAGCGCGTTCGCTTCGCACGCGTCCGACGTGTCGCCCCAGGCGGTGATCCCATGGCCGCCGAGGATCAGCCCGATGGCCTCGGGCCGGTCGTGCCGGATCGCCGCGATGTCGAGCCCGAGCTGGAACCCCGGCCGTCGCCACGGGACCCACGCAACTCGGTCGCCGAAGCAGCGCCGTGTCAGCGCCTCGCCGTCGGCCGCGGTCGCCAGGGCGATCCCGGAGTCGGGGTGAAGGTGGTCGACGTGGGCAGCGTCGACGAGGCCGTGCATCGCCGTGTCGATCGAGGGAGCAGCGCCCCCGCGGCCATGCAGGCAGTACTCGAACGCGGCGACCATCTCGTCCTCGCGCTCGACCCCCGGGTAGGCGTCGACGAGGGCGCGGAGGCGGTCGAGTCGGAGGACGGCCAGGCCGGCCTCGGTCAGGGTCCTGAGGTCGCCGCCGGAGCCCTTGACCCACAGCAGCTCGACCGGATCGCCGGTCACCGGATCGGTGGCCACGCCTTTGGCCGAGGTGTTGCCGCCGGCGTAGTTCGTGTTGGCGGGATCGGACCCGAGCCGATTGGATCGCCCGAGGAGGGCGGCGACATGAGTCAGCGTCGCGGTCGTCACGCGCCCCACCCCGCCTGGCTGCCGCCGACCCGCTCG
>JACCVQ010000192.1 GCA_013698095.1 Chloroflexota bacterium
CCGCTGGCCTGCGGCGCGGCACTGCCGCACCCGACGGCCAGCGCCGCCGTGGTCGCGATCGCCAAAGCCTTGCGACCGATTCGTTCGTTCATCGCCTGGTTCCTCCGTCTCGAAGTGGACGGCCTGACGATCGGTCCGCGGCGCCCTCTTGCCATCAAGGCGCACCCGCGATCAGAGGAGACTGGAGCAAGGGTACGCTCGCAGCGTTTCACGACGCCTCAGTGCGCACACTGATGGCGCGAGCACGCCCGGGTGTCAGGATGGGCCCCATGCAACGGGTCCTGATCGTGGACGACCACGCCGCCTTCCGGTCTGCGGCACGGCAGCTCCTCCAGCGGGGCGGGTTCGACGTCGTCGGCGAGGCGGCCGATGGGGACGGCGCCCTTGCGGCAGTGCAGCGGCTCCGGCCCGACATCGTGCTGCTCGACGTGCAGCTCCCCGGTGACGACGGCTTCCGGACCTGCGAGCGGATTCTGGACCTGGACGCGGGGGGTGACGCGTCCTTCGTGCCCCGCGTCGTGCTGACCTCGGGCCGCTCGATCAGCACCTTCCGGCGACAGCTTGTGGACAGCCGGGCAGCCGGGTTCATCGGCAAGACGGATCTGACCGCGAGCGGCCTGTCGGCCCTGGTCGGTGGCGCATCGTGATGCGCCCGCCGACGCCCCGCGCCCTCGCGGGCCTCTTCGTGGTTGCGCTCGGCGGCGTGCTCGCGGCAATGGCGGCGGATGCCTGGAACCCTGGCGTGGCCCCCCCGATCGTGGTCGGGGACGTGGCCGTCGGGATGGCTTTCCTGCTCGGCGGCACGGTTGCCGCGCTCGTGAGGCCACGGGCGGTCGCGGGGCGGCTGATGCTGGCCGTCTCGTTCAGCTGGTTCGCAGGAACGATCTGGCCTGCACTCGAGCTGTTTCACCGCGGACCGATCGTGCAGCTGCTCGCGAATGCGGGCGCTGGCGCTCGAGCCACCGGCGCCCGCCGCTGGATCCGCCTGGCCGCGATCGGCGTGACGTATGTCGTCAGCCTCTCCGGCGCGCCGGGGCGCACCGCGGGGACCGCCGTCTTCGCCGTCGCGCTGGCCGTCATCGCCGTCGATGCGGCCATTCCTGCAGGATGGCGCGCTCGTCGCTCGCGCCTGTTGGCGGCAGGCGCCGCCTTCGGGATCGCGGGCACCGCGCTCGTCGGGCTCGGCGCCGGCCCGTTCCGCATGTCGCCGCTCGCCGCCGTGCTCGCCTACGATTGCGTGTTGATCGCGTCAGCCGCGGTCCTGACGGTCCAGGCTGTCCGGCGTGGGAGCGCCGATCTGGTCACCCAGGTGGTCGTCGACCTCGGCGATACGTCCGAGGCGGGCTCCATCAGGGAGCGGCTTGCCCGTGCCGTGGGCGACCCGTTGCTCATGCTGGGCTGGGCGCCGACCGGGACGGACGACGGCTGGGTCGACGAGGCGGGGCACCCTGTCCAGAGGCCCGTCCCGAACGCGGGCATGGCGGTGATCCCGGTCCTCCTCGACGGTCGCGCGGTGGGTTTCATCGCCCACGACCCGATCGTCCTCGACGATCCACGCTCCGTCGCGGCCATCTCGGCAACGGCGGAGCTGGCAATGTCCAACGCCTCGATGCAGGCCCAGGTCCGGCGCCAGGTAGACGAGCTCGACCGATCCCGGGCGCGCATCGTCGTCGCGGGCGACGCCCAGCGCCGACGCCTCGAGGAGCGGCTCCGCGGAGGTGCGATCGCCCGCCTCGACGCGGTCGCGGACAAGATCGGGCGTGTTCAATCCGGCTCGTCCGACGTGACGGCGCTCGTCGGCGAGCTCGTGGCCCAGCTCGACCAGGCGCGCTCGGAGCTCGTCGACTTCGCGCGTGGAATTCACCCGGCGACGCTCGTGAGCCGCGGTCTCGGGCCGGCCCTCGACGAGCTGGCTCGCCGGTCGCCGATCCCGGTGGCGTCGACGGTGGAAGGCGTCGGCCGCGATCCGGTGATCGAGTCGACGGCGTGGTTCGTCTGCAGCGAGGCCATCGCGAACTCCACGAAGCACGGGTCGGCAACGTCGATCCAGGTCGATGTCCGCGAGCGCGGCGGGTGGGTCACGCTCACGGTCAGCGACGACGGAATCGGCGGAGCCCGAGTCGGGCCACAGGGAGGGCTGCGCGGTCTCGTCGATCGAGTGGAGGCGCTCGGCGGCAGCCTCGTTGTCCAGTCTGCGAGCGGATCCGGCAGCCGGCTCGTCGTCCGGCTCCCGGCACGCGGATCCGGCTTCGCCGGCGGGCCCTTGGCGGACCGCGCTGCCGGGGACGCCGCCACCGCGCCTCCCGGCGGAGCGCGATGATCGCCGCTGGCCACGCCGGTTCCGACGTGCGTCACATGCCCGCGCGCCTGTGGTGGCTGCTCCTGCTGATCGCCGTGGTCGGGATCGGGCTCGCCAGCCTGGTCGTCGCGTGGCGGCTCCCAGGCGCGACGGCGATGACCACGTCCGCGTCGGCCACGGTCCTTGTCCTTGCCGCCGGGTGGACGCTCGCCGCCGCTGGCCTCGATGTGGTGCGCCGCGGACGGCGACGGCTTTTCGGCACGCTCCTTGGGGCGGCCGGTGCGTCCTGGCTCATCGCGGAGTGGGCCAGCCCGGCTGCCGGCAGCTCCCTGACGTTCACGGCCGGGCTCGCCCTGGGTCCTCTCGTGCCGGTGGCGATCGGCCACGCGCTGGCCGTGGATGCCGGGTTCGCTCGACGGCCGTCCACCCGTCTTTTCGTGGCCATCGGCTACGGCATCTTCGGTGGACTCCTCGGGCTCGTCCCGAGCCTGACGTTCGATCCGGTGGCACTCGGCTGCAACCGCTGCCCGCCCAGCGCGCTCGGGCTCGCGCCATCGGTGGCCGTCAGTCAGGGGACGATCAACCTCGGGGCCACGCTCGGGGCGATCTGGGTCATGCTCGCGGCCGCGATCGTGACCCGCGCCCTGCTCGCGGCGAGTCCCGCCGCCCGTCGGTCGCGCCTTCCGGTCGTCCTGCCGGGTGTCGCGTTTCTCGGCGTCGTCGCGCTTGATCTCGCACGGTCCGTCGGGCGCGGGGCGCGCGCGACGGACGCGACCGCCCACCAGCTCCATCTCGTGGCGGGCGGACTCCTGGTGGCGCTGGCCGCCGGCGTGGTGCTCGAGTCCGTCCAGGCCTTCCGTTCGAGGAATCGGATCGCCCGGATCGTGGCAGAGCTCCGGAGCTCGCCGCCGGCCGGAGGACTGCGCAACGCGCTTGCCGCCGCGCTGAACGATCCGGACCTGCAGATCAGCTACCCGATCGACGGCGGTCTCGAGGTGGATGCCGAGGGTGCGACCTCGTCGAGCGAACCCCGACCCGGCCGAGCCCGAACCCCGATCGTGCGCGACGGCGAGGTGGTGGCCATCCTGGACCACCCGGCTGACGTGCTCGGGACGTCCGTCAAGATGGCCGAGGTCGTTCGCGCGGCGCGCCTCGGACTCGAGCACGAGCGACTCCAGGCGGCAGCGCGCGCTCATCTGGCCGAGATCGCGGCTGCTCGCAGGCGGATCGTCGCGACAGCCGACGCGGAGCGGCGCGCCCTCGAGCGGGACCTCCACGATGGCGCTCAGCAGCACCTGATCGCACTCTCGATCCGGCTCCGCGTCCTCGAAGCCGAAGTGTTCCCAGACGACCGCCGAACGCTCGGACTGCTCGAAGACGCTCGGCGCGACCTTGCGCACGCGCTCGACGACCTGCGCGAGGTTGCTCACGGCATCTACCCGAGCATCCTCGCGACCGAGGGCCTGGTCGCAGCGATCGAGGGGCTGGCCGAGGGCGCCGCCGTGCCGGTCCGGGTCGAGAGTCTCGTCCTCGGGCGCCTGCCGGCCGCGGTCGAGGCTGCCGCCTACGGGATCGTCGCGGAGGCGGTCAACATCGGGGCGGGTGCGGTGCTCATCAGCGGCGAGATCGTCGGCGACCGCTTCACCCTCGAGGTCGATGGGCCGGCCTTGCCCGACACCGTGGTCGTCGACCTGGGCGACCGCGTCGGCGCGGCGGCAGGTCAGCTCGATATCCGGCCCGCCACCCAACCCGGACGCATCGTCCTCACCGCGGAGCTGCCATGCGCGTCGTGATCGCCGAGGACGAGGCGCTCCTGCGCGAGGGTCTCGCGCGTCTCCTCGCTGAAGCCGGCGTGGACGTCGTCGGCCGGTCGGGTAGTCCCGGGGAGCTGCTCGCCCAGGTCGCCCGGTTGGAGCCGGACGTCGCGATCATCGACATCCGGATGCCACCGACTCACACGGACGAGGGCCTCGTTGCGGCCCAGGCGATCCGGCAGACGCACCCGGGCGTCGCGGTGCTCGTCCTGTCCCACTACCTCGAGTCGCGCTACGCGATGCGCCTGCTCGAGGACCATCCCGAGTCGGTCGGTTACCTGCTCAAGGACCGCGTCTCCGATGTCGCCGTCCTGATTGACGCCCTCGGACGAGTCGTCGAGGGCGAGTCGGTCCTCGACCCCACGATCGTCCGCCGTCTCGTGGCGCGCCCGCGCGAGCCGGGCCCGCTCAGTGAGCTGACGGACCGGGAACGGGAGGTCCTGAGCCTGATCGCGGAGGGTCACTCGAACCAGGCCATCAGCACCCGCTTGTTCCTGAGCCTGAAGACGGTCGAGACCCACATCCGCCAGATCTTCATGAAGCTCGGTCTCGGCGAGACCTCCGACTATCACCGACGCGTCCTCGCGGTGCTCACGTACCTGCGGAGCACCTGACGGCGGAGATTGAACCATCGCCAGACCCGGAAGCGATCGTCGCCTCGATCGACATCGTTTCCTGACGCTGGGACAGGCTCGGCCGACGAAGATTGAACCGAGGCGGCCCGCCCGCGACTCATTAGAGATAGAGGGGCTCGCTGCACCATGGACTTACGGTGTGCGCCCCCCGACCGGGGTGGAGGGACCGACATGGCGCAACCCAGGCAGCGTTCGAGATCCCGCGCATGGCTCGCGACACTCGTCGCGCTCGCCCTGCTCGGAGCGACCGCGGTGGTTCCGGTGGCATCGGTGACCGCCGCCGAGCCGACCGACATGGTGCTCGAGTGGAACGCCAACGCGGTCAGCGTGATCGGCAGTGCCGCGGCGGCCACCCCGCCGGGTCTCGGCCAGCCGCCGCCGCTCGCGCCGATCCACCTGGCCATGGTCCAGGGCGCGATCTACGACGCGGTCAACTCGATCACCCGCACCCACCAGCCGTACCTCGGCTGGATCGCCGCCCCCACCGGCGCCTCGCAGGCGGCCGCCGTCGCCACCGCGGCGCACCACGTTCTCTACGGGCTGGTCCCGGGAACAGACCCGACCCACCCGGTCAAGGTCAGGCTCGATGAGCTCTACGCCGTCTCCCTCGGCAAGATCACCGATGGTCAGGCGGAGAGTGATGGAGTGGCTGTCGGCGCCGCCGCCGCAGCCGCGATGCTGGCCAACCGCAGCACCGACGGTCGTACCAACAACACCCGGACGTTCCCCATCGGCACCCAGCCGGGCGAGTGGCGACCCGTGTCGCCTCCCGGAACCAACGTATTTTCATGGATCGGCGAGGTCCGCCCGTTCTCCCTGGATCACCAGAGCCAGCTCCGCGTCCCGGCCCCGCCGGCGCTGACCAGCGACGAGTACACGGCCGACTTCAATGAGGTCAAGGCGATCGGTGGTCAGGCCGCGGGCAGCCGGACCGAGGCACAGCAGCTTCTTGCCACGTTCTCCGTCCAGAACCCGTTCCCGTTCGCGAACCGGGCCTTCCGGGAGATCGCGACGGCGAAGAACCTTTCGACGGCTCAGCAGGCTCGGCTGTTCGCGATGACGAGCTTCTCGACCGCCGACGCCCTGATCAGCTGCTGGAACAACAAGCACTTCTACAACTCGTGGCGGCCCCAGACGGCGATCCGCCTCGCGGCCGACGACGGCAACCCGGCAACGATCGCGGACCCCGCCTGGACATCGCAGTTCCCGAACCCCGGCTACCCGGACAACCCGTCCGGCTACAACTGCTTCGCGGCCGGGATGATGAGCGCGGGTCGGGCCTACTTCGGGACGGACTTCGTCTCGTTCACCCTCAAGCCGCCGGCGCCGGCGGTCGACCGCAGCTACACCCGTTTCACGGACTACATCCGTGACGCGATCGACGGCCGGATCCTGACCGGCTTCCATTTCCGCCATGCGGACGTCAACGGCGCGTGGCTCGGCAAGAAGGCCGCCCAGTGGGTGGCCAAGCACGAGTTCCAACCTCTCCCCTGACCCACCCCAGCGCGCGACCCCTGGCCCCTGGGGAGGGCCGGGGGTCGTTTTCTGTTCGGAGTGCGGGCCGCGGTGACCGACTCAGTGGCCGCCCTCCATCGTCGTCCGCATCCGGACCTCCTTGAGGAAGAGGCACAGGATCGCGGCGACGAGCGCCCCGCCGATGCCGACCCAGAACGTCGACGCCAGTGCGATCGAGAACGCCTCGTGGATTCCGTTGACGATGTTCGGGATGACCGGCGCGACGAGCTCCTTGAACGGCTCCGGCACGCTGGCCAGGATCCGCGCGCCGAGGTCGCCGGTCCCGGTCAGGTCCAGCGCCCCGCCGCCGGAGCCACCAGCCGCGCCGAACGTGTCGACCATCTGCTGCGGCACGCCGGCCGCGACGAGCTGGATCGGGATCTCGGTCGTGAGGCGCTCCGCGAACAGCGTGCCACCGATCGTCAGCCCGACGGTCCCGCCGATCTGCTGGAAGAACGTCAGGCTGCTCGTCGCGACGCCGATGCGCTCGGGCGCCACGGCGTTCTGGACGATCAGGGTGAAGACGGCAAGCGACGGCCCGATGCCGAGACCGGCCAGGACCATCCAGAGCCACAGGACGGGTCGGTCGGTGTTGGCTCGGAGGTTCGTCATCAGGAACAAGGCGAACGCGAGGAGCACGAGCGAGCCGACCATCAGGATCTTGTAGCGCCCGATCCGGGCGACGATCTGGCCGGACGCGATCGCGGCGAAGATCAGGCCGGCCAGGAGCGGCAGGATGTTGTAGCCGGACTCGGTTGCGCTCGCCCCGGCGACGGTCTGGAACCAGCGCGGCAGGAAGATGATCGCGTTGAAGAACCCGAACGCGGCAAGGAACGTGGCCGCGACCGAGAGCGTGAACGTCCGGAGCCGGAACAGGCCGAGCGGCACGATCGGCTCTGCGGCGCGCGACTCGACGAACAGGAACACGGCTCCGAGGACCAGGCCGACAACGACCAGGCCGCCCACTGCGGGGTCCGTCCACTGGCCGGACTGCTTGTTTGTCAGCCCGATGAGGAACGCAGAAATGGCGGCGGCAAAGATCGCCGCGCCGAGATAGTCGATGTTCCGGCCGGCATCCGGTCGCTTGATCGCGGGCAGGAGGCGCCACAGGATGACGAGGGCAATGAGCCCGATCGGGATGTTGATGAAGAAGATCCAGTTCCAGCCGGCGGTGTCGGTGATGACGCCGCCGAGGCCCGGACCGATCAGCGACGACATCCCGAAGACCGCCCCGAACAGGCCGAGGTACTTGCCTCGCTCCGCGGGGGTGTAGAGGTCGGCGATGACCGCCAGGGCAGTCGGGAAGATGGCGCCGCCGCCGAGGCCCTGGAGGCCGCGGAACAGGATGAACTGCCACATCTCGTGGCTCAAGCCGCACAGCGCCGAGGCAATCAGGAACAGCCCGACAGCGAAGATCACGATCGGGCGGCGGCCGTACAGGTCCGAGAGCTTGCCGTAGATCGGCCCGCTGATCGTTGCGGTCAGCAGATAGACCGTCACCGCCCAGGTGTAGAGGTCGTTGCCGTTGAGATCGGTGACGATCTTCGGCAGTGCCACGCCGACGACCGTCTGGTCGAGGGCGAACAGGAACAACGCGAGCAGGATCGCGCCGAGGATCTCGAGCTTCGCTCGCGGCGACAGGTTCAGGGCGGCGTTGGCAGCGCCGTCGGCGCTTTGGGCAGCGTCGGCCGTCGGAGCCGAATGGGTCATGGGTTCCTCCCTCAAGGAATGGGCACGTTCATGATGGGCCATGAATCGGTCAATTCACGTCACGTTCCCAGACTGGCTGAGTGGCGCAAACTCATCGGCGCCGCCGGCCGACGTCACGCCGCTGCGGCGTGCCATCGGCGGTGCAACCCAGATCAGCCCGGCCGGTTGGCGGTCACCCGGATGAGGATCAGCAGGACACCGATCCCGATCAGCCAGGGCACGAACAGGACGATCCCGCCGACGAACGTGATGGCGCCAAGGATCAGATCGCCGCCGAGCAACGGGGAACATGACACGAACAGGTAGCCGAAGATCCAGATCAGGAGCAGGACTCGCAGAAGGGTGTTCACGTCCCGATTGTGCCGTGAACGTGGCGGACCCGAGCGAGATCGCTCGCTCGGGTCCGCGCGCACCGGCACTGCCTCGGGCCGAGGCAGCACACTCAGCAGCTGATCGCGGGGTTCCACTGGGCGAAGAGACCGTTCGGGTTCCGTTCCGCGAGCCAGACGTGGAGGTCGTAGTGGACCGGCATGCCCGGACCGTGACCGGGCATCGGGCCATCGAACGGCGTACCGAAGACGGACGGCCGGTCGCCAGCCGTGGCAAGGCTTCCGCCGGCATCGGCCTTGAGATAGTCGACCCCGACGAGCTTCAGCTGCCCGTCCTGGTTCGGCGCGTAGAGGAGGCCCTCGATCAGGTCGGTCACGGTGAGGCTCCGATCCGTGGCTGAGCAGGGCGCCCGACGGCTGGCTGGCCGCCGGGCGCCTGGATGGGTGCCTACCTGGCCTGGAGCTTGAACGTGGCCGAAGCCGCGCTCCCGAGGTAGCGGGCAGCGTCGCTGCCGGCCGGTGTCCACGTCGCCGTGAGCGGGTACGTCCCGTTCTTCTGGGCGAGCTTGAGCTGGACGCTGGCGACACCGCCGGCCGAGGTCAGCGCGGAGGTCGTCTGCGTCCCGAGCTTGAAGGTGATCGTCCGTCCGGCCAGCGGCGTCCCGGTCGCGTCGATCAGCGTGGCTGACAACGTCACCGTCTTGTTGGCGCCGCCGGTCAGGGTGCCGGTGTAGGTCGTCGTGGTCGCCTTGCGGGCGATCGCGACGTTGCCGCTCCCGGAGCCCGCCGTGTAGAGGCTGTCGCCGGTGAAGCTCGCCGTGATGCCGTACGTCGCCGCCTCGATGCTCGGCGTCCAGGCCGTCGAGGCGAGGCCCGACGAGCCCGTGACGGCCGATCCGGACGAGCCGACCACGGTCGCGACATCGAAGGTCACCGTCCGGCCGTTGACCGCCTGCCCGAACTCGTCGACGAGTGAGGCCCGGAGACGCGCCGCGGTGTCGAACGTGGCGGCGGTATCGCCCACCGATCCGAGGCTGACGTCGCGCGCCCGGATCGTGACGATCCGCTGGTCCGAGCTGAAGCTGCCGTGACGATCCCACGCGGTGAACGTGGCGGAGTAGGTGCCGGGCGCGGTGTAAGCGTGGATCGCGCTCGACCCACCGGTGGCGTTGGGCGTCCCGTCGCCGAAGTCCCACGCGTAGACGAGCGTGGCCTGGTCGTCCGTGCCCGGGTCGGTCGCGCTGCCGTTGAAGGCGACCGGGCGGCCCCAGGCGGCGGTGATCGAGGGCCCGGCCTCGGTCACGGGACCGAGATTTGCCACGACGACGCTGAACGTCTGGGTCGCGCTCAGACCGGTGACGTCCGTGGCGGTGAGCAACCCGGAGTAGGTGCCGACGCCCTGGAACGCGTGCTGGGGGTTCTTGCCGAAGGCGACGCCACCGTCCGAGAAGTCCCAGCGCAGAGTCGGGAAGCCGCACGGGCTGCTGCTGCCGGAGCCGTCGAACACAATCGGCGTGCCCTGGTCGCCGCTGTACTCGTGGCCTGCCCCGCCGCCTGCGTCCGGTGTCGGCGGGATGTTGTTGGCGGCGAGCGTGCCGAGCGTTGCGGAGCCGGCGTTGCCCGTCAGAGTGACCGCGAGGTCGTGACCGGGCGCGGTGATCGTGGTGATGTTGGCGCCGACGACCGGGATGTCCGGACCGACGATCGGGACGATCACCGCGGCGGCGTGGAGCGTGCCGCGGCCCGCCATCGAACCGGTCGACGGGTAGGGCTGGGCGGCGACGCCGTAGACGATCTCCGACCCGGCGGGCTGGGTGCACGGGAGCGCGACCGGATCGGCCAGCGTCGAGGGCGTGGAGCCGGTGAAGGTCAGGATCCTGTTGAGCGAGCCGCTCCCGCCGGTGAACGTCAGGGCGCGGGCGGCGATGATCCCATCACTGCTGAGGGTGAACTCGAGGCGGATGTGGATCGACAGGACGATGTCGAGCCTGCCGAGCAGCGCACCGGCCACGGTCTTCGCCGCCAGCTCGATCTCCTGGGTGTTCGAGACGCAGGTCCGCGGGCTGTCGCCGGGCAGCGGCATCGCGCACGCGGCCGTCCAGGTCGCGCCCTTGTCGATGTCGTCTGACACGCCGGATTGGCCGAAGTTGGTGCCGCCCGTCGGGTCGTTGAGCAGGCCGGCCGAGCCCTCGATCTTGCCGGTCGCCACGATCGTCCCGCCGTTCGGGGTGAGGACGTCGGACAGTCCCAGCGTCCGGCCCTGACGCAGTCCGACGTCGTCGAAGCCGAGCTCCGTCGATGTCGTCGCCTGCCAGGAGACGTGGTTCACGTGGCCGGTCGCCGTCGCGCCATAGGCCCAGCTGCCCGCACCGAGGAGGACCTTGAACGCGTCGGGAATGCAGGTGTCGCAGACGCCGCTGACGTCGAACGAGTAGTCGGTGGTCGTCTCGCCCTCATAGGCGAGACCGATCGTTCGGGTCTGCGGCGCGGCGGCAGCCGAGCCGACGGTTCCGAGCATGAGGATGGCGCTGCCGACGAGCACCGCCAGTCGCTGCCGAAGTCTGTTCCGGGACATGTGTGACCTCCACCCCGAGGCTCTGTCTCCGCCGCGGTCGTCGCAGCGCGAGTTCGTCCTCGATCGGAGAGTCGCGCCGCAGCGGGTCCGTCACAGCCGGGAAAACCCTATGGACCGCCCACCCCTGCCCTACGCGTTCGCCGCCGGTGCGTCCTCGTACAGACCGAGGAGCCGGCCACGGAGCGTTCCCGTCCGCGCGACCATTGCCAGGAAGTCGCGCCGGTCGAGGGCAAGAAGGACGCCGTCGGTCTCGGCCGTGACGGTCGCCGAGCGAGGCGCGCCGGTCAGCAGCCCGAGCTCGCCGAAGACGTCATCGCGCCCGAGCTGGCGAAGGACGCGATGGGCGCCAGGCGCCGCCGGATCGGCCCGGCTGACAGTGAACGTGCCCGACTCGATGATGTAGAAGCGGTCGGCTCGGTCGCCCTCGGTCACGATCGCCTCGCCGGCGCTGACCGGCGTCTCGACCACGCGGCCCAGCGCCCGTTCGATCGAGCTCGAACCGACGCCCGTGAACAGCGGCTGCCGCGCCGCGCGCAGGATGGTCGCCTCGAACGGGCTCGGCTCACGGTTCGCCGCAGAACCGATGAGCACGATCGACGCCCCGACCACGACGATCATCAGCGCGCCCAGGATCGGCAGCGCCGGCCACGGCCCTGCCGCCGCGATGAGCACCGGCAGGAGAAGCGACCCGAGCGCCTCGGCGAGCGTCCCCGTCGTCATCAGGATCCCGAGACCGCGACCGCGGATCCGGTCAGGGGTGACGCGCTGGTAGATCGTCGTCGTCACGACCTCGAGGACGAGGTTGCCGATCGAGGCGAGGGCGATCGCGATCATCGCCCCGACGACGAACGTCGAGGCACCGAGCAGGGCCATCCCGGCCGCCATCGCGAGGACGCCCACCGTCAGCGCCGGGGCCAACCTGCGACGCAGGACGAGCCCGCCGGCCAGGATCGCACCGGCAACCCCGCCGATGCCGATCGCGGTGTTCAGGAAGCCCGTGGCCGCCTCGCCCGCCCCGAGGATGTCGGTCGCGAAGATGACCGTCAGGACCGGGACGCCACCAGTGAGGGCGTAGCCCGCGAAGTGGAGAAGGCCGATGCCGGCCAGAGGTCGGGCGATTTCGCGCAGGTCGACGCCGGCCGAGGGCTGCGCGGTCGGGGTCGGCGACGGAGTCTGCTCGCCCGCCGCCGGCGGTTCGGCCGCCTTCGGGTCAGCGCGCTTCGCGCCGGCCCGCGACGGCGGGAGCGTCCACAACACGACCGCGATCACGACGAACGTTGCCGCGTTGATCAGGAACGCGAACGTCACCCGCCTGTGGCCACGAGCAGCCCGCCCAGCGCCGGCCCGACGATGAACCCGACGTTGTCGAGGCTCGACCAGGCGCTGTTCGCCGGCCCGAGCTGGCGCTCGTCCTGGACCAGACCGGGCAGGTATGCCCCGATGGCCGGGTAGAAAAAGGTCGAGAAGCAGGCCGCCACGATGGACAGGGCGATGATCGCGACCACCGGCCCGTCCGTCGCGACGAGGACCGCCATGCCGAGCATGCACGCCCCGCGGGCGAGATCGGTGACGAGCAGGATCAGGCGCCGGTCGAAGCGGTCGGCGATGATGCCGGCCGGGATCGACAGGATGACGTACGGAAGGGTCCGCAATGCGCCGAACACGCCGAGCAGCGTCGGATCCCCGGTCTCGCGATAGATCACGACGAGGATGCCGACGATGTACAGCCAGTCGCCGATGGCGCTGACGAACTCGCCACCGAGCAGCTTCGACAGCGGCCGGTTCGACAGGAGGCCGCGATATGCGGCGAGGGCCCTCACCGGCCGAGTCTAGGCGTCCGACACCTGCGCTTGCGGGTCAGTCTGCGGTGGAGCGCCTCAGGGCAGGTCGCCGAGGCAGGGCGTCGGCGGCTCGCCAGCCCGCGGTCGCGGCGGACGTGCGGCGGTGGGTGCTCAGGAGGACGTTTCGCCGCCGGTTCTCGTCGCTGCGTAGAGATCGCGCATGAACCAGATCTCGGCGCTGTGCCAGATCAGCTCCTTCGCGACCCACCAGACGATCTCGATCAGCGGCAGCTCCGGATCGAGGCCGTCCGGATAGGCGCTCCGGCCGACCGTGTCGAGGTCCTCGTCGGTCATCGTCGCGAGCCCGTGCCGCCATGCGGCGAGGCCGTCGAACATGAACTGGATCCCTGACTCGGCGGTCAGCGGCCAGTCGAAGTCCTCGGCCGCTGCCCGGTGCGCGCCGACGAGCCAGTCCGCGCGGATCGCCACGCCGGATCCGAGATGACCCATCGACCATGCGATCGTGCGCGGCGGGGCCGCCTCGCCGGACGGCGCCCAGACCTCGGTGTCGACCAGGCTGCGGCCACCGTGCGGGTCCGGCCGGACGGTCCAGACGCTCTCGGCCGGCTGCCAGAGATATTCGTTGTCGGTCAGGCCAGCCAATCGGTCGGTCAGAACCTCGACGACGTAGTCCCACTGGGCCAGGAACGGCGAGAGGCGGCCGGGCACAAATGAGAGATCAGGGGGCGAGGCGGTCGAGTCGGTCATGACCCGAGCGTACGCGGCGCCGCTGCCAGAACGCGGCAAGAATCGAAGCGCCCGTCTGGCCCTGGGGGCGGAGACGGGCGACTCGATGACGGCGGGGGGGTGATCCCGCGCTCGAGGTAGTCGGTCTTCAAGTGCCCTGGAGACCAACCGACGTCGACCGCGTTGGTCGTCATCCCTCATCAGCCACGATGGGACTTCGACGACCACAACGCATCGTCAAGATGCACTATTTCGGCGGTTCGCGAACCCGGCGAGATCAGACGCCTGCGGGTAGCATTCTGCAACCGACTCGACTCGCCCTACCCGTGCGACCTGCGCCTTCGGCCGGGTCCCCGTCCCTGGAGAACGCTCGCGTGAAGCTCGGACTGCAGATCCCCTCGTACAGCTGGCCAGGCGGCGCGGAGGCCATCGCTCCGACCCTCGGTCGGATCGCCGGCCAGGCCGACGACATCGGTTTCGACTCGATCTGGGTCATGGACCACTTCTTCCAGATCAGGGGCGTCGGCGCCGTCGAGGAGCCGATGCTCGAGGGCTGGACGACTCTCGGGTTCCTTGCCGCGCACACGTCGAAGGCGCGTCTCGGCCTGATGGTCGGCGGCGTCCACTATCGACTCCCCGGGCTGTGGGTCAAGGCGGCGACGACGCTCGACGTCCTGTCCGGCGGCCGGGCCTGGCTCGGGATCGGCGCGGCCTGGAACGAGGACGAGTCGCGCAGCCTCGGCTTCCCGTTCCCGCCCCTCGGCGAGCGCTTCGAGATGCTCGAGGAAACGCTCCGGATCGCCCACGAGATGTGGCAGGGCGAGCGCGGTTCCGAGGCGGCCTTCGACGGTCGCCAGTTCCACGCGACGCGCCTGATGAACTCGCCCCAGTCGATCTCGCGGCCGCGGGTCCCGATCATGATCGGCGGCGGCGGCGAGAAGAAGACGCTCCGCCTCGTCGCCCAGTACGCCGACGCGACGAACGTCTTCGGCGGCCCCGTCCAGATCCACCACAAGTTCGAGGTGATCCGCGAGCACTGCGCGGCGATCGGGCGCGACCCAGACGAGATCGAGCGCTCGACGCTTCAGAGCGTGAACCTCGCCAAGGAGTCGCCGAGCCGGATCGTCGACTGGTTCGGGGAGCTGTCCGACGCGGGCGCCCAGCACGTGATCGTCAACGTCGCGAGCATCGAGGATCCGGCGACGCTCGAGACCATCGGGCGCGAGATCCTGCCCCAGATCCACGCCCTGTAGATCGGTCCGGCGGGCGCGGCGCGGCCCGGCGCGGCGGAGGGCGGGGA
>JACCVQ010000194.1 GCA_013698095.1 Chloroflexota bacterium
GGGTGCTTGCGGCCGCCTCGCGCTTCGGGGCGGCGCCGCCGAGGGCGGAGCGCGGGGCGGCGACGATCCGGGCAGGCTCGGCGCCCATGCCCAGGACGCCCCGGCTGCCGGCAGTCAGGATCTCGAAGTCGAGGTCGTTCAGCTCGACGCCGAACTCCTCGCGTGCGGACTTGATCGCCTCCTCGACGGTCTTGCCCGTGAACTCTCGATATTCACTCATCAGCGACGTCTCCCTCGGCGACCCTGGCGGCCGCGTTCCTTATGGCGAATTGTCTTGTCAACCTGGGCGGCCCGGCCGGCACTGCCGCCGAGCGGCGACGACGCGGGGCGTGTCTTGGGGTCGACCGGCGGGGGCAGGCTGACCGGGAAGCGCGGGGCATGGCCCTTGGCGAACCCGGGTGTCCAGCCGAACAGCGGGAACATCCCGCCCCAGCCAATGATCAGGTACTGCTGGACGATCGAAAAGATCGTCGAGGCGATCCAGTAGAGGAACAGGCCGGCCGGCAGGAAGCTGCCGTAGATCAGCGAGATGAACGGAAAGATGTACGCCATCTGGCGCTGGACCTTGTACTGCGGATCGTCGGCCATCGACGGATCGTGCGGCGGAAGGGTCATCCGCGACTGGACCAGCTGGAACAGCGACGAGATCACCGCCAGCAGACTCAGGCCCGACAGCATGCTGCCGGTCGTCCCGATGAAGACCTCCGGCTGGCCCCAGTCGACGCCGAACGCCTTCGAGGGGAGGCACGGAATGATGTGCCCTGTGACCTGGTCGATGAGCGGCGTGGCCGAGCAATGGAGGTCGATGATCCGGAACCCGAACAGGTCGAGCATCGGTTGCGGGTCGAAGTTCGTGAGGCCCTGGCTGAAGACCGAGTACATCGGGATCAGGAGCAGGATCTGCAGGATGGCCGGCAGGCAGCCCGAGGCGGGGTTGATGCCGCGCTCGGCATAGAGCTGGCGCTGGGCCTCCTGCTGCTTCAAGCGGTCACCCTTGAACCGCCGCTGGATCTCCTTGACCTCGGGCTGGAGCATCTGCGTCCGGCGGGTCGAGACCGTCTGGCGGCGGAACACCGGGATCAGGACGATCCGGATGATGATCGTCATCAGGATGATCGCGATCGCGATGTTGCCGGTGAGCTTGTCCAGGACCGCGAGGAGGATGAAGAAGGCCTGGAACAGTGGAGTGAAGATCCATGCGATCAGGCTGAACGGATCGGCGGGGTGGACCGGGGCGAGGGGCAAGGCGGCCGGCGGAGTGGGGGTGGTGGCCGGGATGCCGCTGCCGCCGCTCGGGCCGGGCGAGCCGCCGGGGCCGGCACAGGCAGCGAGGACGAGGGCCAGGCCGACGAGCGCCAGCAACGGCATGAGACTGCCGAGGCTCGAGCGGGGGCGCGGGGGTGTCACATGGTCCTCATGAGCGTTCTAGCGAACCGGGTCGTAGCCGCCGGGGTGGCCCGGATGGCAGCGGGCGATCCGGCGCATCCCCATCCAGGTCCCGCGGAACAGGCCGTAGCGGTCGATGGCCTGTTCCGTGTAGTGCGAGCAGGTCGGCTCGTAGCGGCAGCTCGCCGGCATCCAGGCGAACACGACGCGGTAGAGCTTGATGATCCCGATTCCGACCCGCTTCACGAGCTCGCCTGACCTCCCACGACGCCTGCCCGCTGAAGGAGCCGCCGCAACGTCTCCACAACGGTCCGGTGGTCTGCCTCGACGATCGCCGGTCGGGCGATGATCAGGACGTCCCAACCGGGCTTGAACGAGGGCGCCATCGCCCTGAGCCCCTCGCGAAGTCGGCGGCGGACGCGGTTCCGGACCACGGCGCCGCCCAGCTTCCGGCCTGTCGCCAGGCCGAACCGGGTCGTCTCGAGGTCCGTTCGCAGGAACCGGGCGGAGAGGAGGGGGTGGGACCGGACGGTCCCGGCCTGCAGCGCCGTGAAGTCCTGCGGACGGGAGAGCATCACGAGCCGCGGCGGATGCGGGCCGCGCTCGTTTGTCAGGCCGTCAGTCGCTTTCGCCCGCGGGCCCTCCGAGCGGCAACGATGCGACGCCCGCCGGGCGTCCTCATCCGAGCGCGGAAGCCATGCTCCTTGGCGCGATGCCGCTTCTTGGGCTGATAGGTCTGCTTCATCGGGACTGTGCGCGATCCTCTCCGCTGGGCCCCGGGTCGACATCCGACCCCTAGAGGCACACAAACGCGCCTGCGCCCCGATTGAGCGCTCGGCGCGTTCGTCGTCGGGCGGATGATATGACGGGCCCGCGAGGGGTGTCAAACGTTCGATGACCCCGTCCGGGCCGCCCGGATCGGGGTTGCCGGGCGGTTTCGTTGGGATACCCCCAGGGAGTATCCCGGAATCGCCTTGCGACCGCCATCCGGGCGGTGTTATCCTCACCGGGCCCTCGGCGCCGGGACGCTAGCGGGTCAGGCCTAATCGCATCGTTGCGCGAAGGCTCCTGGAGCGTCGTCCGGCGTGCCGACGACCCATCCGGAGCTCTTCATCACACGGCTCCGCGACCCCGCTCGGCCCCGAACGCGGCCGATTCCCTCAACCAATCTTGGACGGGACACCATCGACCGAATGGATGCCAAGCAGGTCTGGCGCGCCGCGCTCGGCGAGCTCCAAGTCTCCCTCTCGCCGGCAAACTTCGAGACGTGGCTGCGCGACACGCAGCTGATCGACGTCGACGAGCAGCGCTTCCGGATTGCGGTCCCCAATGGCTTTGCCAAGGACTGGCTCGAGAACCGCTACCGCTCGCTGATCAGCCAGACCCTCGCCCGGATCGTCGGCTACAGCGTCCAGGTCGAGTTCGCGATCTCGCCGTCGGACACCCCGGTCGCCGAGGTCGCCGACGTCGCGCCGGTCGGTCCGTCGGCGCCGTCGCCCCAAGTCCGTCTGGAGCCCGGTCGGGTCGGCGGTGAGGGCACGACCGCCAACTTGAACCCGCGCTACACGTTCGCCAACTTCATCGTCGGCTCGGCCAACCGCCTCGCGCACGCCGCGAGCCTGTCGGTCGCCGAGCGTCCCGGCCACGCCTACAACCCGCTCTTCCTGTACGGCGGGGTCGGTTTGGGCAAGACCCACCTGATGCATGCGATCGGCAGCCAGGTCGCCGCCAAGTTCCCGCGCAAGCGGGTGGTGTACGCGACCAGCGAGAAGTTCACGAACGAGTTCATCACCTCGATCCAGCAGGGCAAGATCGACGAGTTCCGGGCGCGCTACCGCCGGATCGATCTGCTCCTGATCGACGACATCCAGTTCATCGCCGACAAGGAACGGACCCAGGAAGAGTTCTTCCACACGTTCAATGCGATCCACGAGGATGGCAAGCAGATCGTGCTGAGCTCGGACCGGCCCCCGAAGGCGATCCTGACCCTCGAGGAACGGCTCCGCTCTCGCTTCGAGTGGGGCCTGATCGCGGACCTGACCGCGCCCGATCTGGAGACCCGCATCGCGATCCTCCGGGCCAAGGCCGAGGTCGGCGCCGTACCGATCACTTCGGACGTGGTCGAATTTGTCGCGCGCAAGGTCGTCAGCAACATCCGCGAGCTCGAGGGCGCCCTCAACCGGATCGTCGCCTACGCCTCGATGGGCGCGATGCCGATCTCGATCGAGCTCGCCCAGGCGGTCCTCTCGAA
>JACCVQ010000197.1 GCA_013698095.1 Chloroflexota bacterium
GAAGACGATCAGTTGACGATCGTGTTGCCCGTCGCGCTGTTCGCGGCGTTGTGCGTCGAGGTGGTGGTGCCGTTGAAGATCGGCCCGTACATGAACGACTGACCCGAGTAGCCGTACGAGTTGAGCGGCCTCGCGCGCGGCGGCGCTGGTCCTGCCGTTGCGAGCCGAGTTCGGGTGTTGCCTGCGAGCACCGTCAGGCGCGACTGTCGCGCGGCTGCAATCGCGTCGCCAAAGGTCCATCTCGTGTGCGCCAACCGCATCGACGATCATGAGACCATGGCGAAGACCGTCCTGTTCGATCGCTACACCCTGCTCGAGCCCGCGGGGGCCGGCGGTTCGGCCGAGGTCTGGCGGGCCCGCGACGAGACGACCGGTGACATCGTGGCCGTGAAGCGGCTCCACCCGGTCGTGTTCGCCGACGAGGCGGGCCGGCGTCGGCTCCAGCGCGAGTTCGATGCCCTGCAGAGCCTCGACGAGCCCCACATCGTGCGCGTCAGGGATCTCCAGATCGGGGATCGCGAGGCAGCTCTTGTCCTCGACTTCATCGATGGCGAATCGCTCGCCCAGCGCCTGGCCGGCCAGACAGCCGCCGCACCCGCCGTGACGCCCGAGACGGCCGCCGCGATCGCCGCCGATGTCGCCGCGGCCCTGGCGGCTGCGCACGCCGCCGGGATCGTCCATCGCGATGTCACGCCCGGCAACATCCTTCTGACGAGGAATGGTGAGGCTCGCCTCACCGACTTCGGGATCGCCCACGCGAGCGGTGACGGCGCCGCGGTCACGGCCACCGGTCTCTTGATGGGCACGATGCGCTACCTCGCTCCCGAGCAGCTCCGTGGTGGCGTGTCCACCCCGGCCAGCGACCTCCACGGCCTCGCGGCGGTGACATACGAGATGCTCGCGGGCCATCCGGCCTACGACGCGACCTCACCGGTCGCCCTGGCTGACGCTCAGCAGGTGGGCCCGGCGCCGATCGAGAACGTGGCGCCAGCGCTCGACGCCGCCGTCCGGCGGGGCCTGGCAGTGGATCCGCAGGATCGACCGGACGATGTCGGGGCGTTCGCTGCCTCGATCGGGGCGGCGCTCGACGACCAGCAGACGATGGCGATCCCGATCGGGTCCCAACCGGACCGGACCGCGGCCATCCCGCTCGCGCTCGGCGCGGTCGGCGCCGCGGCCGGCGTCGCAGGCGCGGCGCCAGGAGCGGTCGGAGGCTCGGATGACGCCGTCGGTGTTGCTTCGCCATCGCGCGCCGCAGCGAGCCATGGCCCGCTGTCGCAGGCGGTCGGCGTCGGTGATGAGTCGGCCGCGGACAGTGCCCCGGAGCCTCGAGCGCTGCCGGTGGCCGCCGCCGTCTCACGCGACACGAAAGCGGCCTCGCGTGGCCGGCGCCGGATCCCTGCCCCGGTCGCACTCGCCCTCGGCCTCATCGTCGCGATCGCCGCGCTCGCCGCGGCCAGCGGAGCGGATCGTCCGTTCGGAACCGGAGCGGCCGCCGCTTCGGCTGCGCCGAGCGCGAGCCCCAGGATCAGCCCGAAGCCGACGCTCCGCCCGAGCCCGAGCCTCGCCCCCAAGGACCCGGACGACAACGGGAAGGGCAAGGGAAAAGGCAACGACAACGGCAAGGGCAGCGGCGGCTGATCTTCGCCGCCCGCACCGTCGGGATCAGGAGTTCGGAGCCAGGGCTGATGCCGGCGTCGCGCGAGAGCGGCGCCGGCATCGCCATGTCGCGCGGGTGGCGGGCGGCGCCGGAGCGCTGGTCAGTCCGTGCCGGGCGCCGCAGCGGTCACGATCGCGAGGATCTCGGGGCCGTACTTCGCGAGCTTTGCCGGCCCGATCCCGTTCACCCGCTCCAGCAGCGTCATGCTCGTTGGCCGGGCGGCGGCAATCGCGCTGAGGGTCGCATCCGAGGCGACGACGTAGGCCGGCTTCTCCTCCTGGCCCGCCCGCTCGGTCCGCCACGCACGGAGGGCATCGAACAACGGGTCTTCGCCGGGGACCGCCTTCCGCGGCCGAGCGGCGCCCGAACCCGCCCCGGAACGACCGTCGGCGTGACGGACCACGGACCGTTGGGCTGCCGGGACGAGGCCCACGAGGAACCGGCTACGCGTCCGGCGGGTCTCGCGGCCGCGCGTCTCGCGCCGGTCCGCCCACGACAGGTGAAGGTGCCGCCGCGCCCGCGTGATCCCGACGTAGAGCAGGCGTCGTTCCTCGGCAAGGGCGGCGTTGTCGTCGAACGTTTGGCGGATCGGGAGCGTGCCGTCCTCCAGCATCGGCAGGAAGACCGCGTCCCACTCGAGGCCCTTTGCCCGGTGGTAGGTCAGGAGGTTGACGCCGTCCGACGATCCGTTCCGCTCATGCGCCGCGCGCCGCTCGAGCTCGGCACGGATGGCCGCGACGTCGACGGCCGGATCGGCCCGGACGGCCTCGTCGACGATCGCGAGGATCGTCTCGAGCGCCGCCGCTCGCTCGCGGGCCTCGGCGCCACGCGGGCCGGCTGTCGCCGCGGGCCCATCGGCCTCGTGCCCGAGCTCGGTCCGGAACAGCGCCCGGATGGCCGGTGCGAGGGCTCGACCCGTGGCCCCGCTCTTCATCCGACGGATCGCCCCGACCGCCGCGACGACGTCGGGTCGATCGTAGAAGCGCACGCCGCGCACCTGGTATGCGATCCCCGCCCGGGTCAGGGCCTCCTCGATCGGCGCGAGCTGGGCGTTCATCCGGACGAGGATCGCGATCTCTGCCGGCTCGACCGGGTCGCTGCTCAGCCCGGCCAGGAGGCCCTTGATCCGGCGCATCGTCGCGGACAGCTCGACATCGCCGTCCTGGTAGCCCTCGACTGTCGGCACCGGCCCGTCCGGTCGTGTCGCGGTCAACGCCTTGTTCCGGCCGTCGG
>JACCVQ010000200.1 GCA_013698095.1 Chloroflexota bacterium
GGCCCAGGTCCTGGTGGGCGGCCGGGGCAAGGCCGGCGGAGTGAAGCTCGCCGGATCGGCCGACGAGGCGGAACGCGTCGCCGCGGCGATCCTCGCCCTCGAGATCAAGGAGATCCCGGTCCGGAAGGTCCTCGTCGGCCCCGCCGCCGACATCGTCAAGGAGTTCTACCTCGCGGCCGTCCTCGATCGGGCGACCCGGCGCATCATCGTCATGGGCTCCGCCGAGGGCGGCGTCGAGATCGAGGCGATCGCGGCCGAGCGGCCCGACGCCATCGTCACGATCCCGGCCCACCCGATCGCCGGCTTCCTCCCGTTCAGGGCGCGCCAGATGGCGTTTCGGCTCGGGCTCGGCGCACACCTCAAGGACGCCGTCGCGATTGCCAATGGCCTCGTCCGGACGATGGTCGCGTACGACGCGGACCTGGTCGAGATCAACCCCCTCGCGATCGTCAACGAGACCGAAGCCGACGGGTCCGTGACCCAGCGGCTCCAATGCCTCGACGCGAAGATCACCATCGACGACTCCGCCCTGTACCGCCATCCCGAGCTCGAGGCATTGCGCGACCCCGACGAGGAGGACCCGGCCGACAAGGAGGCCCGCGAGGCGGGGCTCACCTTCATCAAGCTGGACGGAACGATCGGCTGCATGGTGAACGGGGCGGGCCTCGCGATGGCGACGATGGACCTGGTCAAGCGGGCCGGCGGCGAGCCGGCGAACTTCCTCGACATCGGCGGTGGCGCGCGGGCCGACAAGGTCGCTGAGGCGATGCGCCTGATCCTGGCCGATCCCAAGGGCAACGCGATCCTCGTCAACATCTTCGGCGGGATCACCCGCGGCGACGAGGTCGCCCGCGGCCTGATCGAGGCCCGCGCCCAGCAGGAGCGCGACGTGCCGATGGTCGTCCGGATCGTGGGCACGAACGCCGCCGAAGCGGCCGTCCTGCTCGAGGAGGCCCAGTTCGTGACGGCGTCCTCGCTCGACGATGCCGCAGCCCAGGCCGTCGCGGCCTCGAAGGGGGCCGCGGCGTGAGCATCCTGATCGACAGGTCCAGCCGGGTCGTGGTCCACGGGCTGACCGGCCGGGAAGGCTCGTTCCACGGCCAGGCGATGCTCGAGTACGGGACCCGGGTCGTGGCCGGGATGACCCCCGGCAAGGGCGGCCGGACCGCGCTCGACGGCAAGGTCCCGGTCTTCGACACGGTCCGCGAGGCGGTCCGCGAGACGGGCGCCGACACCTCCTGCATCTTCGTCCCGGCGGCGGGTGCCCCGGACGCGGTCATGGAGGCGGCGGCCGCGGGGATCAAGACGATCTTCTGCATCACCGAGGGCATCCCGGTCCTCGACATGATCCCGGTGGTCGAGGTCGTCCGGGCCGCCGGTGCCCGCCTGATCGGTCCGAACTGCCCGGGTGCCACGTCGCCCGGCCGGGCGAAGGTCGGGATCATCCCGGGCTCGGTTCACCGTGAGGGCCGGGTCGGGGTTGTGTCACGCTCCGGGACGCTGACCTACGAGGCCGTCCAGGCGATGAGCGACGCGGGGATCGGCCAGTCGACGTGCGTCGGGATCGGCGGCGACCCGGTGATCGGCACGACATTCCTCGAGGTTCTCCAACTGTTCGCGGCCGACGACGAGACCGAGGCGATCGTCCTGATCGGCGAGATCGGTGGAGCGGCCGAGGAGACCGCGGCAGCGTGGGCCGCCGAGCACCTTCCCGACGTTCCGAAGGTGGCGTTCATCGCCGGCCGCACCGCTCCGGAGGGCAAGCGGATGGGTCATGCCGGGGCGATCATCTCCGGCGGCGCCGGGACGGCGGCGTCAAAGGTCGCGGCGCTCGAGGCGGCCGGGTTCCTGGTCGCGTCGTCACCGACGGAGCTGCCGTCGCTCCTCAGAGCAGCGGGCCTGCGCGACTGATCGCCGCGCCCTGCCTGGCATCTGGCAGGGCATTCATTCGTCACCGTATCGAGGACCCGGTGAACATCGACGACATCCGCTACCTGTTCGCATACGACCGCTGGGCGACCACGAAGGTCCTCGACCAGATCGAGGGGATCGACGAGACGACGTGGTCCGCGACCGGCGTGTTCGACGAGCGCGGGCTTGGCGGAATCCTCGTCCACCAGCTCGGGGCGACGCAGCGCTGGCGTCACGGCCTGGCCGAGGATGGCCTGACCCCGCGACCCGAGCGCGAGCCGCTTCCCTCGCCGGCCGCCATCTGCGCGGTCTGGGCCGCGGAATGGCCTGCGATCGACGCCTGGCTGGCGGGCCTGGACGATGACTGGTTGGCCCGAGAGGACGAGGGTGTCACGTTCTGGCAGATGCTCGCTCATGTCGTCAACCACGGGACGCAGCACCGGGCCGAGGCGGCGGCGCTCCTGACACAGGCCGGTCGGTCACCGGGCGACCTGGACATGATCTTCTTCGCTGAGGAGAGAGCGGCGTCCGGGACCGCCGCAACGGGCGCGACGGCCGCGGGCACCGCCGGCGGAGGCGACTGATGGGCTCGCTGATGGACCTGATCGCGGGCCAGGAGCGCGAGATCCTCCTCGCCATCTCCGTGGAGGACTGGGCCGGCCTCGACGATCGCTCCCGGTTCGATGCCCATCTCGCCCTCGGCGGCGGGCTCGATCCGACCTGGCTGGACCTGTTCTCCGAGGCCGTCCGAACGGTGACAAACAGCGACGGCCCGGCCGATTTCATCGACGCCCGGCGCGAGCTCGATGGCCCCGGCGACGCCGGGGACCGGGTCATCGAACGGGTCGATCCGGCGTGGATCGGAGCGATCGCCCGCCTCCCCGATCATGACGTCGACGCGATCGCCGGCAGGTGGGTCGACCTGATCGAGGAGGAGCTCGGCTTCCTGCCGCGCGAGGAGAAGCCGTGGATCCGGCAGCTCGCCGCGGATGTCGTCAGCTTCGCTCGAGCGGCCGACCGCTCGTCGGACGTCCTCTTCGCGTGGTCGCTGTGACGCTCGTGGAGGCGTCCTGAGCTAGTACCCGAGCGTGGCCCAGGCCGGCCCGCCGGGAGCCTCGATCAGCTCGACGAGGACGCCGTGGCACGAGCGCGGGTGGAGGAACGCGACCGGGCCCTCCGCGCCGCGGCGCGGGGCCGTGTCGATCAGCTCGAGGCCGTCGAATTGGAGCCGGAGCAGCGTCTCGGCGAGGTTCGCGACCTCGAAGCAGACGTGATGAAAGCCCTCGCCCTTAGTCGCGAGGAAGCGGGCGACCCCGGTCGTGTCGTCGGTCGGTTCGACCAGCTCGACTTTCGACTCCCCGACGCCGAGGAACGCGATCCGGACCCGGTCCTGCGGGATGTCCATGACGGTCTCGAGCGGCAGGCCGAGCTGGTCGCGCCAGAGGCCGAGGGCGTCGTCGATCGAGCGCACGATCAGCGCGACGTGGTGGAGCTTGCCCACCTGGCGGATCGACTCGGGGACGCCGCGTGTCCGCTTCGCCATCGACTGGCCCTCCGATCTCGTTGACCGCCGCACGAGGACGATGAGTGGCCGCTTCCCCGCCGCGTGACGCGCCGTCGCGGCGGCGCTGAACACCTCCAGGGCCGTCACTCGGTCGCGGCGTGGCATCCGGTCCGGATCATGCCAGACGATCACGATCGCCCGATCGTCGGGAGGCTCCGGATCGCGCAGGAGTTCCTCAAGAGCGTCCCAATTGCGCCCGAACCAGCCCGGCAGGCCGAGGCCGTGCGCCAGCTGGTCGAGGAGGTCGGCCTTCGTGGCGGGGCCGTGGATCTCGGCACCGAGAGCGATCACCGGGTCGAGCCTCGTTGGATCGCCGGCATCGCCTGCGTCGGGACCTTCGAGGATCCCACCCGGGTCGCCCGACTCCAGCGACAGCCTTCGATCGCTCACGGCAGGATCCGCGCGAACGATGCGTAGTGATCGGGCGTCCAGTACGCCTCGCCGGTCGAGGCGGTGACGATCCGGCGGGCGCCGCGGTCGGCCGAGCCGGGTGTCGCGACCGTGTACTCGCGGTAGGCGCCGGCCGGCCGGCTCGGCAGAAGCCGTTCGCGGTTCTGGTATGTCGAGCCGTCCTGCTCGTAGGGGAACGGACCGCCGGCGGCGATCAGGTCGAGGGTCGCGCGGGCCTCGCGCGGAAGCGCCGAGCGGGCGATCGTCGGGAGGCCGCTGGCGGGATCCCTGGCCGCGGCCGATGACCCGGACGGGACGTGGATCGATGGCGCCCGGGTCGGGATGGGACTGGAGCGGCCGGCGGACCCACCGCCGGCGACCTGGACGGCCACGATGCCGGCGACCGCGATCAGCAGCACGGCGGCGATGAGGGCCCCGCGCGGTCCCCGCATCAAACCGTGATCAGCTCGCGATGGACCCCGAACGCCTCGCGCAGCGCATCGCTGATCTCGCCGACCGTTGCCCCGACCTTGACGGCGTCGATCATCAGCGGCAACAGGTTGTCGGTGCCACGGGCGGCGGCCTCCAACCGGCCGAGGGCGTCGGCCCAGGCCGAGGCATCGCGCTCCGCGCGGACCCGCCGGACCCGTGCAATCTGGCGCCGTTCGCCCTCCGGATCGATGGTCTGGATCGGCGCCATTGCCTCCCCCGCCCCGTCGTCGCGGAACTGGTTGACGCCCACGACGACGAGATCGCCCCGCTCGATCGCCTGCTGGACGCGATAGGCGGACTCCTGGATCTGACGCTGCTGGAAGCCGCCCTCGATCGCGGCGAGCGTGCCGCCCAGCGCGTCGATCTCGTCGAGATAGGCCTGGGCTGCGGTCTCGAGCTGGGTCGTCAGCGTCTCCACGAAGTACGAGCCCGCGAGCGGATCCGGTGTCTCCGTCACGCCGCTCTCGTTGGCCAGGATCTGCTGGGTCCGGAGGGCGAGCCGTGCCGACGCCTCCGTTGGCAGGGCGAGAGCCTCGTCGCGGGCGTTCGTGTGGAGGCTCTGGGCTCCACCGAGAATTGCGGCGAGGGCCTGGACGGTCGTCCGCACGACGTTGTTGTCGATCGACTGAGCCGTCAGGCTCGAGCCTGCCGTCTGAACGTGGAAGCGGCAGGCCATCGAGCGCTCGCTGGTCGAGCCGAACCGGTCGCGCACGATCCTGGCCCACATCCGGCGGGCAGCCCGGAACTTGGCGACCTCCTCGAACAGCTCGGACCAGGCGGCGAAGAAGAAGCTCAGGCGGGGCGCGAAGTCGTCGATCGCGAGCCCGCGGGCGACGGCAGCCTCGCAGTAGGCGATCGCGTCGGCCAGGGTAAAGGCCAGCTCCTGGGCGGCGGTCGCGCCCGCCTCGCGCATGTGGTAGCCCGAGATCGAGACCGTGTTCCAGCGTGGCAGCTCCCCGGCGCAGAAATCGAAGATGTCGGTCACGAGACGCATCGAGCGGTTCGGCGGGTAGATCCAGGTTCCGCGGGCGATGTACTCCTTGAGGATGTCGTTCTGAGTCGTGCCCGCGATCCGGCTCCGCTCAACCCCCTGCTCCTCGGCCGCGGCAACGTACAGCGCCAGCAGGATCGGGGCCGTGGCGTTGATCGTCATCGATGTGCTGACCTCGCCGAGTGGCAGGTCATCGAGCAGGATCCGCATGTCGGCCAGGCTCGAGATCGGGACGCCGACCCGGCCGACTTCGCCTTCGGCTTCGGGCGCATCGGAGTCGTAGCCCATCTGGGTCGGCAGGTCGAAGGCCACGGACAGGCCCGTCTGGCCCTGCTCGAGGAGGTAGCGGAAGCGCTTGTTCGTCTCCTCCGCGGTCGCGAAGCCGGCGTACTGGCGCATGGTCCAGAAGCGGCTCCGGTACATCGTCGGCTGGACACCGCGGGTATACGGGGGCTCGCCGGGCAGGCCGAGGTCGCGCTCGGGGTCAAAGCCGGACTCGGCGAGGGTGCCCGCGCTGTAGAGGTCGGCGATCTCGATGTCGGAGCTGGTCACGAAGCGGTCGCGGCGCTCCGGGGCGGACTTCAGGGCACGGGCGCGAGTCGTCGACCGCCAGCGGTCCTCCGGCCGGTCTGGCGGCCGATCGTCGGTCATCGAAGGACCACGAGCAGGTCGCCGTTGTCGATCGTCTGCCCGTCGGCGACCGCGACGCGCTCGACGATCCCATCGCGCGGTGCCCGGATCTCGTTCTGCATCTTCATCGCCTCGACCACGAGAAGGCTGCCTCCGGCCTCGACGGTGTCGCCCACCGTGACCCGGACCGCGGCAACCCGTCCGGGAATGATGGCCCGGACATCGAGGGGCCCGCTGGCCGTGCCCGTGTCGCGGGCGCGGGTCGCGCGGCGCCGCAGGGCCGCCCGGGCGGCATCCTCCACCTCGAGCTCGAAGCGCCAGCCGTCCACGACGACCTCGACCGTCGTGACCCCGTCGCGGTCGATACGGGCCGGGCGGTTGAGCGCCCAGGTATCGGTTCCACCCGGGCCGTGAACGACCCAGCGGCCGGGCCCGAAGGCCTCGACGACGGTGTCGTCGGCGTCGGAAGCGCCGACCAGTCGTGGCTCATCGCCGGGAAGGGCAGTCGCTGTCGACGGCCCGACGTGCACCAGGCGGGTCATCGCGGTAACCGTTCGATCGCCCGGAGACGGCCGGACCGGGCCCAGGCAGACGACCCTCTGCCTTCTGGTGACTCGTCCGACATGCCCGCCTCGCGGTCGGCGGTCGACGCGACGACGGCGGCCGCCGCAGCGTGCGTCGCGACATCGAGCGCGGCTGACCGTCGGTTCGCCGCGATCGCCGGCCAGCTCTCGTCGACCCAATCAATCGACATTGGGCCCTCCCGGAAGGCCTGGTCGCGGGCGATGAACCGGTGGAATGGGAGGGTCGTCTGGATGCCGTCGATGCTCGTCTCGTCCAGGGCCCGGGCCAGTCGATCAAGCGCGGCGTCGCGCGTCGCGTCGACGACGAGGAGCTTGGCGATGAGCGGATCGTATTCGGGTGGGACACGGGCTCCGGCCTCCACGGCGGTGTCGATCCGGATCCCGGGCCCCGACGGCATCTCCCATCGTCCGATCGTGCCAGGTGCCGGCGCGAACTCGCGAGCTGGATCCTCCGCCGACAGGCGCACCTCGATCGCGTGACGTGCCGGTTCCGCGGCCCGGTCCGCGGCCACCCGGACCTCGTCCGACAACTGGAAGCCCGCGGCGATCCACAGCTGCTCGCGGACGATGTCGACATCGCTGACGAGCTCGGTGACGCCGTGCTCCACCTGGAGACGGGTGTTCACCTCGAGGAACCAGAACCGCCGCTCCAGATCGAAGAGGAACTCGGCCGTGGCAGCGTTCTCCAGACCCGCCGCCCGAGCCGCCCGCACGGCGGTCTCGTGCAGATCTCGTCGTTCGGCCGGGGTCAGGCCGGGTGCCGGCGCTTCTTCGACCAGCTTCTGATGACGGCGCTGGAGGGAGCAGTCGCGCTCACCGAGGGCGACAATCGTGCCCTCCCGGTCGCCGATCAGCTGGACCTCGACGTGGCGCGCGGGATGGATGACGCGCTCGAGATAGACCGACCCGTCGCCGAATGCGGAGCGCGCCTCAGCCGATCCGGCAGCGAGTGCCGCGGGCAGATCGGCGGACCGCGTCACGCGGCGCATGCCCTTCCCTCCCCCGCCGGCGGCGGCCTTGACGAGCAACGGAAATCCGATCTTCTCGGCCTCCGCGACGATCGCTTCCACGGCGTCGGGGCGGTCAATTGCGGCCGCCTCGAAGGTTCCTGGGACCACCGGGACGCCGGCCGCCGCTGCTCCACGGCGCGCCGCAAGCTTGTCGCCGAGGGCTGCGATGACGCCACTCGGTGGACCGACGAAGACAAGCCCTGCGTCCTCGACAGCCTTCGCGAAGGAAGCCCGCTCGGCCAGAAAGCCATACCCCGGATGGATCGCCTCGGATCCTGTTGTCAGCGCAGCAGCGATAACGGCATCGCCACGCAGGTACGACGCCGCGGCGGAAGCCTCGCCGATGAGGATGGACTCGTCGGCAAGCCGGACATGCATCGCATCCGTGTCGGCGGAGCTGTGGACGGCGACGGTCGCGATGCCCAGCTCCCGACACGCCCGAATGATGCGAACCGCGATCTCGCCCCGGTTGGCGACCAGGACCCGCCGGAATGGCGGCGTGGCGCGCCTGTCTTTGCGCAAAGACGATGTGGCGGCGGCGGTCACAGCGGAATGTTTCCGTGCTTCTTCGGCGGGTTTGTGTCGCGCTTGTCGGCGAGCAGGTCAAGTGCTGCGATCAACCGTGGTCGCGTGTCGGACGGCCGGATGACGTCGTCGACGAACCCGCGCGCTGCCGCGATGTACGGGTTGGCGAACCGCTCCTCGTATTCGACCACGAGGCGGGCTCGCTCAGCGTCAGGATCGGCGGCGGCATCGATCTCGTCGCGGTAGATCACGTTGACGGCACCTGCCGGACCCATCACGGCAATCTCGGCCGTCGGCCAGGCGAGGTTCAGATCGCCGCGGATGTGCTTGCTGCTCATCACGTCGTATGCTCCGCCGTACGCCTTGCGGGTGATCACGGTCAGCTTGGGAACGGTGGCCTCGCAGTACGCGAACAGCAGCTTCGCTCCGTGCCGGATGATCCCGCCGTGTTCCTGGTCGACGCCCGGCAGGAATCCCGGGACGTCAACGAGCGTGACGAGCGGAACGTTGAAGCAATCGCAGGTCCGGACGAACCGTGCCGCCTTTGCTGAGGCGTTGATGTCCAAGGCCCCGGCCAGGACGGCCGGCTGTTGAGCGACGATCCCGACGCTGCGGCCGGCGAGCCGCCCGAACCCGACGATGATGTTCTGGGCCCAGCCGGGCTGGATTTCGAGGAATTCGCGATCGTCGACGATGCGCGAGATGACGTCATTCATGTCATACGGCTGCGACGGATCGTCCGGAACGACAGTGTCGAGCTCTGGATCGCGGCGGCTGGACGGATCCGCCGTGGCGAGCCGCGGCGCCTCGCCGAGATTGTTCTGCGGGAGGTACGACAGTATTCGACGCGTTGTCCGCAACGCCTCGGCTTCGTCGGGTGCTGCGAGATGCGCAACGCCGCTCAGCGTCGTATGTGTCGTCGCGCCACCGAGCCGTTCGGCGTCGACATCTTCGTGCGTCACGGCCTTCACGACGTTTGGGCCGGTCACGAACATGTAGCTCGTCCCCTCGACCATGACCGTGAAGTCCGTGATCGCCGGTGAGTACACCGCTCCCCCGGCGCATGGTCCGAGGACCACCGACAATTGTGGGACCACGCCCGATGCGAGGGTGTTCCGGAGGAAGATGTCGGCGTAGCCGCCGAGCGAGACCACGCCCTCCTGGATCCGCGCACCTCCCGAATCGTTGAGACCGATGATCGGCGCGCCGACTTTCATCGCAAGGTCCATCACCTTGCAGATCTTTTTTGCATATGCCTCCGACAGGGATCCGCCGAACACGGTGAAGTCCTGGCTGAAGACGAACACAGCGCGGCCGTCGATCGTGCCGTGGCCCGTCACGACGCCATCGCCCAGAATCGCCTCGCCGTTGCCGTCCTCACCGCGAGCGGTCACGAATGCGTCGAGCTCCATGAAGGAGCCGGGATCAAGAAGCAAGTCCAGACGTTCGCGGGCGGTCAGCTTGCCGCGGGCGTGCTGTTGATCGATCCGCGTCTGCCCACCGCCAAGAAGCGCTCGTTCGCGCATCACGTCGAGTCGAGCAGTCCGTTCTTCGTTGGTCGGCACGTCCACTCCCGTCGTGTCTTTGCGCAAGGACGGTCCCGTCGGCGGGTACCGAGACCCATGATAGAGGGCACGTCTCTGCGCATTCGGCTGCCGAATGTCGTGGCGAAAGGCCAAATCGCTCTAGTGCGCAGCCCGCGACATATCCACAGAAACGGTGAACAACTCGGTTCGTCTGTGGATAACCTCGATGGTCGCCCACCGAAGGGCTGGGGTAGCATGGGGCCATTCCCCCGCTCGCGTCGACCCGTCGCGACGCCGAATCGATTCGAGGTGATGCCCGGTGACGCAGGTGATCGCGATCGCGAACCAGAAGGGCGGCGTCGGCAAGACGACCACGGCGATCAATCTCGCCGGCGCCCTCGCGGAGGAGGGCTATCGCGTCCTCTGCGTGGACATGGATCCTCAGGCCAATCTGACAGCCGGTCTGGGGATCAATCTCAATACCGTCGATCGGTCCATGGCCGACGTCCTCGCCGACGGCCGGGCGACGCTCGGCGACGTCATTCGGCCAACGGACAGCGCCGGAATTGACATTGCCCCGGCGAACATCGATCTTGCCAGCACCGAGGGCGAACTCTTCACGGCGCTCGGCCGCGAGCAGGTCTTGCGCGACGCGCTCGAGACCCAGGTCGATGTGTACGACTACGTCTTGATCGACTGCCCACCGAACCTCGGCCTGTTGACTGTCAACGGTCTCGTTGCGGCGACCAGCGTGATCATTCCGGTGCAGACCCAGTTCTACGCGATGAAGGGCCTGAACAACCTGGTCAAGGTCATCAACATGATCAGGATGAAACTCAACCGCGATCTCAAGATCCTGGGTCTGTTGCCGACGTTCTATGACGGCCGAACAAACCTGGCGCGCGACATGCTGGACGAGCTCCGTGTCGTCGGCGATCACCATGTCTTCAGCAGCATCGTCCGAAGCACGGTGAAGCTCGGCGAAGCGCCCCTCGTGGGCCGGCCGATCACGTCGTACGCAAGCGCGTCCGAAGCCGCCCGAACCTATCGCGAGCTAGCTCGGGAGGTAATCGACCTTGGCCAGGCCTGACTTCCGCGCGGCCGCCGCGCGCCGGCTCTCAGAGGACCGTGAGCTCTCGCCCGCAATCATCAGCCTGTTGTCGTCGGAGAACGCCGGCCGCAGCAGCGGCGTCAAGGTCATCGCCATCGACCGGATCGAATCGAACCCGCGACAGCCACGGACCGTGTTCGACGTCGACGCCCTCCACGAGCTCGCCGCGTCGATCCGGGAACACGGCGTGCTTCAGCCGATCCTGGTCCGACCACTCGGCGAGAACCGCTACCAGCTTGTCGCGGGAGAGCGCCGCTGGCGCGCATCGCGCGAAGCGGACCTCAAGTCGATCCCGGCACTGGTCGAGGAGCTCGACGACGACACCGCCCTCGAGATCTCGATCATCGAGAACCTCCAGCGCGAGGATCTGTCGCCGCTCGAAGAAGCGGCGATGTTCGACCGGATGGTCCACGAACACGGATACAGCATCCGGAGGCTCGCCGAAAAGCTCGGCAAGGACAAGGGCTATCTCGAGAACCGGTTGCGGCTGGCCAATGCTCCGGACGAGATCAAGGAACTGGTGTCCTTGCGCAAAGACACCGTGTCGCATGCATACGAGCTGTTGAAGGTCGAAGATCCGAAGAAGCGCAAGCGGCTCGCCGCCCAGGTTGCATCGGGGGAGCTGTCGCTCGTCAAACTCCGCGAGAAGATCGAGGGTCGCAAGGCCCGCGTCCATCCGGGCGAGCCCGACGGCGACGAGACCTTCGAGCCCGGTCCCCCACGGGGCGAGGACGCCGGGCACGGCGCCGGCTGGTCGTTAAACGATCGGGCCGACGTGACGATCGGCGACGACTCGCTGGTGAACGCTCGACACCAGTTGTCGGATGCCGTCGAGGATCTGGTGTCCGTCCTCCGGGCCCCTGACGTCATGCGCTCGATCCCAGAGATCGATCGAGCGAACCTCGCCAAGTACCTGACGATCGCCAAACTGAAGCTGGAGAACGCGATCGCCCTCGTTCGGAGTGGCGACGCGAACTGACCGGTTGACGCGACGAATCGAGAAGCCGGCGCCACCATGGCGCCGGCTTCGTCGTGCCGGCCGCGTCAGACCTTGGATCCCACTGTTCGGTCACCGGGCGCCCGAAACGGGGGCGGACGGCTCGCCCCTCCGCTGGTTCGGTCCGGGCGCCCGAGACGGGGGGACGGGGCGCTCCTCTCGTCATCGCCAGGCTGGATTGCCAACCATGACCCCAACCCATATCGCCGCGAGGCCCGCGAGCGAGATCGCCTCGAGCTGCCACAGCCGCTCGCGCCGACCGCTCGATGCGGTCACCGACACCCAGCCCGCCGCAACAGGGACGAAGCCAGCGACGGCCAGGCCCATGACCGGCACGATGGCACGTCCGGCCGTAAGGGCCGTGGCGACAGCCGCGATCCAGACAGCACCGAACAGGGTGGTCGCCACCCAGGCAGATCGAGTGGGGCCGAGGGCAGCCGCGATCGACGACGTGCCCGCGGCTCGATCCCGATCGACGTCGACCAGGGCGTTTCCGATCGCAAGCCCGGCGCCGGCCGCCACCGCTGCCGGCAGGAGAAAGGCGAATGCCGGCGCCAGCTCCCCCGTCGCGCCGAGCCAGCCGAAGACGGGCAGGATCGGAATGCCGACAGCGAACGGGAGCCAGGACCACGCCGTGCCCTTGAGCCGGAGGTCATAGACGAGTCCGATCGCGATCACGACAACGGCGAGCGCAGCGATCAGGCTGGAGACCGAGAGGGCAAGCAGGAGGCCGGCGCCGAAAAGCGCGACCGCTGCGTTCATGGCCGCCCGAGCCGTCACCAGCCCAGCGGGGATCGGCTTGCCCACCTTCCGCCCGGCGTCGCGCGGCGCGTCGACAACGTCGTTGACCGTGCCGATGCCGAGCTGGAGGAATGTCATCGCCAGCCCGATCCGGGCCGCCAGGTCAGCCGGGGCGCCGGCGATCAGTGTAACGCTGGCGCTGACGAGCCCGTCGAGCACCGATGGGAACGGATGGGCCAGTCGCAGCCAGCCGACGAGCCGCTCCCCGATGCCCCGGCCGAGTTCAGACGTAGACGAGTTCGCCGAAGTTGGCGACGAGGTACTCGATCAGCCGGTCCCGACCGTCGGCGACCTGCGAGCGGATCCCGGGGACAAGGGCGAACAGCGTGATCGCGGGCACCATCAGGCGGCCATCGCGATCGCGGCCGACGACCGCGGGAGGACCGCCGCCCGAAGCGAACACCCGTTCGAAACCTGCCTCGTCCAGGGCAGCGGCACGGCGGAAATCGGTCACGACCTTCACCACCCCGCGGCGGATCGCGACGTCCCGCATCAGCTCGGCGGCCCAGGCGTCGATCTGGTCGTCGCTCTGGTCGGCGAGTCGGGTGCGGTACTCGGTTGGATCGGCCGACAGACCGGTCGTGGCCACGTCGTCTCCTGCTCCTGGGGGATCGCGCGCAGTATGCCAGAGTCTCCGGCGTTCCCAGGGGCTGTGCCCGCCTCGTGGCGTCCCGCGGGCCTGCGTCAGGACTGGGTCAGGGCGGCTCGCTCGGCGGCGGCCCGATCGCCTTCGGGCCAGTCGTTGAACGCCTCGGTCACCCGTCGACCGAGCGGCCCGGGCCGGGCGCGCTCGGGCTCGTCGCGAACGAGGGCGTGGAGGGCCCCGTAGCAGCGAGCGGTCAGGGCATCGACGTTCTCGCGATTCGGCCGGCCCGTCACCTCCAGCGGCACACCGACCACGACCCGGACGCGGCGCCCGAAGGCCAGCCACGAGGTGCCGTGGATCGCGAGCGGGACCAGGGGGATCCCCTCACGCAACGCGAAGTACGCGGCGCCCTCGTTCAGCGGGCCCAGTCCGCCCTCGAACGGGTGGATCCTCCCCTCCCCTGCGATCGCCACGACCCCGCCGGCCGCGATCACCGCGTGGACCCGCTTCGTCGCGATGATCAGGTCGTTCTTGCCGGGCCGGTACGGAATCGTTGCGCCGGTCCAGGTCATCAGGCGGTTCCGCCCGCCGACCGACATGTCCACCTCCTTCGGCCCGAAGAATGTCAGCCGGGGTCGCATCGGGAGGATCGCCATGAGGAGAAACGGGTCGGCCCAGTTCAGGTGGTTGAAGCAGTAGATCGCGGGACCGCCGGGCAGGTTGGCGCGGTTCTCGAGGCGGAGCCGGAGATAGCCGCGGGCCACGATCCGCGAGGTGACCCTGGATCCCCAGATGCGGATGGCCCGACGGACCGGATGAAGTCCGTCAAAACCGTGCGGTCCGCTCGGCGGACGCGTGACGCCGGAGGACAGCTTCCGTGGCCCGCTCATCGGGGCACCGCGGTCGTGGACGGCGAGGTCGCGGCCGGCAGTGTCGTTGCCGGTCGTGCAGGCAGATCGTCGGGGTCCAGGTCGGCGAGGCGGTCGAGCACGACGGCCGCGAACGGCTCCCAGCCCGGCGCCGGCGGGACCGAGCGGTTCGGGATCAGGACCGTCGTCATACCGGCGGCCTTGGCCGCCCGAAGACCGTTGATCGAGTCCTCGACGACGAGGGTGTCGGAAGGGTCCACGCCGAGCTGACGGGCGGCGGCGAGGAACACATCCGGCGCCGGCTTGCCTTCGGCCACGTCGTCGGACGAGACGACGGCCTCGAACGCCCCGGCCAGGCCGGTCGCGGCGAGCGCCGCGTCGATGACTCGGCGATGGGACGACGAGGCGAGCGCGATCGGGCGCGTGGCGCCGATCCGGCGAACGGCTTCGACCGCGCCCTCGATCGTCGGCGAGGCATCGCGCTCATAGCGAGCGACGACGTCGGCGACGATGGCGGCCTCGATCTCGGACGCCGGCATGTCGAGGTCAAGGCGGGCGCGCATGGTCGCCGACCATTGGCGCGAGTTGCTGCCCATCACGGCGTGCTGGTCCGCCTGGGTCCAGGGCCGATCGTGATCGCGAGCGAAGGCCTGGCGGACCTCGTCCCACCAGATCTCCGAGTCGACGATCACGCCGTCAAGGTCGAAGATCACAGCGCGGATCACAACCGGTCTCCGTTGGTCGCGTTCAGCGGGTGGAGCGGCTTTGGGCGGCTGTGGCTGGGCCACGCTTCGGTCGCGCAGGCGTCGTGCTCGACTTCACCACCGATGTGCTCGACCTTCCACGCGTTATCGGCTTGGCGGCCGATCCGCTGGATCCGGTGGGCGTGACAGGCTCTGTGGGCGGCGCCGTCGCGCGCGAGCGCGCCCGGCCACTCGTCTCCTCGATGCCAGGCAGCGGCCGGCCATCGATCGCGGCGATGACCCGGAGAGCGAAGGCAGCAGCTCGATCGGCCTCGTCATCGGCGCCACGGAGAACCTGTCCCTCGACCTGGAAGCTGACCATTCGGTGGCCGCCCTGGGTCTCGACCGCCAGCTCGCCGATCGCGACCCGATTCCAGCGAACCAGCTTGGTCGTGGCCCGCGGCCCCTCGCCGGGCACGGCCGGCCGGACGAACATCGCGATCAGACCGGGGTCGGTCGGGACGAGGATCCCGTAGCGGTTCAGCGGCTCGTCACCCCAGGCCACCCAGCAGTGGGGATCCGGACCGGCACCGAGCGCGGTCAGGACCGGATCGACGACCGCGGCGATCTTGGCGCTGGCGGCGTCCCGATGCGGCGCCGCGGCCCGCCATTCGCTGAGTCGCATCACACCTCCGGCTCGGGTTGGGCCCCGGTTCCGGGGCGCTCGGGTCCGGCCGAGGCTAGCACAGTCCTGTACCGTTGCCGTCGCGATCCGGAGGAGGGCGAGGCGTCATGCAGATCGATCGACGGCTGGTCGGATTCGGGCTGTTCCTGATCACCGTGGGCGCGGTCATGGTGGCCGTCCGCCAGGGCCTCATCCCGGACGATACCGCCCGTCGATCGTGGTCGCTCTGGCCGCTCATCCTCGTCGGCGTCGGGCTCTCGATCGCCCTCGCTCGGCGGCCCGGCGCGGCCATCGGCGGTCTCGTCCTGGCGGTGACGTTCGGGGCGATGGCAGGGGGCTTCGCGGCGACCGGCTCGTTCGGGTTCAGCGGCCTGTGCAACGGCGATCGCGCCGGCGGGACGGCCTTCCCCGACGGCTCCGGCGACCTGGCCGACGGCGCCAGAGTCACGATCAACCAGGCCTGCGGCGACGTGACCGTGACGACGGCCGGAGGTTCGCACTGGAGCTTGTCCGGGGTGTCTCCCGACGGTCGCGCGCCGCGATTCTTGGGAGCGTCGGACACCCTCCGGATCGACGCAAGCGAAGGCAACACGTTCGGGCTCGACCCGAGCGCGGCCTGGGACGTCGTCCTGCCCCAGGACCCGCTCCTGGAGCTCGCGATCGAAGCCAACGCCGGCGACGCCCGCGTGACGCTGGCCGGCGCCCGCCTCTCCCGGCTGTCGCTGGACCGCAATGCTGGATCGATCGATGTCGACCTCCGCGAGATCCACGCCATCGACGAGCTGAGCCTCGACATCAACGCCGGATCGGGGACGCTCCGCCTCCCTGCCATCGGATTCGCTGGCCGCCTGTCAGTCAACGCCGGCTCGCTCGCGATCTGCACCCGGCCTGGCAGCGGCCTCCGGATCCGGCTCGAGGGCAGCTTCGCATCGTCGAACGACTTCGACGAGCACGGACTGAGCGAGGTCGACGGGGCGTGGCAGACACAGGGCTACGCGACGGCCGAGACGCGGATCGCCCTCGACGCCGACGTCAACGCCGGCAGCCTGTCGCTCGATCCCGTCCGCACGTGCGCCGGCTGACGCGGGCCCCGGATCGCTCGATCCGCGGCACGAAACCGACCACAAACGGATCGCAATGACGATCCTGAACGAGATGAGCCTCGCCGGTTTCGCGGGTGGCGGGATCATCCTGGGCATCCTCCTGCTCGCCCGCGGGCTCCTGGCCTACCGGGCGGCCGGCCGGATCAGCGGCATCTCGACGTCCCGAATCGCCAGCCTCGCGGTCGGCGAGGTTCTCGTGACGGGGGCCGCCGAGCCGATCGAGCTGACCCTTGTCTCCCCGCTCCAGAGCGGACGCTCGATCTACTACCGGGCGCGGATCACCGAGTCCGGCGACGGCGATGGCGCTGACCTCTTCCGCGAGGAGCGCGCGGTCGGGTTCCGGGTGCGCGACGCGAGCGGCGCCATCCGGGTGTTTCCGAACGGCGCCGCGTTCGACGTCCCGGACCGGTTCGACGAGTCCACATCGGCCTTCGGCGGCGGACCGGTCGGCCTGCTGTTCCGGCGCGGCTCGGCCTTCGCCCCCGGCCCGGATGACCGGGCGGCCCAGATCGCCGCCCTCCTCACCGTCCGCGCGCCGCAGGGCTCGTCACTCCGCGACAGCGGCGGCAGCATGCTGCTCGCTGGCTCGCACGGGCGGCGTCAGTACCGGGAGGCACGGATCGAGGTCGGTGACCCGGTGACCGTGACCGGCCGGGTCCTGCCGTTCCGCGACATCGCCGATCCGGCGGCGGCCAACCTCCTCGACGCTTCAGGCGTCGACGCCGCCGATCCGGAGATCGCGCTCGACCTGGCCGAGGCCCGGGCCGCCGGGCTGCTCGCCGCGACCCCGGAGGAGGCGTGGGGCAACGC
>JACCVQ010000226.1 GCA_013698095.1 Chloroflexota bacterium
GGCGGGAGCCGCGCGACGCTGGCCGTGCTGGCCGGGTCGCGGGCCACCGCTGTTCGGACGGCGGCGCGGGCCGGGGATGCCGCCACCACGATTGATGTCGGAGCCGGGCGCTCCGGGTCGAGGACCGTCACGGCGCGGGCCCTGGCTGCGGTCGGGGCCGTCAAACGACTGACGGATCGGGCCGTGATTGGTGATGACCGGGCCGCGATCACGATGGGCGGCCGCGCCGCCACGATGACCGACGGGGATCGGACGCGGGCCGACGCCGCGGGCAGGGTTCTGGAACCGCGGACCGGCCGAGCGCTGGCGGATCGGCTCGGCACGGATGGACCGATCGGGCTCGAAGCCCGGGATCATCTGGATCGGGATCGCGTGGCCGACGAGCTTCTCGATCTCGCGCAGCAGCGGCGCCTCGTCGACGCAGACGAGCGAGATCGCGTCGCCGGTCTTCTCGGCTCGACCGGTCCGGCCGATCCTGTGGACGTAGTCCTCGGGGACCATTGGCAGCTCGAAGTTCACGACGTGGGGCAGGTCCTCGATGTCGAGGCCGCGCGAGGCGACCTCGGTAGCGACCAGGATCTTGACCCGACCGGCCTTGAAGTCGTCGAGCGCCCGGACCCGCTGGCCCTGGCTCTTGTTGCCGTGGATCGCGGCTGCGCCGATCCCGTCCTTGCCGAGTTGCTCGGCGAGGCGGTTGGCACCGTGCTTGGTCCGGGTGAAGACGAGCGCCTGCTCGACGCGGCCGGTCCGGATCAACTCCGAGAGGAGCTCACGCTTCCGCTCCCGATCGACCGGGTGGACGATCTGGGCGACGAGGGCGGTCTCGGTGTTGCGCGGCGTGACCTGGACCATCGCCGGGTCGCGCAGGATGCCGTTGGCGAGTTGCCGGATCTCGTCGGAGAAGGTGGCCGAGAACAGCAGGGTCTGGCGTTCGCGCGGAAGGAGGGCCATGACCTTGCGGATGTCGCGGATGAAGCCCATGTCGAGCATCCGGTCTGCCTCGTCGAGGACGAGGATCTCGAGCTTCGAGAGGTCGATGTGGCGCTGCTCGATGTGGTCGAGGAGGCGGCCGGGGGTGGCGACAACGATCCCGGGTCCGGCGCGCAGGGCGCGGATCTGGGGCTCGTAGCCGACGCCGCCGTAGATCGCGACGGAGCGGATCCGGCGATGGGCGCCGTAGGTCCGGACGCTCTCCTCCACCTGGAGGCAGAGTTCACGGGTCGGGGTCAGGATCAGGACGCGGATCGGGGAGTGCGGGATCGGGCGGGGGTCGCGACGCGGGCCGGGGCCCGTGGCGCCGCCGGGGCCGAAGGCGCCAACGTTCGAGCCGGCGACGGGCTCGGGGGCGCCGTTCGCCTTCCAGCCGGGCGTCCGCTCCGCGTTCAGGAGCTGCAGGATCGGCAGGACGAACGCGGCCGTCTTGCCGGTGCCGGTCTGGGCGCCGGCGAGGATGTCGCGGCCGTCGAGGACGAGCGGGATCGCTTCGCGCTGGACGGGGGTGGGCTCGGTGTAGCCCTGGTCCGCGACGGCGCGGAGGAGTTCGGGGGTCAGCCCGAGGGCATCAAAGGACATGGAAGAGGTGACTCCTGACGGGGCCCTCCCGCTTTGCGATGCGGGGCCCGGTCAGGGCACGGTGTGAAGTTCGGGTCGAGGGTTTCGACCAGGGGCGGTAGCCCCCGGTGTTGACCGGGCGCTGACCGGAGCGCCCATCGAACACGATTGAGACCGTCAGCCTACCGGACCAGGCCACTGCGCGTCGAACCGGTGTTCGCTCGGAGGCTTCAGAAGGTGGGCGCAGAGCGTGCTCACCGACGTCGCTTCGGACGGGCCGGAACGCCGAACGCGCCGAGCTTCCGCCTGACGAGGGGCAACCACGCAAGGCCTCCACCGAGCTGGAGCGTGATCGCCAGAATCACCAGGAGGCCCGGCACCGACAGCGCGAGGCCCGGGATCTGCCAATCGAAGCCGTTCAGGGCGAGTGCGACGCTGGCCGCCAGCAGCGAGTCGGCGAGTCCCGACGCGGCGCCGGATCCCGCGCCCGATCCGCCGACCGTGAACCGCTCGACCGTCGCCGCCGAGCCCGTCGACGGGCTCGGCG
>JACCVQ010000241.1 GCA_013698095.1 Chloroflexota bacterium
GGCCGAGGCCTCGCCGATGCGACCCGTCGGGCGGCCGACGTCGGCGCGACGCTCCGGATCGGGCCGGCGCCCAGCCGCGGAACGGCGGTCACGTTCTCCTGGCAGGCGCCTCGGCGGGGCTGACGCCGGGTTCGTCGAGCTTCGCCCGACGCCGGTCGCCCGGTCCGGGACGCCCAACGACGTTGATTGGCCGTGCAGGACCCGGTGCTACACTCCCGGCCGTGTCAAAGAACCTCGTGATCGTCGAGTCGCCTGCCAAGGCCCGGACGATCGAACGCTACCTCGGCGCGGACTACACGGTCCTCGCCTCGTATGGCCATGTCAGAGACCTGCCCGAGAACCCGGGCAAGGGCAAGTTCGGGGTCGACGTCGACCACGACTTCGCCCCCGAGTACGTCGTCTCGGACGATCGCAAGAAGCAGCTCGCCCTGATCACGAAGGCGGTCAAGGTCGCCGACGACGTGTGGCTCGCCACAGACCTCGATCGGGAAGGGGAGGCGATCGCCTGGCACGTGGCCGAAGCGGCCCACGTCCCCGCGTCCAAGGCCCACCGGGTCACCTTCAACGAGATCACCGAAAGCGCGATCCGCGAGGCGTTCGCGAACCCCCGCGACATCGACGTCAACCTCGTCGACGCCCAGCAGACGCGTCGGATCGTCGACCGGCTCGTCGGCTACACCCTCAGCCCGCTCCTGAGCCGCAAGATCCGGTCCGGGCTGTCCGCCGGCCGCGTCCAGTCGGTCGCCGTCCGCCTCGTCGTCGAGCGCGAGCGCGAGATCACGGCGTTCACGGCCCGCGAGTACTGGACCCTCCAGGCGATCCTCTCGACTGCTGGTGGCGCCACATTCGCAGCCGAGCTCGTCCGGATCGATGGCGAGGCGCTGAACGTCAGCGACGAGGAAACCGCGACCCGCCACGCGACCGCCCTGCGTGACCTGACTCCGGTCGTGACCAAGGTCGGGACACGCAAGCAGAGTCGCAGCCCGGCCCCGCCATTCACGACCTCGACCCTTCAGCAGGAGGCCAGCCGCAAGCTGAGCTACAGCCCCAAGCGGACGATGTCGGTCGCCCAGCGGCTGTACGAGGGCGTCGACACCCCCGACGGCCACGTCGGGCTCATCACCTACATGCGAACCGACTCCACCGCGATCGCCGGCGTGGCGATGGGCGAGGCCCGCGACACGATCCGCGACCGGTTCGGCGAGCAGTACACGATGCCCAAGGGCCGGGTCTACAAGACGAAGGCGAAGGGCGCCCAGGAGGCGCACGAGTCGATCCGCCCGACCTCGTTCCGGCGCGATCCCGACTCCCTCGCCGGCATGCTGCCCGCCGACGAGCTCCGCCTGTATCGCCTGATCTGGCAGCGGGCAATCGCCTCGCAGATGGCGGCCAAGGAGCTCGAGACCACGACGGTCGAGTTGGCGGCCGCGCCATACGAGCTCCGGGCGAGCGCCACGAAGACGCTGTTCGACGGCTTCAGCGCGGTCTACACCGAGGGTCGTGACGACGGCGCGGCCGACGAGGAAGAGGCGGAGAAGGCGCTCCCGCCGGTCAAGGACGGCGACACCACCACGGTCCGCGACGTGACCCCGACCCAGCACTTCACCGAGCCCCCACCGCGCTTCACCGAGGCGACCCTGATCAAGGCGCTCGAGGAGCACGGCATCGGCCGACCGTCCACGTATGCCGCGACGATTTCGACGATCACGGACCGCGGCTACGTCCGCGTCGAGGAGCGGCGTCTCCACCCCGAGCTGATCGGCGAGGTGGTCACGGATCTCCTTGTCGAGCACTTCGGCGATTACGTCGACCTGGCGTTCACCGCCCGGATGGAGGAGGAGCTCGACGAGGTCGCCCGCGGCGAGCGGCCGTGGGTTCCGCTCCTGCGAGCCTTCTACGGGCCGCTGGCCGAGCGGGTCGCCGAGAAGCGGCGCGAGCTCAAACGGGCCGACTTCACGACGGAGGCGACCGACGAGGTCTGCTCGGAAGGCCACCCGATGGTCATCCGGCTCGGCCGCAACGGCCGGTTTCTCGCCTGCTCTCTCTTTCCGGAGCACAAGGAATCGCGACCGCTGCCCGGCGACGAGGCGCCGCCCCAGGCCGGCGAGGGCGAGGTCTGCCCGCAGTGCGGTGAGGGGACGCTGGTCGGCAAGACCGGCCGGTTCGGGCCGTTCGTGGGCTGCTCGCGCTATCCCGACTGCACCTTCATCAAGAAGGAGGGTCCGCCGCCGCCGGACCCGCTCCCGTTCGAGGTCGCCTGCCCCAAGAACAACGACGGCCATCTCGTGCCGCGCCGGGCGCGCCGGACCGGCAACGTCTTCTACGGCTGCTCGAACTACCCGAAATGCGACTTCACGACGAACCACGAGCCGGTTGGGGCGGTCCACGACACCGACGACGGCCCGATCGCCCGCCTCGCCGACGGTGGCGGCCTGTGCCTGACGTGCGGTGCCGCGGTTGCCTTGCCCGAGGGCAGCGAGCTCGTCGGGGTCAAGCTGGAGGGCGGACCGCCGAACCCGGATGCGCTCGCGAAGCCGGCACGGGGCGGGGCGCGCCGTGGTCGGGCCGGCGGGTCCGGCACAGGCAAGACCGCCGGCCGGGGGGGCGGCTCGCGCGCTTCAGGCGCCCGAGGCGGGGCACGCAAGGCGGCGCGCCCGACCGGAACCGCTCCGGACGCGTGACCACGGCGTGACTCGGGAGTGACCGCGGCGCCCGTGATCGATGCGGCCGCGGGTTCGGCCCTGAATCGGTTCCTCGGTTCGCTCGCGGCCCGCGATACATCGCCCCACACCCAGCGCTCGTACGCCGCGACGCTGACCGCGTATCTGGCCTGGCTGACAGATCGCGGCGTTGACTGGCGCAGCCCATCGCGGGGCGACCTCCGGACCTATCTCGCGGTCCTCGGCATGGGCCGGGCGCGGGCGTCGACAGCCCAGCGGCTCGCGGCCATTCGCTCGTTCCATCGCTTTGCCGCCCGCGAGGAGCTGGCGCCGGGCGATCCCTGGGGGGCGATCGCCACGCCTCGCCTCCCGCGCCGTCTGCCACGAGTCCTCGAGGTCGACGAAGTCGAGCGCCTGCTGGCGGCCGTCGACCATGCCATCGCCGCCGATGGGACGACGAGCGATCTGTCGGTGGCGATCGCCCTGCGCGACCGGGCGATCGTCGAGGTCGCGTATGCCGCCGGCCTCCGGATCAGCGAGCTCGCGGCCGCGGAGCTCACGGCGATCGACCTGGGGCGCGGCCAGATTCGGGTCCTCGGCAAGGGCCGCAAAGAGCGGATCGGGCTGCTGGGGCGGCCGGCCCGGGCGGCCGTCGCCGGCTATCTCGACGACGGCCGTCCGGTTCTCGCCGCGCGTGCGGGTCACGCCGGCGCGCCGGTCGGCTCCGCCGCCGACGAGCCGATCGAGATCTTCCTGAACCATCGCGGCCGGCCGCTCGGCGTGCGCGGCCTGCGCTACCGGCTCGACCTTCTCCGGCAGCGGGCCGGCTTGCCGCTCGGCGTCTCGCCTCACACCCTCCGCCACTCCTTCGCGACCCATCTGCTCGAGGGCGGGGCGGACCTCCGCGTCGTCCAGGAGCTGCTCGGCCACGAGAGCCTCGCGACGACCCAGATCTACACCCACGTCTCGCCGGCCCGGCTGCGTTCGGCGTACCGCGGTGCCCACCCGCGAGCGACCCGCGCCGCGGCCGCAGCCACGGTCGATCCGCCCTCCACGCCCACGCGCTCGTGAGCTCGACCCGGGCCCTCGCCCGCGCCGGGCTGCTCGTGTCGGGCGCGTTCCTGGTCTCGCGGGTCCTCGGCTGGTTCCGGCTCATCGTGATCGGCAACGCGTTTCCGGCGGGTCCGGAGCTCGACGAGTTCTTCACCGCGTTCCGGCTGCCCGACCTGATGTTCCAGCTCGTCGCGGCGGGCGCGCTGTCGTCGGCGATCATCCCGGTGATCTCGGGGCTCCTCGCCAATGGCGAGATGAGCCGGGCATGGCGCGTCGTGTCGACCATCGCCAACCTGATGCTGACGGCGCTCCTGGTCCTCGGGATCGTCGTCCTCATCGGCGCGCCCATGATCGTGCAGGCGCTGGCCCCCGGCTTCGACGAGGCCCAGGTCGCCCGGACCGTCGATCTCACCCGGATCATGGTCCTGAGCCCCATCTTCCTGGCCCTCGGCGCCCTCGTCACGAGCGTCCTCAACGCCCAGGGCCGATTCGCCGCGGCGGCCATCGCACCGATCGTCTACAACGTCGCGATCATCGGCGCGGCGATTCTGCTTGCCCCGACGATGGGGGCCACCGGGCTCGCGCTCGGGGTCGTGGCGGGTTCGCTCGCCCATCTCCTCATCCAGATCATGCCGCTCCGGGCGCGCGGCTTCCGCTACGAGCGGGCCATCGACACGAGCGACCCGGAGGCACGCCAGGCCCTGAAGCTCATGGCCCCGCGGGCGCTCGGCATGGGTGCGAGCCAGATCACGTTCATCGTTGCCAACGCGCTCGCCTCGAACCTGGCGGACGGCTCGGTCGCCGCGTTCTACTTCGCGTTCACATTGCTCCAGATCCCCGTCGGCGTGATCGGCGTGCCTCTCGGCGTCGTCGTCCTGCCGTCACTTTCGCGCGAGGCTGCCATTGGCCGGATCGACGAGTTCGCCGCCCTGATGTCGCAGGCGATCCGGCTGATCCTGTTCGTGATGCTGCCGGTCACCGCCATCTCGATCGTCTTGCGCAACGAGCTCGTCCGGGTGCTGTTCGGCTACAGCCAATTCGACGACGCAGCCCTCGACCTGATCGCCTCGACGCTGCTGACCTTCCTCGTTGGTTTGACCGCCCACGCCCTGATCGCCGTCCTTGCCCGTGCGTTCTATGCCCGCCAGGACACCCGGACGCCGGTCGCGGCTGCGATCTTCGCGGTCGTCGTCAACTCGATCCTTGCATTCGTGCTGATTGGTCCGATGGGGCTTCCCGGCCTGGGTCTGGCGATTGCGATTGCGGCCTGGCTCGAGGCGATCGTCCTGCTCGTCCTGATCCGGCGGACCCTGCCCGAGCTCGCGTTCCGACCGCTCCTGTCGCTCGGGGTCCGCTCCCTTGCCGTCGCGATCGCCGGCGGCGCGGCTGCCGGCGGCGTCCTGGCCGGCCTGTCGCTCGCGAGCGGCGCTGATCCGTCCCGCCTGGACCTCGTCGTCCGGATCGTCGTCATCGGGATTGTCTGGCTGCTGACATCCGCGGCGGTCGCGACCCTGTTGCGGATCGCCGAGCTGCGGGCCATCATCGGGCTCATGTTCGACCTCCTTCGACGGCCCCGCCGGGCGTGACCGCCGCGATCGACAGCGATCCGCTCGCCGACTCCCGCCCGACCGAGGCGCCCGACGGCGGTGCGAGCGGCGCGGTCGTCGACTGGGACCGCTTCGTTGCCGACGCCGATCCCGGCTCGTACCTCCAGCTCTCGGGTTGGGCGAAGATCAAGGCGGTCAACGGCTGGACCGCGACCCGGACGCTTGCCGCAGAGCAGGGGAGCGCTGCCGCCAGCGCTACCGCGTCGGCTCCGGTCGGCGCCCAGATCCTGCTTCGCCGGCCGCGGCCGCTCCCGTGGGCTTTCGCTTACGCGCCGCGCGGCCCGGTGACCGCGACCTGGAGCCCCGACACGATCGGGGCCTTCACCGACGCCGTCCGGGGCGGGCTGAGGGACCGCGTCGGGCGCGTGTCACACCTCCGGATCGACCCCGAGATCGAGGCCGACGGACCGCTCGACACAGACGGCGCGATCCGGCGCAGCCTGCGGGCGGCCGGCTGGCGTCCGGCCAGCCCCATTCAGCCGAACGCGACCCGGATCATCGACCTGACGCCGGACGAGGCGACGCTCTGGGGCGACCTCCGCAAGAAATGGCGGCAATACGTCAACAAGGCCCGCAACGCCGGGATCACCGTGACCGACGCCGAGGGCGACGCGCTGCCCGAGTTCTACCGGATCTACCGCGAGACGGCCGATCGGGCGGGATTCCTGATTCGGACGGAGCAGGCCTACCGCGACGTCTGGGAGGCATTCCGCCCGGCCGGCAACGCTCGGCTGCTCTTCGCCCGGCGCCCGGACGGCGAGGCAGTCGCGACCCTGCTGCTCGTCCGGAGTGGACCGCGGGTCGTGGAGCCGTATGGCGGGATGACCGCCGACGGCGGCGACTCGCGGGCGAACTACCTCCTGAAGTGGGAGGCGATCCGGACTTCCCGGGAGCAAGGCGCAACGAGCTACGACCTGTGGGGCCTCGCGACCGGTGGGATCGCTCACTTCAAGACCGGGTTCGGCGGACGCGAGCACCACTACATCGGTGCCTGGGACCTCGTCCTCGATCCGCTCGGGCGGCAGGCCTACGAGAGGGCGCAGCAGGCGCGAGTCTGGATCGCCCGGCGCCGTCACGGCCTCGCGACCGACGGCAACGCGGCGGGTTTCAGCGGCGGCGACGCGGCTTGACCTCGATCCAGGCGGCAACCGCAGCGGAGCTGGCGGACTGGGACGAAGGCGCGGTTGACGCGCCGGGCGGGCACGTCTACCAGTCACGGGCGTGGGCCGAGCACCGGGTCGCGGCCGGCTGGACGGCCGACCACCTCCGATTCGACGACGGCTTCCGGGCCCTGGCGCTCCGCCGCCCGTTCGACGTCATCGGCGGCTCGAGCGCATATCTCCCGCGTGGCCCGATCTCGGCCGGCGAGCCGGTGGAGCGCACCGCCGAGCGCCTTGCCGCAATCGTCGACCACCTCGCCGAGCAGGACGTCGCGGTCGTCGCCAGCGACGCCGAGATCGCGGCTGCGACCGGCTACGGCGCCCGCCTCGAGGCGATCGGCTTCGCGCCGATCGAGGAGATCCAGCCGTCGCGCCACCGGATCTCGCTGCCCCTGACCGGCCGCGCCAGCGATGACGTCTTCGGGGGGATCGCGAAGTCGACCCGGCAGCGGATCAAGAAGGCCGAGAAGGATGGGACCGTCGTCGTCCGCCACGATGGCCGGGTCGCGCCCGACGGGGTCGGGGACGGGTTCACCCGCCCGGTCGAGCCGACCCAGATCGCGCTCGATCGCTTCTACAGCCTCCTCCTCGAGACCGGCGAGCGCCTCCAGTTCAGCTTCGGGCCGCGCGAGGCGTTCCTGGCCTGGTGGTCAGCGGCTCACCGCGCCGGTCACCTGATCCTGCTCGAGGCCCGCACGGCCGACGACTCTGTCCAGGCTGGGCTCGTCCTGTACCGCCACGGTGAGCGGCTCTCGACCGTCCACTCGGGCGACCACGCCGACGCCCGGCGCGACCATCCGGGCGCGCTCCACCTCCTCCGCTGGCGGGCGATCGAGCTGGCGCTGCGCGAGGGCCGGGCAGAGATGGACCTGGGCGGTGTGGATGTGGCAGGCGCCCGGCGCGAACCGACGGAGGACGAGCCGATGTGGGGCCTCTATCAGCACAAGCGCTCATTCGGCGGGGAGTGGCTTGAGCTGACCGGGGCACACGAGCGCGTCCTCGACGCGAACAGGTACCGGGTAGGGCGGCTTGCGTCCAAGGCGGCGCGACTCCTGCGGCGCGGCTGAGGCCCCTGATGCCCGACGCGCCGCCGCCCCAGACGATCGCCGACATGCTTGGCGCCGCGGAAACGACCGAGCCGGCGTCGCTCGGCGGGCTGATCCAGCGGCTCGGCGACACCAGCAGCCTCCACGGTGCCCGCGACGGCGGCAGGGCCATCGGGCCGGCAGCCCTTGCCAGGATCTCGATCCAGGGCGTGACCGACGACTCGCGGGCGGTCCGTCCGGGGTTCTTGTTCGTCGCGGTGCCCGGTCTCCACGTCGACGGTCACGAGTACGTCGCGCGGGCGGCAGCGGCCGGCGCCGCGGCCGCGATCGTGGAGCGGCCTCTGCCCGAGGTCGCCTTGCCGCAGATCGTCGTGAGCAGCGGGCCGGCCGCCCTCGCCGATGCAGCTGCGTGGTGGTACGCCGACCCGAGCTGGGACCTCGGGATCGTCGGCATCACCGGTACCGACGGCAAGACGACGACCTCGTTCCTCGCCGCTGCGGCGCTCGAGGCGGCGGGCAGGTCGACCGGTCTGATCGGGACCGTCGCCACCCAGATCGGCGCCGTTCGCGAGGCCAATGCCGAGCACACGACCACACCCGGTGCGATCGACCTGCAGCGAGCGCTCCGGGCGATGGTCCAGGCGGGCAACGAGGTCGCGGTGATCGAGACCACCTCGCACGGACTCGCCGCCGACCGTGTCCGGGGGATCGCCTACGACGCCGCGATCCTGACGAACCTGACCCACGAGCACCTCGAGTTTCACGGCACATGGGAGAACTACCGCGACGCCAAACTGTCCCTGTTCGAGCGACTCGTCGTGTCGGAACGGAACCCCGCCAAGGAGAGCCTCACCTGGCCGAAGGCCGCGATCATCAACGCCGACGATCCGAACGCAGGCGCGTTCATTGGCGTTGCCCAGGAGGCCGGCGCCCGGATCCTGACGTACGGGACGGATGCCGCCGCCGACGTCCGTGCGACCCACGTCGAGGAAGACGCCCGCCGCCTCCGGGTCGACTTCCTCGCCCCCAGTGGACCTGGACGGGTCGATCTTCGCCTTGCCGGCCGGTTCAACGTTCACAACGCGCTCGCCGTCGTCGCCCTCGGGGAGGCGCTCGGGCTCGACCCGGGCGCCGTCCGGCGCGGCCTCGCAGGTGTCATTGGCGTCCCCGGCCGGATGGAACGGCTCGACGCGGGCCAGCCGTTCGGGGTCGTGATCGACTACGCCCACAGCCCGGCCTCGCTCGAGAAGGTCCTCGGCCTGCTCGCCCCACTGGCCGCCGCCCGCGGCGGCGACGTGATTGCGGTCTTCGGCTCGGCCGGCGAACGCGACACCGAGAAGCGGCCAATGATGGGCCGGATCGCCGCGGAGCAGGCCCGGATCGTCGTCGTCACAGACGAGGACCCCCGCGACGAGAATGCCCAGGCGATCCTCGAGGACATCGCCCGCGGCGCCGAGGACGGCGGCAAGCAGCGCGAGCGGGATCTCTTCCTGATCGTGGATCGGGCGGCCGCGATCGCCGCAGCGTTCGAGCTGGCCCGGCCCGGCGACATCGTCCTGCTGGCAGGCAAGGGCCATGAGCGCTCGATCATCGGGCCGGACGGGCCCGTGGCCTACGACGAGCGCGAGACTGCGCTCGCGGCGCTGGCCGCGCTCGGCTACACGGTCGCGGCGAGCAACTGAGTGCGCGGCTGCCTGTTCGTTCTCGTCCTCGCGGCGGCGGTTCTCGGGTCGTTGGCATGGTTCGGCTCGCCGGTCGTCGCCTCGGCCATCATCCAGGCGGCTCTCGAGGGCAGTGGCTATCACGCGGCAACCTCCACCGTCCGGGCCACCTCCAACCCGCCGCCGAAGCTCCTCCTCGGTCGGGCCGACCGAGTCGACATCGAGGGCGAGGACGTCGACTTCCGGACGTTCCACGCGGCCCGCCTCGACCTCGCCCTCACCGATGTCGACGTGGTCGCCCGGACCGCAGGCGGGGTCAGCGGCCGGATCGACGGCGCGGAGCTGCGGACCACCGACGGTGTGGCGGCCGTGGCCGACGTGTCCATCGAGGGCACCGGTGGCACGGCCGCCGCGACGATCAACGTCGAGGGGGCGACCGTCGATCGCGTCGTCCGCGACGCGTTTCAGCGCCAATTCGACGTCGCGCTGACCGCCGTCGCGCTCGTCGCCCCGAATGTTCTCCGAATCTCGGCTGGCCTGACGACCGTCGAGGGCCGCCTTGAGGTCGACGCCGCCGGCGCGATCGCCCTCCGGACGCCGCTCGGCTCGTCGGCGATCCTCCACTTCGACCCGTCGTTCCCGATCCGCCTCGACGCGGTCGCAGTTGCCGGCAGCAACCTCCGGATCGACGCGACGCTCGACACCGAGGCGCTCCTCGGCGGCTGACCTGTCCGCGCCACCGTCGACCCCTGGGCGAGCCGGCCGGACGCGCGGAGACCCGCTGCTATCCTTCGGCGACATGGCACAGCCACGCACGACCTCCGCGGACGACGCCAAGGGTCCGACGGCGACCACGCCCGCCACGACACCGCGGGCGTCCGGCCCGAGCCGCGCCGCTTCGGGCGCCTCGGGAGCACCG
>JACCVQ010000248.1 GCA_013698095.1 Chloroflexota bacterium
CGGCCACGGCCCACTCGGCGCCGGTCTCGGCCGCCTGCTCCGCGCCGTACACGGCCGCCCCGATCGAGCCCGCCCACGTTCCGAGCTCGGCCGTCACGAGCTCGACCTCGTCGACCGACGTCGTCCGGACACGGCGACGGATCTCGGCCCGGGCCTCGTCGAGCAACAGGTCGCCGGCCGCCGCGATCCCGCCCCCGATCACGACCCGATCCGGCGAGATGACGGTGACCATGTTGGCGATCCCGATCCCGAGGTAGCGGCCGACCCGGCGGAGCCCCTCGAGCGCAGCCGCGTCGCCGTTCCGTGCCCGCTCGACGGCCTCCTCCGCGGTCGCCGTCCCGCATGCTTCGGCGATTCGATCGGCCCGGGCAAACGCCTCGAGGCAGCCGTGGTTGCCGCAGTTGCAGTCGGGCCCGTCCGGATCGATCGTCTGGTGGCCGATCTCGCCGGCCGTCCCGTCGTGCCCCTGGTGGACCTTGCCATCGATCGCGATCACGCCACCGACGCCGGTCCCGAGCGTCAGCCCGACCATCGACGAGGCGCCGCGGGCGGCGCCGAGCCGAAGCTCGGCCAGGCCGAACGCCCGCGCGTCGTTGATCAGCGCGACCGGCACGCCGAGCACGTCCGCGATCGGGCCGGCCACGGGATGGCCGTCCCAGGCGCCGGGGATGTTCACGAGGAAGCGGGTCGCGCCCGTTCGGGAGTCGTACAGGCCGGGGATTCCGACACCCGCGCTCGACACCGATGGCCAGCGATCCATCGCCTGGCGGCCTGTCTCGGCCAGCTGCGGGACGATCGCGTCGGGACCGCCGGCCCGCGTCCGGACCTGGCCGCGATCGAGGATTCGCCACTCGCCGGCGTCGTGTTCGACGATCGTCCACTTCAGGTTCGTGCCGCCCAGATCGAGCCCGAGGTGGCGGCTCGCGGTCATCGCGTCACCCGCCGCGGAGCCTGCCTCACGGAGCTCGCCTCACGAGTCGCCGCTGACCCGGGTGTAGGCCGCCGCGACCACCACGATGATGACCCCGAAAAGAATCTGCTTGACGGCCTCGGGCATCTCGAGCACGTTGAGAAGGGTGGTGACGACGGTCAGGATCAGCGCTCCGACGATCGTCCCGGCATAGCCGCCTCGGCCGCCCATGATCGAGGTGCCGCCGATGACGGCGGCGGCCACGGACGGCAGGACTTGCTGCTCGACCAGGCTGACCGTGGCCGTGTTGTTGAGGCCGGACAGGAGCATCCCCGCGATCGCTGCCAGGATTCCGGACAGCATGTACAGCGCGACGTGGACCTGCCAGACGCGGGCTCCGGCGAGGCGAGCCGCGATCGGATTGTCGCCGATGGCGAAGAGCAGCCGGCCGTACCCGGTCCGGCGCAGGCCGACCACGATGATCACGGCGATCGGCACGAACACGATCAGGCTATTGGGAAGGAAGCCGAACGAGATTCCGGAGCCAACGAACCGGAGCGCGTCGACGATGTGGACCCCCTGCTGGACCATGGCCAACTGGTAGACCGACATCAGCCCGAGCACGACCAGGCTCATCCCCAGGGTCATGATCAAGGGGTGGACCTTGAAGACGCCGATGCCGACGCCGTTGACGAGGCCGGCGATCGCGCACGCGGCGACGGCGATGACGATCGCGACCAGCGGTCCCTGGCTGGGCGACAGGGTGCCGATCAGGTAAGCCGCCATCGATGCGACCGCGCCAACGGACAGGTCGATCCCGCCGGTCAGCATCGCGAGGGTCTGGCACGCCGCCAGGATCGCGAGAGGGATCGCGCTGCGCAGGGTGGTGCCGAGCCAGTTGGCGTTGACGATGCCGGGACTCGCGAACTCGAGCACGACGACAAGGACGGCGAGCAGGGCGATCAACGGGATGAGGGGCTGATCCCGGATGACCTGGCGCCAGTTGCGGCCCGTGGCCGACGGGCTGCGCGGAACGCCGGCCGTGCCGGCCGTGCTGGCCCCGGCGGGCCTGGTCACGCCCGCACCTTCCGCATCGCGACCAGGCTGCCGAACGTCACCACGCCGATGAGGATCGCGCCCTGGACGGCCGTCGACCAGTTCGGGTCGACGCCTGCGAAGAACAGGTCGGTCCGGACGAGCGCCAGGATGATGACCGCGATGATCGGCCCGACGACGCCGCCCCGCCCGCCGGCCAGGCTCACCCCGCCGAGCACGATGGCGGCGACGCTCTGGAGCGTGTAGGACCCCGGCACCGGCGCGCCGACGCCGCCCGTCGCCGTCAGTGCGAGCCCGCCGAGGGCCGAGAAGAACCCGGTGAGCGCGTAGGCGACGATCTTCGACCGGGCCATCGGGACACCGCTTCGGAGGGCGGCCAGCGGGCTGCTCCCAATCGCATACATGGCCAACCCGAAGGTCGACCGGCGAAGGGGAATCCAGACGACCGCAACGATGACCGCGAGGACGATCAGGGCCTTTGGCAGCCACGGGCTCCCGAGCGGCCCGGAGATGATGGCCATCAGCCACGGAGCGGCGCCGCCGCCAGGCGTGTTCAGGATGAGAAGCGCAGCGCCGGCCCAGACGAAGGACATCGCGAGCGTGACGACGATGTCCGGGACCTTCGTGACCACCACCAGCGCGCCGTTGATCGCGCCGACCGCCAATCCGAGCAACAGGACGAAGATGACGACCCCGACGCCGAAGAGGTCGTCGTTGTTCAGCATCAGGACCGCCGAGGTGACGCTGGCGAGGGCCATGATCGATCCGACCGAGAGGTCGATGCCGCCGGCGATCACGACGATTGCCTGGGCGACGGCCGCGAAGCCGATCGGCAGGATCGAGATGGCCAGGCCCTGGATGCCGGCCGGGCCGTAGTTCGGCTGGAGCAGCTTCGTGATCGCGAGGAACGCGACGAGGAGGCCCACGAGGGCGACAGTCCAGCCGTTCCGCCGAACGAACGCGAGGGCCGTCGTGACGACTGTTCTGCGGGATCCGAGCGCCGCGCTCGAGGCGGTCACTGCGTACCCCCGGATCCGGCCTGGCTGGCGACCGCACCGACGGCCGCGTCAGCGACTGCGGCCTCGGCGCCTGCGGCCTCGGCGGACATCGTCTCTGCCGCCAGCTCCTCGGGCATGACGGCATCGGGCTTGAGGTCATACGCCGCCCGGAGAAGCGTCGGCTCGTCGGCATCCGCGACCGGGATCTCGGCCACGATCCGGCCCCGGAAGATCACGATCGCCCGGTCGCACGCGAGCTGGATCTCCTTGAGCTCGGACGTGTAGAGCAGGACCGCCGTACCAGCCGCGGCAAGGTCGCGGAGGAGCGCATAGATCTGTTGCTTCGTGCCGATGTCGATGCCCCGGGTCGGATCGAAGCAGAGCATCGTCCGGATGCCGCCCGCGACCCAGCGGGCGATCGTCACCTTCTGCTGATTGCCGCCCGACAGACGCCGGACCTCCGACGCCGCACGGGTGTCGATCTGGAGGGTCTTGATCGCCGCATCGACCTTCTGTCCCTCGCTCCGCAGGTCGATCGGGCCCCAGGCTCCGAACCGGGTCGAGAATGGCAGGGCGATGTTCTCGCGGACCGAGCGCTGCATGAGAAGTGCCTCGGCGCGGTCGGCGGGGACATAGACGAGTCCCGCCCGAATGGCGTCCGCGGGGTGGCGGAATGACGCCGCCGCGCCATCGACCTGGACTTCGCCGCTCGACGGACGCTCCGATCCCGACAGGACGTCGAACAGCTCGTCCTGTCCCTGGCCCTCGAGCGCGACTACGCCCAGCACCTCGCCCGGGAACAGGTCGAAGGACACGTCGGACAGCTTGGTGCCGACGCTCAGGTTGCGGGCGGAGAGCCGGGGCCGGACGTCGGCCGGCCGATTCGCCGAGGCCGCCACTGCGGCGACCCGGGCGGGGAGATCGCTGGCGATGTCGCCGAGCATGAGCGCCACGATCCGGTTCTCGGACCCGGCGGTCACGTCGACGACGCCGACGGTCTCGCCCTCGCGGAGGACGGTGGCGCGATCGCAGACCGCCGCGATCTCGATCATCCGATGAGAGATGAAGATCACCGAGCGCTCGGTGCCGCGCTGGCGACCCACGACCTCGAGGACCCGCTCCGTGAGGTTCGCGGGCAGGGCCGCGGTCATCTCGTCGAGAAGCAGCACGTCCGGCTCGATCGCGAGGGCGCGGGCCAGGTCGATGATCCGGAGAGATGCGAGGGGCAGGTCGCGGACGAGATCCGCGAGGCTCAGCTCGGGTAGTCCGAGCTCGGCGAGCCAGTGGCGGGTCGCCTCGATTGGTGACTGGGTCAGGCGCAGGTTCGAGCGGACGTCGAGATCCGGGATGAGGGCCGGCTCCTGGTAGACGGAGACGACGCCGCCGCGCCGCGCCTCGGCCGGCGAGCGGGCGACGAACGGCCGGTCCCGGACGAGGATCGTCCCTCTGTCGGGCCGGACGCCGCCCGTGAGGATCTTGACGAGGGTGCTCTTGCCAGCGCCGTTCGCGCCCATGAGGGCGTGAACCTCACCGGGACGGACCGCCAGGGAGGCGGACCGCAGGGCGACGACCGCGCCGTAGTGCTTTGCGACGTCGGTCGCGTTCAGCAGGAGCTCGGGTGCGACGACGGTCACGTGCAAGTCGTCCTGGCTGGGTGGACGGGGTGGATGGGCGTGGGCGGGAGTCGGGGGTGCCGGCGGAACCGACACCCCCGTGCTCAGTCGCTCAGGCGCTCGGGCTACGCGTCGCCCGGGCCCTTGCAGGCGATCAGCTCGGGCTTGGAGTACGTGGTCCAATCCTGGATCGTCAGGCCGAGCGGCCAGGTGGGCGGAAGGGTGGCGTCGGCCGCCGCCTTCAGCTTCGCCTTGCCGGCATCGTCCTCGTTGCTCCAGAGCTCGGGAGTCACGTGGACCGTGTTGCTGGCCGGCTTCTTGCCCGAGAGGACCTGGAGGGCGAGCGTCACGCCCGCGCCGCCGATCGACGCCGGGTTGGTGACCGCGGCGCCCTTCAGACCCGGCTCGTTGAGGAGCTGGGTGACGAAGCCGGCATTGTCCGCGCCGACGATCGGGACGTACGCGTGGTTGGCTCCCTTGAGCGCGTCGACGATGTTCGAGTCGACGCCCGACGTCCAGATGCCGTCGAACTTCGTGCCCGCGCTCATGATGTCGTTGATCTGCCGGGTCGCGGTGACCGGGTCCCACTTCGTGACCGCGGTGTTGGCGATCGTGATGCCCTTGTTCTCCGCGAGCGCCCGCTGGAAGCCCTTGTCGCGATCGGTGTCGGCCGGATGGCCGGCGATGCCGCGCATGTAGACGACCGCGCCCTTGCCGCCCATGGCTTTGAACAGCCACGAGGCGCCGAGGTAGGCGTACTGCTCCTGGTCGTTCGACAGGTTGTAGGCGCCCGGCGCGGTGACCGAGGCGTCGACGGCGATGACGGTGATCCCCGCGGCCGTGGCCTCGGCGATCGCCGGGTTCAGCGCGTCCGGACCCGACGGATTGATGATGATCGCGTTGACGTTCTGGGCGATCAGAGTCCGGATGTCGGACAGCTGGCCTGGGGCGTCGGTGTCGCGATGGATGATCGTGACCTTCGAGACGTTGCCGGACTTCACGGCCTGCGCCTTGGCCGAGCAGAGCATCGCCTCGCGCCAACCGTTGCCGACGCCGCCGGCATTCGAGAAGCCGATCGTGTACTTCGTCGCGCCACCCGCGCCACCCGCGCCGCCTGCGCTACCCGACGAACCCGGCGTCGCGCTACAGGCTCCGGCGATGATCGCCATCGCCGCCACGGCGGCCAGGCCGCGAGCCATCTTGAGTCTCTTCATGAACTGCCACTCCTCCTTGCGCCGGCCGCGGTGCCCCACGTGGGTCGCCGGCCGGACCATCATCGCTCGATTGCGTGCCGCGCGTCGCTCCGTCATCCACCTCCTCGCTGGCCGATCGCACGGGCGAGTCGCCGCGCATGCTCTCGATAGGCTTCGTCGAACAGGATCCGGGATCGCTCCGTGCCCACCGCGCTGCTGCGGGTGAGGACCGGCGGCATGCATCCCTGCTCGGTGAGCAGCTGGGCGGTCCGGACCTTGATGGAGTTGACGATGGCGACCGCGGCCACGGTCGAGCCCGGCCCGACGGGCGTGTCGAGCCCGGCGATGTCGACCATCGCGTCGGCGTGGGGCGTGCACAGGTCGATGACCAGATCGGCCTCGTCGAGGAGCCTGTTGCCGACAACGGAGTCGATCGTCGACGACATCGACTGGAGGACCGACGTGACGGCGATCACGCGCAGGCCGCGCGCCCGCGCTCCACGTGCGAACTCGACCGGGACGGCCGTCGTTCCACCGGCAGAGAAGACCATGACGACGTCACGCTCGCCGAACGTGAAGTTGTCGAGGATGACCTCGGCGAGGCCGGCCATCCGCTCGATATACATCGCCTGGCGCTGGCCGTTGGCCCCCACGACCTGGGTGTGGAACGTCATCGACAGCTCGACGATCGGGTTGAAGCCGGGATAGGAGCCGTAGCGCGGGAACATCTCCTCGACCGGGATCCGCGAGTGGCCGGTCCCGAAGAGGTGAACGAGACCGTCGGCAGCGATTGCGTCGGCAGACCACTGGCTGGCCGTCTCGATCGCCTCGGCCTGGGTCGCGGCGACGCGGTCGAGGAGAGCGGCGGCGGCCGTCATCCATGGCAATGCCGGCGCCGCGGTCGCTGTCATCGGGTCGATCCGCCGACGGCCACGGGGGTCGCGACGGGCCGCTCGACGGCTTCCCAGCGGCCGCTCTTCATCGACCGATAGGCGGCGTCGATGATCGTGTTCACGATCAGTCCGTCGAGGAATGTCTCCTGCGGCGGGCGGCCGTCCCGAAAGGCCCCGACGACGTCGGCCATCATCGCGTCGTGACCGTGGGCGTACGTCTCGTTCGGGACCGGATAGACCCAGCCGGTATCCGCGTCGACTTTCTCGCCGAGGTAGCCCGCCGGCCGCTCGATGAACGCGCGGAGAGGGCTGGAAATGATGTCCTGGACGATCCGGCCGCCCTCGCCATAGGCCTCGAACCGGCTCTCGAGCCCGCCCTTCGACGACCACGAGACGTCCATCGTCGCGGCCCGGCCGTCCTCGAACCGGACGATCATCACCGCGTTGTCCTCGAGACTGGTCCGTTCGCCGTGAACGAGGGTGTCGCCCCAGGCGAAGACGTCGCGCACGGCAACGTCCTTGCCGAACATCGACCGAGCGGCCTCGGCGCCATGCGAGGCCATGTCGAGGAGGGCGCCCCCGCCCGCCAGCTCGGCGTCCCAGAAGTGGGCTGCATGCGGCCCGCTGTGGCCCTCCCGGGCGCGGAACGTGGTCAGGCGGCCGATCGCTCCGGATTCCACGATCTCGCGCATCCGGATCATCTCGGCGTTGAAGACGACGTTCTCGAGATAGGCGTGGAAGACCCCGGCCTCCTCCACCGTCCGGAGCATCGCCGCCGCCTCGCGGGCGTTGCGCCCGAGCGGCTTCGTGCACGCGACGGCCTTGCCGTGGGCAGCGGCGCTCTGAACCGCCTCGAGGTGGAGGTGGTTGGGCAGCGAGACGACGACGAGATCGACCGCGGGATCGGCGCAGACCGCGTCGATCGAGTCGAGGGCACGGCTGCCGAAGCGGGTCGCGAACGCCTCGCGCCGGTCCGCGCCGGCACCCCAGTTCGCGACGACGCGCGTATCCGGCACATGGCGCAGCCCGAGCGTGTGGAACTCGCCGATGAACCCCGAGCCCAGCATGCCGATGCCGACGCTCCGCATCAGTAGCCGGTCTCGGCGGAGCTGCCGGCGGCGACCGTGGGCAACTGGCCGGCCCGGCGTGCCCGGAAGTCGTCGATGATCGCCTTTGTCGCCGTCGCCCCCACCCGGGTCGTGCCGAGATTCATCACGTCGATCAGGGCGTCGAGCGTCCGGACGCCGCCGGCTGCCTTGACCTGGACGTGGTCCGCGACACTGCGGCGCATCAGGGCGAGGTCCGCGTGGGTGGCACCCGTCGCCGCGAAGCCCGTCGAGGTCTTGACGAACTCGGCACCGGCGGCCTCGGTCAGGTGGCACGCCCGGACGATCTCCTCATCGGTCAGGTAGTGGTTCTCGAAGATGACCTTGACGATCGCGCCGGCGCCGTGGGCCGCTTCGACGACCGCGGCGATGTCGTCTTGGACGTCGAGGTCGCGGCCCGACCTGAGCGCCCCGATGTCGATGACCATGTCGAGCTCGGTGGCGCCGTCGTCGAGGGCCTGGTGCGCCTCGAAGACCTTGGTGGCGGTCGTGGAGCTGCCGTGGGGGAAGCCGATGACCGTCCCGACCTTGACGTCGGTCCCGGCCAGGATCGCTGCCGCCCGGCGGACGTCAACGGGCCGGACGCAGACGCTCGCGACGTCGTACTCGGCGGCCAGCCGGCAACCCGCCTCGATGAAGTCGTCGTCAAGCTCCGGCCGCAACAGCGAGTGGTCAATGGCCTTGGCGATGTCGCGCTCGGTGAGGTTCTCGATGGAGAAGGGGTTCGTCACTTGATGTAGGGCCTCAAGACGTCGCGGGCGAGGAGGAATCCGCGCTTGACCAGGTCGTCGGTCTTCTCGAAGTCGCGATCCTCGTGCTCGATGATCACGTCGCCATCGAAGCCGGTCCGCCAGAGCGCACCGAACAGGGCATCCCACTCGACATCGCCCAGACCGGGCAATCGCGGGATCTGCCAGCCGATCCCGACCGAGAAGACGCCGTTGTCGTAGAGGCCCTCGCGATCGATCGTGAGGTCCTTGGCCTGGACGTGGAGGATGTGCGGCCCGAACTCGCGGATGAAGCGCGGGATGTCGATCATCTGGAGGACCAGGTGGCTCGGGTCGAAGTTCAGCCCGATCATGCCGCCCCACCGCTCCAGGATCCGGCGCCACATCCGGGGCGTGGTCGCGAGATTGTTGCCGCCCGGCCACTCGTCTGTGCTGAAGAGCATCGGACAGTTCTCGAGCGTGATCTTCCGGCCGTGGTCGGTGGCGAACGACACGATGTCGGGCCAGACGCGGAGCGCGTCCTCCCAGTTCTCGTCCTGGGTCTTCGCCTTGTCGGCGCCCATGAACGTGTTCACGAGCGGGACGTCCATCTTCTCGGCGGCCGTGATGACGTGCTTGAGGTGGCCGATGACGGTGTCACGGTGCTCCGGGTCGGGGTGAAGCGGGTTCGGGTAGAACCCGAGCCCGGAGATCGCGAGACCCTTGCCGCGGATCTCCGACGCGAGGTCCGCCGCCTGCGACGCGGACAGGTTCGCGACGTCGATGTGCGAGGTCCCGGCGTAGCGCCGGGTCGGCCCGGTCGTCCGGGGCCAGCACGCGATCTCGATCGACTCGAAGCCGTTCGCGACGGTCCAGTCGACGACCTCCGCGAGGGGCGTGCTCGGGAACGGGGCCGTCAGCAGACCGAGCCTCATGCGCGGACCTCCATGGGAGTGGACTCGGCGCTGGCTGTGGCCGTTCCGCCGCTTGAGGAGCTTCGATCGACGTCGACCCAGCGGCCGAGCTCGGCGCTCCGGGCGACTGCGTCGTTGACGAGCATCTCGTCGTGGCCCGCCGCGAAGTCGGCGTAGGGCGGGTCGGGGTTGGGCGCTCCCGCGGCAACGTCGCGGTAGATGGCCCGGAACAGAGCCCCGAAGGTGTCGCCGAAGCCCTCGACGTGGCCACCCGGCAGCGCAGCCGCCGCCTTGCCGGCGTCACCCATCAGGGCCGGATTGCGGAGGAGCAGCTCGTTGGGCCGCTCGCGATGGCCGAGCCACAGGTGGTCCGGGGTCTCGGAGTCCCACCAGGCAGCGCCGTCGGACCCGTCGATTTCCCACTGCAGGGAGTTCTTGCGGCCGGCGCTGATCTGCGACACGGCCACCGAGCCGCGGGCACCGTTGGCGAAGCGGAGGAGGAGCGTCGCCGTGTCCTCGGTGCCCATCGGCCGGGTGACCGTGTTCGCAGATCGACCGGTCGAGAATGTCTCGACCGGTCCCGTCGGCTCCTGCCGTGCCGTCACGAACGTCGCGAGGTCAGCCATCACCGAGACGATCGGCTGTCCGGTCACGAACGCCATGAGATCGAGCCAGTGCGACCCGATGTCGCCGACTGCCCGGAGCGCGCCGCCCTTGTCGGGCTCGAGGCGCCAGTTCCAGTCGGTGTCGAGGAGGAGCCAGTCCTGGAAGTAGTGGCCGGTCACGAATCGGACGTCGCCGAGCGCGCCTTCCGCGATCGATTCGCGCATGTGCTGGTGAAGCGGGTAGAAGCGGATGTTGAAGTTGACGGCGTTGACGAGGCCGCTCGCCCGCGCCTCGCTGACGAGCCCGGCCGACCCCGCGGCGGTCATCGCCAGGGGCTTCTCGCAGACCACGTGCTTCCCGGCCCCGAGAATCGCCGACGCCTGGGGGACGTGGAGGTTGTTCGGCGACGTGACGTGGACGACGTCAACGGCGGGGTCGGCGAGGATCTCGTCGAGGGACCCGTACGCGTGCGGGACGCTCAAGGCGTCGGCCCGCGCCGCGCCGCGCTCCGGCGTGCTGCCGAGGACGCCGCGGACGTCGACCCCGATCCGGCGGAGCTGCTCGACGTGGACCGTTCCGATGAAGCCGGTTCCGATGACGGCGGCTCCGATGTCGGCGAAGTTGCTCATCCAGCTCCTGTGCAAAACCGATCGGCCCGGGTGACGAACCGGGCGGAATGTCTAGACGATCTAGAGCGCTGGGCGATGGTAGCGAGCAGATCTCGCGGCGGTCAAGGGCGATGCACGGAGCGGCTGCGGTCACTGCTGCTCCGACTTCGCATGGTGACGGTCCGACTTTCGCGCGTCAAGTGCAAAAGTGAAAGCGTCGCTTCGCGCGCGCCGCTCTATCATCGGCGCGTGACCGGCCCGCTCCCCGACGAAGCCCTCGACGCGCTCGTCCTCGTCCTCGATGAGATCCGGCTCGGCCGCTCGCGGTCGCGCAACGAGCTCGTCGAGCGGACGGGGCTCGGGCGAGCGATCGTGGCCCAGCGTGTCGGGGAGCTGCTCGAGCGCGGCCTCGTCGTCGAAGGCGATCCCGGGCCGTCGACCGGCGGCCGGCCGCCGCGCCGGCTGACCTTCCGGGCCGACGCCGGCCATCTCCTCGTCGCGGATCTCGGCGCGACCAGCGTTGACGTTGCCCTGACGACCCTCGACGGCCAGATCCTCGGCCATCGCGACGAGCCGGCCGAGATCGAGGCCGGGCCGGAGGCCGGGCTTGGTCGCGTCGAGGAGCTCTTCGACCAACTGCTCGCGACGACCCACGCCGTGCCCGGCCGGCTGTGGGGGATCGGGATCGCGGTGCCGGGACCGGTCGAGTTCGCGACCGGCCGGCCGACATCGCCGCCGATCATGCCGGGCTGGGATGGCTATCCGATCCGGGAGCGGTTCACGGCGCGCCACGCGGCCTGGGTCTGGGTCGACAACGACGTCAACGTCCTTGCCCTCGGCGAAGGGCGGTCCGGTGTCGCGGCCGGCCACGAGGATGTCGTCGTCGTGAAGATCGGGACCGGGATCGGGGCTGGCATCATCACTGGCGGACGGCTTCATCGCGGGGCCCAGGGGAGCGCCGGCGACGTCGGCCATATCCAGGTGACCGACGATCCGGGGGTTGTTTGCCGCTGCGGGAACATTGGCTGCCTGGAGGCGCTGGCCGGGGGCGCGGCGCTCGGTCGGGCCGGCGAGGAGGCGGCGCGGGCGGGGCGATCGGCCCGACTCCAGACCGCCCTCGATCAGCGCGGCCGGGTCACCGCCGAGGACGTCGCTCGGGCGGCGTCGGCCGGCGATCCGACCGCTGTGGCGATGCTCCAGGGCGCCGGCCGGCGGGTGGGCTCGATGCTGGCCAGCGTCGTCAACTTCTTCAACCCGTCGCTGATCGTCATCGGCGGCGGCGTCGCCAACAGCCCAGATCAGCTCCTGGCCTCGATTCGCGAGACCGTCTACCGCCGATCGCTGCCGCTCGCGACGCGCGACCTGTTGATCCAGCGGTCGTCGCTGGGCGGCCTGGCCGGAGTCATCGGCGCCGCGTCGATGGTCGTGGACGAGCTGTTCTCGCGCGACGCGATCGGCCAGTGGATCGACGCGGGCGAGCCGGCCGGGTCGCGCGGGGCCCCTGCCATCGCTTTCTCGGATCGGCCGGTCGAGGAAGCCGAGCCGGGCTGAACACTCGGCGTGCGGTGCGTCGCCGAGATCCCGCCGCGGTCGTCCGGCCGCCGATCGCGGCGATTGCGCGGTCCGATCAGCGCGGACGGGGCGGCGCGGTGCTCTCGCGGATCACGAGCTCCGTGGTCAGCTCCACCCGTGGCTGGGCGGGCGTCTCGCCCCGCGCCATCGAGAGCGCGAGCTCGGCGGCGGTCACCGCCATCTCGACGAGCGGTTGGCGGATCGTGGTCAGCGGCGGGCTGACCCACCGCGCGACCGGCAGGTCGTCGAAGCCCACGACGCTGATGTCCTCGGGAATGTGGAGGCGAAGCTCCCGCGCGGCCTGATACACGCCGAGCGCCTGGAGGTCGTTCCCCGCGAAGATCGCCGTCGGCGGGTTGGGCGTGAGCAGGAGGGCGAGACCTCGCTCGATCCCTTCGTCCACGTGGAACGCGCCGTGACTGATGAGCGCCGGATCCACCGGCACGCCGGCCTCGTCCATCGCGGCACGATATCCGTCGATCCGGGCGCGGCTGCACAGAATCCACTCGGGCCCGCCGATCACCCCGATCCGGCGATGGCCGAGGGCGATGAGATGGCGCGTGGCGGTCAGCCCGCCGTTCCAGTTCGTCGCGCCGACGGACGGCGTGTCGTGAAGCGGCTCCCCCGTCGGGTCGACGATCACGAACGGAATGTCGCGCGCGCGAAGCTGTTCGCGGACGGCATCGTCGAGGTCGGAGAACACCGCGATCACGCCCATCGGGCGACGGGCCAGGACCCCATCGATCCAGCCGCGACTCGGAGTCCCGCGTCCCTCCATCTCCGAGATGACCACCGCGAGCCCGTTGCGCCCGGCCACCCGCTCCACGCCGCGCACGATCTCCAGTGCCCACTCGCTTTCGAGCTCGTTGAAGATGACCTCGATGAGGGCCGACCGTGGGCCGGACCGCGCCGTCCGCCGGTAGCCGTGCTCGAGGATTGCTGCCTCCACCCGCCGGCGCGTCTCGCTCGACACGTCCGAGCGTCCGTTGATCACCTTGGAGACCGTCGGAACGGACACGCCGGTCTGCTCCGCGATGAAGGCGATCGTCGTCGTGTGGTCCCGCCGGCGGCGGACGCTGCTCACCATGGAAGGATGATACCGAAAGTTTCGCACCACGTGGCGGCGGCTGTGCAAACCCGGGCTGCATCGCAGTTCCGGCAGCACGATCACAGTGAGGCACCCCAACCAATGGCTCCTCGGCCTTGACGCCCGGCTGCTACCTTCGTAAGGTGTCACGAAACCATCGCGAAACGCTGCGAAACTTTCGAGCATCGAGGAATCCAGGGCACGTCGGTCGGGTCGCTCGCCGCTGCGAGGCCGACGGACGCGAACCGCCCACACGGTGACCCGAGACTCGCTCGGGAAGGAGGAGGTCGAGTGGTGACTGGACGCAGGCGATCCGTGGGAATCCTGGCCACCCTGGTCCTGGTGGTGTCGGCCTGCACGAGCGGGGCCTCGAGCCCTCCGTCGGGCCCGCCATCGAGCGTGCCCTCGAGCGCGCCGTCGAGCACGTCCTCGAATGCCCCGAGCAGCGAGCCCTCGAAGGCGGCCGAGCCGGTCACCATCACCTGGTATCACATCCAGAACAACGACCCGGGCCTCAGCCTCTGGAAGGACCTCGCCGCTGAATACACCGCGGCGCATCCCAACGTCACGATCGACATCCAGGCCAACGAGAACGAGGCGTTCAAGACGAAGCTGACGGCCCTGCTCCAGCAAGGCGACATTCCGGACCTGTTCCAGACCTGGGGCGGCGGCGGTCTGCGCCAGCAGGTTGAGGCCGGTCTCGTCAAGGACATCAGCGCCGACATCGCGTCCTGGAAGGACACGATCAACGCCGGCGCCCTCAGCATGTATGCCGTCGACGGCAAGAACTACGGGATCCCGTTCGATCTCGGCCTCGTCGGCTTCTGGTACAACACGAAGTCGTTCACGGACGCCGGCATCACCAAGCCGCCGGCCACGTGGGCCGAGTTCCTGACGACCGTCGAGACCCTGAAGGCCAAGGGCATCACGCCGATCGCCCTGGCCGGCAAGGACACCTGGACCGGAGCCTTCTACTGGGCGTACACCGCGGTCCGCAACTGCGGACAGGCCGGGATGGACAAGGCGGTCACGACCGGCGCATGGACGGACCCGTGCCTCGTCAAGGCCGGCGAGCAGTTCAAGCAGCTCATCGACCTCAAGCCTTTCCAGGAAGGGTTCCTGGCCGCGCCGTGGGATGGCGCCGGCAGCGGCGCCGCCGCAATGGCGACGTTCAACGGCGCCATGCAGTTGATGGGCCAGTGGCTGCCAGGCACGGTCAATGCCAACTCGGGCGGCAGCCGGCCGATCGGCGAGGGCCTCGGCTGGTTCCCGTTCCCCTCGGTCGAGGGCTCCCCGGGCGATCCGTACGACGGACTCGGGGGCGGCAATGGCTTCGCGGTCGGCAAGGACGCGCCGCCCGAGACGGTCGACTTCCTGAAGTACCTCGTGAGCCTCGACGCGGCGAAGCGGTGGGGGGCCCTCAATTCGGGAATTCTCCCGACGACGGTCGGCTCGGAGTCGTCGGTCACCGACCCGACGATGGCATCGGTTCTGGAGGGCCGAGCCAAGGCGAAGTTCGTGCAGCTCTACCTCGATCAGGCGACGACGCCGGAGCTCGGTGGCGCGATCAATGAGGCGGTGGCCGGCCTGTACGCTGGGACCGGAACACCGGAATCGGTGACCCAGGCCATCACCGCCGCCGCCGCCGGCCAGTAGCCCATCCTTGACCCAGCGCTGAATGGGCCGGCGAGCGCCGGCCCATTCACCTGTACTGAGTGACGACCGTGGCGATTGCCGTCGGCTCCCGATCCCGGTTCAGCCGGAACCTGCGCGCGTGGGGCGGCGCCGGCCTCTTCATGCTTCCGGCGTTGGCGCTGTACGCCGTGTTCGTGCTCTTTCCGATCGTCCAGGCTGCGCGGTTCAGCCTGTTCGACTGGAACGGGCTGAAGGCTCTCGACCATTTCGTCGGGCCGGCCAACTTCGGGCGGGCGCAGGCAGACCCGGTCTTCCTTGGCGCGGTCGGTCACAACCTGTTCATCGTCGTCATGTCGCTGGCGATCCAGATCCCGTTCGCGCTCGGGCTTGCGCTGCTGCTGAATCGGAACTTCCGCGGACGGGCGATCCTGCGCCTGATCTTCTTCGCCCCGTACGTCATCGCGGAAGTCATCACCGCGATCGTCTGGAGCCTGATCCTCCAGCCCAATGGCCTGGCCGACCACTTCCTGACCACCTTCGGGCTGGAAGGCGCCTACTCTCCCTGGCTGGCCGACCGGGGCACGGTCCTCATCGCCCTGTTCTTCATCATCACGTGGAAGTACTTCGGGTTCCACATGATCCTGTTGCTGGCCGGCCTTCAGAACATCCCGCGGGAGGTCGAGGACGCGGCCGCCATCGACGGTGCGTCGCGCTGGCAGGCGATCCGCTATGTGACCCTGCCACTCCTCGGGCCGACCCTCCGGGTATCTGTGTTCCTGTCGATCATCGGATCGATCCAGCTGTTCGACCTCGTGTGGGTCACGACCCGTGGTGGGCCCGTGAATGCCTCGAACACGATGGCGGTCTACATGTTCGACCGGGGCTTCGTCCGCTTCCAGTTCGGCTTCGGGAGCGCCGTCGCCGTGATCCTGTTCCTCCTCTGCTTCGTCCTGGCACTCGCCTACCAGCGCTGGGTCATGCGGCGCGATCTGGAAGGGGCGACCACGTATGGCTGAGCCGATCCGGCGGGTCGCGGGAACCTTCCTGCGCGGCGCTGTCCTGCTCGCGGTCGCGGCGGTCGTCGTCATTCCGATCGGTTACGCGGTGCTCGGTGGTTTCCGCGACGCTCCGCAGCTGGCAGCCGACCCGGTTGGTCTGCCGGACCCGTGGGTATGGACCAACTACACCGAGTCGCTCGCGTCTCCGAGCTTCTGGACGCAGCTTCGCAACAGCGCCCTCGTCGCCGGCATCTCGACCGTGATCGTCGTCCTGTTCGCGGCGCTCGCCGCGTTCGTCCTGGCCCGACGGCAGTTCCCGGGGCGCGAACTCGCGTACACCGTGTTCACCCTCGGCCTGCTGTTCCCCGCGACGGTCGCGATCCTGCCGCTGCTCATCCTCGTCCGGGACCTGGGGCTGCTGGACAACCCCCTCGGCCTGGCCCTGCCGGAAGCCGCCTTCGGACTGCCCTTGACCATCATCATCCTGCGCCCGTTCTTCAAGAGCATCCCGAAGGAGCTCGAGGACGCGGCCGCGATCGACGGCTGCGGCTCGCTCGGCTTCTTCGTCCGCATCCTGTTGCCGCTGTCACGCCCGGCCCTCGTCACGGTCGCGGTGCTCGCGATCGTCGCCAGCTGGAACCAGTTCCTGCTGCCGCTGGTGATGCTGTCCGACCCCGACAACTGGACCCTGCCGCTGGGCGTGACGAACTTCAGCACGCAGTACACGACCGATACCGCCCGGATCCTGGCCTATACGACCCTCGCCCTGATCCCGGCCCTCGCCTTCTACGTCGTTGCCGAGCGCCAGCTCGTCGGCGGACTGACCGCGGGCTCGGTCAAGGGATGACCGTGAGCCTCGCTCCGTATCGCGATCCGGCGCGCCCCAACGACGAGCGCGTCGCGGATCTGCTCGGGCGGATGACCCGGGAGGAGAAGCTTGCCCAGCTCGGCTCGTTCTGGGCGTTCGAGGTCGTCGCGACGGCCGGCCTCGATTCCGATCGGCTGAGGGCGCTGGCGGGTGACGGGATCGGCCAGGTCACGAGGCTGGCTGGATCCACGAACCTCGGGCCCGCCGAGGTGGCCGAGATGGCCAATGCCATCCAGCGCCAGCTTGTCGAGGAGACCCGGCTCGGCATCCCCGCGATCATCCACGAGGAATCTCTGCACGGCCTCATGGCCTGGGCGGCGCCGTGCTTCCAGCAATCGATTGGCGCAGCCGCCGCGTTCGACCCGGAGGCCGTGACGGCGATGGCGGCCACCATCCGCCAGCGGATGCTCCTGACCGGCGCCCGACTGGCCCTGGGTCCCGTGTTCGACATCGCCCGCGACCCGCGCTGGGGCAGGATGGAGGAGACGTATGGCGAGGACCCCTATCTGTCGGCCGCGCTCGGCTGCGCCTACGTCGAGGCGCTCCAGGGAGCCGACCTGGGGGACGGCGTCATCGCCACCGCCAAGCACATCGTCGGCCACGGCCTGGCCGAAGGCGGGCTCAACCAGGCGCCGGCCCATGCCGGCCCGCGGGAGCTCCGGGACGAGCAACTCTTCCCGTTCGAGGCCGCCGTCCGGCACGCCGGGATCGCCGGCGTCATGCCGGCGTATTGCGACGTGGATGGCGTGCCCTGCCACGCGTCCGCGGAGCTGCTGACCGACATCCTCCGCGGCGAGTGGGGCTTCGACGGGATCGTCGCCTCGGACTACATGGGCGTCGAGATGCTCTCGACCGCGCACCGCCTGACGGGCGACCTCGGCGAAGCGGCCCGCCTGGCCCTCGCCGCCGGCGTGGACGCGGAGTTGCCGCGAACCGTCGCGTTCGGGCCACCCCTGGCGCGCGCCCTCGCCGAGGGGCGGGTGGATGAGCGCCTGCTTGACGCGGCCGTCGGTCGGGTGCTCCGGATGAAGTTCCGCCTCGGGATCATGGACGAACCGCTCGTCGATATCCCAAGCGTGGCAGCCCTCGAGCGGCTCGCCGCCGCGGAGTCCGAGGCGGCGCAATCCCTGGCAGAACGCTCGCTCGTCCTGTTGGAGAACGACGGCGTGCTGCCGCTGGCCCCGGACCTCCGCCGCGTCGCGCTGATCGGGCCGATCGCCGACAGCGCACGCGATCTGCTCGGTGACTACAGCCACCTGATCCACATGGAGACGCTCCAGGAGATGCGCCGCGGTGTCGATGCGCTGGGGGTCATCGGCGACGGCGAGGCCGCCCCGCCGGGCGACGAGCTGTCCGGCCGACAGACGATCCTTGACGCCCTGCGCGCGGCGCTGCCGGCAACGGAGGTGGTCCACGCCCGAGGAAGCGGAATCTCGAGCGGCATCGACGACGAGCTCCAAGCGGCCGTCGCAATCGCCCGCGACGCCGATGTCGTCATCGCGGTCCTGGGAGAGCGATCGGGCCTGACCCTCGACTCCACGACAGGAGAGTTCCGCGATCGGACGGGACTGGGGCTCCTGGGCCGGCAGCAAGAGCTGCTCGAGGCGGTCGTCGCGACTGGCACCCCGGTGGTGCTCGTGGTGGTCAGCGGCCGCCCTCTGGCGCTCGAGTGGGCAGCCGAACACTGCGCCGCGATCCTGCTCGGGTGGGTCCCGGGAGACGCCGGTCCAGAGGCGATCGCCGGCGCGCTCAGCGGCGTGGTCAACCCCGGCGGCAAGCTGCCCGTGACGATGCTGCGCCAGGTTGGCCAGCTGCCGCTGACGTACCGCCACCACCCCACCGGCGGACACTCCCACCCGACGGGTGACTACGTCGACGCCTCGGTCGCGCCGCTCTGGCCGTTCGGCCACGGCCGTTCGTATACGACGTTCGCCATCGACCACCTCCGGGTCGACCGGAGCGTCCTCGAGACAAGTGGGGACCAGGTGGCGATTCGGGTCGATGTCACCAACACGGGGCCGCGGACCGGCGACGAGGTGGTCCAGTTGTACGTCCGCGATGAGGAGGCGACGGTTGCTCGCCCGGTGCGCGAGTTGCGGGGCTTCCGACGGCTCCGCCTCGAGCCGGGCGAGTGCCGGACCGTCGTCTTCCGCCTCTCCACCGAGCAGTTCTCCTATGTCGGCGCGGATCTGCGCCGCGTCGTGGAGCCCGGTCGTGTCAGCGTGCAGGTGGGCCGCTCCTCCGCCGACCTGCCGCTGACCGCCGAGCTGCACCTCCAAGGCCCGGTCATCGAGCTCGTGGAGCGGAAGCACTATCTGACGGAGACGGCCGTCGAGTGAGCCGATCGGGACCTCCGCCGTTCGCCCGCATGGCAACTGCCGGAACGGACCGCGTGATCGATGGAGTTGATCGAATCGGCCTCAAGCGAGCGTGGCGGTCGTCCCAAGGCGACGCGTTTCCAGCCGCGCCCGCGTAGGGCCGAGCGTGGTCGGGACGGAATCGATCAATCAGCGTGATCAGGCCTCGATCTGCGGCGTCGACCGGGCGCCCGCTGGATCCATCCGACGGAAGACCGTCGTCAGCCGCCCGCCACGACCCGGTCGCTGAAGTCACCGGTCGCGGGGTCCTTGAGGATCAGCTTCGAGCGGCCGTCGGGCAGGAGCTCGCGCTTGATGACCGTCTGGCCCTCGTACGTCTCGGGCGTCTTCGCGATCCGGGCAGTCGAGCCGCCGCGCCACTCGAACAGCTCGACCGGCTCCCAGGCGCGGCTCCTGGCCGAGCGATAGCAGGCGTCCATGACCGCGTTCACGACATAGCCGTCGTAGAAGGATTCGCGTGGCGCCCGCCCCGCTTCCATCGAGTCGAACATGTCGCTGAACATGTCCGGGTAACCGAGCTCGTGCTTCTCGTCGCCGACCGGGAACAGCCAGCCCGCGGCGGTCTCGGCCTTCTCGGCGACGTAGCCGCCGCCACCACCCGCGGTGAACATCTCGAACCCGGTCCGCAGGAAGTGGTTGAGCCAGATCGTGCCGTGCGTGCCCGCGACCTCGTCGCGCAGGTCCATCCCGCCGCGGAACGTCCAGCTCACCTCGAACTGGCCGATCGCGCCGGACTCGAACCGGATCAGCGCGATGGCATTGTCCTCGTCGTCGATCGGGTGGACGAGGGTGTCGGTCGTGCACATCACCTCGACCGGCCGATTTCCCTTGCCGACGAAGTTCCGGATGATCTCGATGCAGTGGCAGCCGAGGTCGATGATCGCGCCGCCCCCGGTCAACCGGCCGTCCCAGAACCAGGCGCTGTGCGGGCCGGGATGGGTCTCGCGGGACCGCACCCAGGTCACGTCGCCGATCGCGCCGCCCTCGACCGCGGTGATCGCCTTCAGGGTCTTGGGCGTGTAGCACAGGTCCTCGAGGTATCCGCCGAAGACGCCTGCCTTCTCGACGACCTCCAGCATCCGGCGAGCCTCCTCGGCCGTCCGCCCGAGCGGCTTGGTGCACAGGACAGCCTTGCCGGCCGCCGCCGCGAGCGAGACGGCCTCCTCGTGGAGGTAGTTCGGGAGGCCGACGACGACGACGTCGGTGTCGGCGTGCTCGATCGCCGCCTTCATGTCGGTCATGTGCTCCGGGATCGACCAGCGCTCGGCGAAGGCCGCGCCGCGCTCCTCCGACTTCGAGAAGACGACCCGGACGTGGTCGCGGCCGCGCTGGCCGTGGAGCGTCGCTGTGTAGAAGTCGCCGATCAGCCCGGTGCCGAGCATCGTGACGTGGTGGGCCTGCATGAGGGAGTCTCCTTCAAGAGGGTGGGCGGGTGGGAGGAAGGGTCGGTGCCACCCCGTGACCCAACCCGAGCACGAGGTCGCGGCCGGCAACGAGCGCGGCGAGCTTGGCGGTGGTCAGGTGGCGCGCGGTCTGGCTGAACCCGCAGTCCGGGACGAGCGCGAGCCGCCCGGCCGGGACGCCGGTGGCGAGGATGGCATCGATCCGGGCGGCGACCTCGTCGGCCGTCTCGACATGGGAATTCTTGACGTCGATCACGCCGGCGGCGACGTCCTTGCCGGCATGAACGATCTCGCCCAGGATCCCGACCTCGCTCATCTCGCGGTTGGCGAACTCGAGGACGAGCTCGTCGACAGCGAACCCGAGCATGGCGGCGAGGATCGGGCGGTACGAGCGCGGCGCCAGCGGCCGGCCAAGGAAGTTGCCGAAGCAGAGATGGGCGCCGAGCCGGACTCGCCCCACGGCCGGCTCGATCGCGGCATTGAACAGGGCGACGAAATCCGCGGGAGCGTCGGGATGGATCGCGGGCGACGGCTCGTCGACCTGGATGATCGTCGCCCCGGCGTCCACCAGGTCGCGGATCTCGGCGGCGACGATCGGGACGAAAGCCTCGGCTGCAGCGACCCGCGTCTGGTAGACCTCGCCCGGGCCGTGGCTCAGCCGCCCGGACAGGGTGTACGGCCCGGGCAGCGTGACCTTGAGCGGCCGGTCGGTTCGGGCGCGGGCGGCCCGGAACTCGGCCACCACGCCGAGCCCGTCCGGGGCGGCGATCCGATCCTCGACCGCGAAGCGATGCAGCCCGTCGTGGGCGCCGGCGCCGAGGCGGCGGTCCGGCGGAAGTGGCCGGACGCCCGTCAGGTGACGATAGAACTCGGCGGTGAAGAAGCCGGCCCGACGCATCTCGCCATCGCTGATCACGTCGATCCCGGCCCGCTCCTGATCCCGGATTGCGAGATCGACGCCGTCGTCGAGCAGCTCGGCGAGGTCGGCCGGGCCGTATTCGCCGCGCGCCGCGGCCGCGATCCCGTGGGCGAACCAGCCCGGATGGGCGTGCGACCCGACGACGCTCGTCAGCATTCCCTCGTCGGTCATCGGCCCACCTCCGCGAATGCGAACGCCCGTGCCGGATTGTCCACGAAGATGCGCCGCCGGATGTCGGCGCCGATGCCGCGCTCCTCGAGGCGGTCGCTGAACTCCCGGAGGAGGAATGGAAGACCTGGCGACCCGCCGTAGGCCGTGTAGTAGCCCTGCCGCGCCGCATCCATCCCGAGCATCACGTGGCCTGCGTTACCGGTCTCGACAGCCCACTCGATCAGTTGAAGGGTGCCGTTCTCGCGGTCGCCCCAGCGGAACGCCTGGTCATAGACGACGAAGGCTCCGGTCGCGAACACCTCGCGCTGATAGCCGCGGTCGACGACCTTGTCGACGTGGCTCAGGGACAGGTGCGCCCCCGGCACGCCCGCGTCCGTGAGCAGGCGGATCTGCTCGAGCGCGCCCGTGCCCGCCTCGCAATGGGTGTGGACAGGCACGCCCGTGCGCGCGTGGGCGGCGGCGGCGGCCCGGAATATGGGGCGGTCGCGCTCCGACGGCCCGCCGAGGCTGCCGCCGATCTTGATGACCCCGGCCCGGATGTCGGTTCGATTCACGATGGGGCCGGTGTAGTCGCGCTCGTCGATCCCGTCCTCGACGTCGGCCGCGAACAGGCCGGCCAGCTCGTCCTCGGTCGCCCGCAGGCTCCAGTGGCTCGGGCCGGTGAAGCGCTCGTGGTGGAGGCCCGTCGCGGCGACCAGGTGAACGCCGCTTCGGCGCGACAGCTCGACGAGGAGCATCGGATTGCGCCCGCAGTCGGCCGGCATCATGTCGATCGCCGCCCGCAGCCCGGCGGCATGGGCCGCCGCGAGCTCGGTCGTGAGCCGATCGATGTCGTTCAGGAGGAAGTCGGGCGACAGGTCGACCGGCCGGCCACCGTCGATCACGAGGTGCTCGTGGGCATAGGTCACGCCGAGAGCCGCCGGATCGATGTCGCCCAGGACGGTCCGAACAAAGGTCACGAGGCAGACCCCGCGACTGTCTGGAGGTCCAGGATGGCGCCGTCGGCGAGGAGGCGCGTCCGGAGCGTCTCGAACGCGACTGCCCGGACCGCGCCGCCGGCAACCCCCGAGGCCCCTGCCGCCAGTGCCGCGGCCGTCCCAGCCGCCTGACCCATCGCCATGCACTGGGCCATCGAGCGGACCGAGGCGTGGGCGTCGTGGGTTGCCGAGAAGCAGCGCCCGGCGACGAGGACGTTGACCGCGTCGCGAACGACCAGCGTCCCGAACGGAATGCCGACCGTGCCGCCGTCCGGGATGTACGCCCAGCGCGTGTCCGGACCCGCACTGTGGTCCTCGATCGGGGCGCCGCACAGGCCGATCTGGTCGTCGAACTGGCGGGCCCCGAGGACGTCCTCGCGGGTCAGACGCGCGTCGCCGAAGACCCGGCGTGTTTCGCGGATCCCGATCTGGGTGCCGAGCGCGACCAGCGACGCTGACTCGTAGCCCGGCACGCGACCGACGAGGAACCGGGCGTAGTCGAGGGCTTGCCGGCGCCCGGCGATCTCTGCCGCGGTCAGGAAGGCCGGGTCTGTCGTGTTGAGGAGCCGGCCGTCGCGGGCTCGGCGCTCGTTGGGCTCTAGCCGGGTCATGATCGTCGCCGTCACGCCGTCGATGGGCGTCACGTGATCGGAGCCCTCGCGGCGAGGGAGGTCATATCCGTCGTCCGCCGCCGCTGTCATCAGGGCGTGGAGCTCGTCCTTCGTGACCGTGCGGCGCCGCTCGCCATCCACGTTCGCCATCCGGAACGTCGTCGTCAGGGTCTGAGCCGGATCGATTTCGCCGGCGGTCTCGAACCGGAACCCGGCGAAGGCGCACAGGTCGGCATCGCCACTCGCGTCGACGAACGTCCGGGCCGAGATCCGGGCGAGGCCGGCCTTTGTGGCGACAACGATCGAGCGGACCTGGCCGCTGCGGTCGACGTCGGCGTCCTGAAGCATCGCGTGGAGCAGGATCCGGACCCCGGCCTCGGCGACGAGACGCTCCCAGACGATTTTCAGGTGCTCGGCAAGATACGTGACACCCGTCCCGGCGCCGTACGTGTTCGGTCGTTCGAGGACGGGGCCGAGTGCCCGCAGGCCCGCGACGATCTCGTCGGCGATCCCGCCGACGACCTTGCGTGGCGCCTCGCCCGGGGTCCAGAACCCGTAGAACGTGTCGAGGACGGCGGTGCTCGTGCCACCGAGGAACGGAAGCTTCTCGACGAGGACGACCGAGGCGCCGCCACGGGCGGCGGCGATCGCGGCGGTCGAGCCGGCCGCGCCGGAGCCGACGACGCAGACGTCGGCATCGGCGATGAGCGGGAGATCGGCGATCCAGGCGCGACTCATCGGCGGGTCACGCGTCGGTCCCGGGCGGCAGCGGCGACACAGATGCGACAGACCAGCCGCCATCGACCTTCAGAAGCTGGCCCGTCACGACCCGCGACTCGTCGGACAGGAAGTAGACCGCGGCATGGGCGACCTCGTCGGGGTCCATCAGCTCGCCGGCGAGCGGCTGCTTGCGCGCGCCGTACGCCCGGATCGCGGCGTCGTCGGCGGCCCGCCGGGCCATCGGTGTCGCGGTCAGCCCGGGTGCCACGACGTTGACCCGGATCCGGTCCGGGAGGTACGCGGCGGCCATCGTCGTCATCAACGCAGTCAGGGCGCCCTTCGCGGCCGCGTACGCGTGCGTCGCGAAGAACTCCGGCGCGGGGTCGCTGGCCGTCACGCTGCCCATCAGGAGGATCGAGCCGCGCGTCCCCGAGCTGTTCGGGTCCTGGTCCCGCATCCGCGCGACGACGCTTCGACACACGAGCGCCTGGGTCGTGAGATTCAGCTCGAGCGTCCGGTCCCAGGCCTCGCGGCCCACGGTATGGATCGGCCCGTCGCCGAACCGCCGGCCGCTGCCACCGGCGACAGAGAAGAGCCCGTCGATCCGGCCGAACCGCTCCACGCACGCCGCGACAGCGGCATCCACGGCGGCCTCGATCGACAGCTCCGCCGCGGCCCAGTCGGCGTTTCCGCCGGCCGCCCGGATCCGTTCAGCGAGCCCGCGCGCATGCTCGTCGGTCCGCGAGACGACGAACACGGCCGCGCCCTCGGCCGCGAGCCGCGTCGCGGAGGCGGCGGCAATCCCCGTCGAGCCGGTGACGAGACAGACCCGGTCCGCGAGGCGGCTCATGCGACGAGACCCGCGGCCGTGGCGGCATCGGTCACGAGGACGCCGATCACGCCGGTCGCAAGCGCGCCCCGGATCGCGCCGACCTTGGCTCGGCCGGCCGCGACGGCGACGACGGTCGGGACGGCTCGCAGCTGCTCGATCGAGATCGCGATCGCTCGAGCGGCCAGGTCCGGCGCCACGAACTGGCCGTCCGCCGTGAACGGGTGGACGATCAGGTCACCGACCGCCCCGACGCCCGTCAGGCCGGCAATCTCTCCCGTCGACAACGCACCGGAGCGGAGGAGCGAGGAGCTCGCACCGCCATCGTGCCCGCCGAACGAGCCGATCCCCAGGACGGCGACTGCGAGCCCGTCGAACCGGACGACCGTCGCGGCGACCTCCGGCTGGCGGACGATCGCACCGCGCAGTTCCGTCGACTCGACGAAGGCGGGCGCGTGAATGCGGTGGTGACGCGCCCCGAGCCGCTCGGCGAGAACGCGGGTCAGGTCGCCGGGATCCTCGTTGGCGTCGAGCGAGGTCGAGCTGCCGGCGAGCTGGACGATGTCGATCGTCGCGTCGTCGCGGGCCGGCATGGCGCGGACGACGCGGGCGACCGTCGAGCCCCACGCGATCCCGATCGCGTCGCCGGGATCGAGCAGGCCGTCGATCACCTCGGCGCCGAGACGGGCGACGGCCCGATCGTCGTCGGACTCCGACACGACACAGCGCCCGACGCCGAACCGATCCTCCACACGCCGGCCGAGCGCTCGGTCCTGCGCCGGGGTGTCGCGGAACTCGATCCGGACGATCCCCTCCGCCAGGGCGCGATCGAGCAACCGGGCGACCCGGAAGCGAGAGATCCCGAGCCGCGTCGCGATCTCGACCTTGGTCAGCTGGCGCTCGAAGAAGAGGCGGGCGACCCGACCCTCGAGGGCGCCGTCCACTGGGGCGCGCGCGGCGGCGGTGTCGCGCTGAAACGTCATCGGATGGCCGCGCACAGCTCGACCAGGGCCCGTCGCTCGTCGGGAGTCATGCGATGGAGCGCGGACCCGATCCCGACCGCCGTTGCGCCGGCGTCGAGGAATGTTCCGGCATTCGGCCCGTCGACCCCGCCGGTCGCGATGGTCTCCACCTCGGCCATCGGGCCGCGCAGCTCGCGAACGTGGCTCGGCCCGAGCGACGAGGCCGGAAACAGCTTCACGAAGGTCGCCCCGGCCCGCCACGCGGCGTCGATCTCGGTCGGGGTGTAGGTGCCCGGCACGAACGGCAGCCCGGCGTCGAGCGCGGCAGCCAAGATCGCGTGATCGAGGAGCGGGCTGACGCCGAAGGTCGCGCCGGCGTCGATCGCCGCCCGGAGCTGGTCGGCGGTCCGGACCGTTCCGGCTCCGACCCAGCCGGCGTCGCCAACCCGGTCCCGGACGGCGCGGAGGGCGGCGGCCGCGTCGGTCGAGTCGAACGTGATCTCGAACACCCGGACGCCGGCCTCGAGCAGATCCTCGACGAGGGCGAGGAGCCGATCGGGCGGCTCGATCCGTCGGAGCACGGCGATCAGGCGGGTGCTCCGTATCGCGTCAGCAATAGCCGAGGAGCGGAGCGCGACGGCGTCGACGGGCACGAGTCGAGGATACGAACCGCACGCATGAGAGTCAATTGCTCAGATGAGCGTTTCCGACCGCAGGTCGGTCCCGCGGGTCCCGCCGGGTCGTTGATCCGCCGCGGCGGGTCGGCAATGAACGCCCGGCGTGCGCTGCGTCGCGAAACGGCCTCGGCGAGCCGCGTTCCGCCCTTCCTTGGCGTCCCGGAACGCCAGGCGAGCCACACAGCGAAAGGGAGCCCAAACGCGACGGTCCACCCATCGCCAATCGACACACCGCTCGCCGATCGTTCAGCTCGTACCGGCTCCCACTCGGCCAGGGCGCGCGTTGACGTGGCCCAGATCGCCGCGTATCATCACGAGCATCCCAGACCGGCCTGCGCAGCGGAGCGATTCCGCGCGGCAACCCAGCCCGGACGCGGCCCAATCGCCCCTGCACCCGTTCTCCTGAGGGATTTCCCGCCCATGCCCCAACTCGGTCCCGACCAGCGCTCCCGCAATCGTCGGCCCCGCCGTCGCAACCAGGTGGCGTCGCGCGCCCCCGTCTCCGAGTTCGAGGAGCAGCAGGAGCTCGAGGCTGCCCGCGAGCGAAATGACCTCGACGTGACCGATCTGCGCGAGATGTCCGTCCCCGAGCTCCGCGCGGTCAGCCGCGATCTCGAGCTCGAGACCGGCACCCAGGAGCGCAAGGACGACCTCGTCGAGCGCATCCTCGAGCGCCAGACCGAGCGCGCCGGCCATGCCTACGCGAGCGGCATCCTCGACGTGGTCGACGAGGGCTTCGGCTTCATGCGCCGGCACGGCCTCCTGCCGAGCCCGGATGATGTCTACGTCAGCTCCAGCCAGGTCCGGCGCTTCGGCCTGCGCGTCGGCGACCGCGTCAGTGGCGCCGTGCGCGCCCCGCGGCCGGACGAGAAGTACTGGGGGATGCTCCGGGTCGACGCGGTCAACGGCGTCGATTCGGACACGGCCCGCCGGCGCCCGGTCTTCGGCGACCTGACCCCGATCTTCCCGCTCGAGCTGATCAACCTCGAGAGCGATCCCAAGAACCTCAGCCAGCGCCTGATCAACATCGTCAACCCGCTCGGCAAGGGCCAGCGCGCCCTGATCGTCAGCCCGCCGAAGGCCGGCAAGACGATGCTCCTCAAGCACATCGCCAACGGGATCAGCACCAACTATCCGGACATCCTGCTGATGGTCGCCCTGATCGGCGAGCGGCCCGAGGAGGTCACCGACATGCGCCGCGGGGTGAAGGGCGAGGTCATCTCCTCGACCTTCGACGAGCCGACCGAGAACCACACCCACGTCGCCGAGATGGCCCTCGAGATCGCCAAGCGCCAGGTCGAGACCGGCCGCGACGTCGTGATCCTGCTCGACTCGATCACGCGCCTCGCCCGGGCCTACAACCTGGCCCTCCCGCCATCCGGCCGGACGCTGTCGGGCGGTATCGACCCGATCGCCCTCTATCCCCCGAAGCGGTTCTTCGGCGCAGCCCGGAACATCGAGGAGGGCGGCTCGCTGACCGTCATCGCCACCTGCCTCGTCGACACCGGCTCGCGCATGGACGACGTGATCTACGAGGAGTTCAAGGGCACCGGCAACTCCGAGCTGATCCTCGACCGGAAGCTCGCCGAGAAGCGGATCTTCCCGGCCATCGATGTCCAGCGCTCGGGCACCCGGCGCGAGGAGCTGCTTCTCGAGGAGCCGGTCCTGAAAATGGTCTGGACGATGCGCCGGATGCTGTCCGCGGTCGGCACGAACGAGGGCATCGAGCTCCTGCTCAACCGCCTCGCCAAGACCGAGAACAACGTCCAGTTCCTGGGATCGCTGACCAAGACCCTGGACGGCTAGCCTCGGCCGCCGCTGAGGCGGTCGTGTCCGATGTTTGCGCGCTCGTTACAGGTCTGTTACGGTTTCCCTCGAAGTCGACAGCCCGCCACGAGCGGGCTCGGCCGCGGAACTGAGACCCCCCAGCTCGAAGACGCGACCCCTTTTCGGACGGTCCCCAGGCGCGCAACCCACCCCCAGGGCGCTTCCCCATCCCCAGCTGACCGTCCGTCCACCAGGAGACCGTATTGCGCAACGCAGCGGTCGGTGTGCAGCGTGTAATCGCGCGCCTGCGCCCCGACAAGGGCAGCCGCCCAGCGGCAGCCAGCACATTCCAGCGACAGAGCATCTCGATGGCCCACGCCCTCCGCGCCGGATCGGCAGGACGCCCCCGCCTCGCGGGTGAGCGACTCGTCTCGATCACGGCCGTTGGCCTCGTCGCCGTGGCGCTCGTCGTCAGCAACCTCAGCGTGGACGCGTCCGCCGGACCAACTGGCGGGCCGAACGGCGCCGGCAACGAGCCGCGGATCGCCCTTGGCGGAGCGGTCGCCGGGATCCAGGGCGCACCGCTCGGCGGGACGGCCGATGACGCGACCGGCGTGTCGGATTTCGACGGCGCCGATCTGACATCGTCGGCGGTCCAGCTCGCCCCCGACGACCGGACCACCATCGACGGCCCGTTCAGCGCCGATGGCACTCTCCTCAAGCCCGTCTCGGTCGACACGAACGTCGCCGACGGCAAGGAGCTGATGCGGACCTATCGCGTCCGCTCCGGTGACACCCTGACCGGCATCGCCAACCGCTTCAACGTCTCGATGATGACCGTCTGGTGGGCCAACAACCTGTCGGCCAAGGACGATCTCCACATCGGCCAGATTCTGACCGTCCCGCCGGTCAGCGGCGTCGTCGTGACCGTCGCCGCCACCGACACCCTCGAGTCGCTCGCGACGAAGTACGCGGTCGCAGGGGCCGACATCCTGGCCATCAACAAGCTCGACGATCAGGTTCTCGTCGTCGGCCAGACCCTGACGATCCCGGGCGCCCGGTCCGGGGCGATCGCGACGCCGACGCCGAAGCCGACGGCCGCTTCCACGAAGACGCCGTCGAAGACGCCGTCCAAGGCGAGCTCGAGCAACGGCGGGACCACGCGTCCGCCGACGACCTATACCGGCGGCAAGTTCACCTGGCCGGTTGCGGGCGGCTACATCAGCCAGTACTACCACTATGGCCACTATGGGATCGACATCGCGGCCGACCGCGGCACGCGGGTCAAGGCGGCCGGGGGCGGCACGGTGATCTTCGCCGGCTGGAAGAGCAACGGCGGCGGTTACCAGGTCTGGCTGGCCCACGGCTCCGGGCTGTACACGACCTACAACCACATGGCTTCGGTTTCGGTCGGGCGCGGCCAGCGCGTCTCGCGCGGCCAGCAGATCGGGCGGGTCGGGGCCACCGGCAACGCCAGCGGGCCGCACCTCCACTTCGAGGTCTGGCGCGGCACCATCTGGGCGAGCGGCAAGCGCGTCAACCCGCTGAGCTACCTCTGAGCATCTGACCCCTCGCGACACGTCGTCGGCTTGGAGGAGGGCCGACGACGTTTTGCGGGACCGATCGCCGGTCCGCCCGATCCCGTGTGCCCGCCTCGGGCAAGTGGATGGCGGCTCGACCTCGGTTCGGACGGTCGGATGCGACAATCGCCCTGATGTTCCTCGACCGCGTCAAGATCTTCGTCAAGGCAGGCGCAGGCGGTGACGGCGCGGCGACGTTCCGGACCGAGGCCCACGTCCCGCGCGGCGGCCCTGACGGCGGCGACGGTGGCCGCGGCGGCTCGATTCACCTCCGCGTCGACGCCGGCCAGACGACGCTCCGCGACTTTCGCCAGAAGCGTCACTTCAAGGCGACGCCCGGCGGCCGCGGCGGCGGCTCGCGCCGTCACGGCGCGGCCGGTGACGAACTGACGATCGACGTTCCGCCCGGTACCGCGGTCTTCGATGACGAGACCGGCGAGCTCCTGGCCGACCTCGTCGCGATCGGCCAGACCGTGATGATCGGCCGCGGCGGCCGGGGCGGCCTCGGCAACACCCATTTCAAGACCTCGACCCACCAGGCGCCCAAGCACGCCCAGAAGGGTGAGCCCGGCCAGGAGCGCTCGCTCCGGCTCGAGCTCCGCCTGATCGCCGACATCGGCCTGGTCGGGCTGCCGAACGCCGGCAAGTCGACGCTCCTTGCCGCCCTGACCGCGGCGACGCCGAAGATCGCCGACTACCCGTTCACCACCCTCGAGCCAAATCTCGGGGTGATGGATCTCGCCGGCCCCGACGATCACGGCGGCGACGAGCGGCGGCCGACGATCGCCGACGTTCCCGGCCTGATCGAGGGCGCGTCGCTCGGGGCGGGCCTCGGCCACGCGTTCCTGCGCCACGTCGAGCGCACCCGGATCCTGCTCCACCTCGTCGATGGCTCGGGTCGCGACCCGGCCTGGGACCACGACGTGATCCGTGACGAGCTCCGGGCCCACGATCCGGCGCTCCTCGAGAAGCCGATCCTGACCGTGTTCAACAAGATGGATCAGGCGGCCGCGGTCGAGGCGTGGCCGGCGTTCCGGGCTGCCCGCAAGAAGGCCCACGAGGACGTCGTGGCGATCTCGGCCGTCGACGGGACCGGGCTCGAGGAGCTTCGGGCACGGATCGCGACGATGCTGCCAAACGCCGACGAGATGGGGGCGCCGCCGGATCCGGCGGGTGTCGTGGTCCACCGGATCGAGGCGATGGGCGACGGCTTCAGCGTGGACCCCGAAGGCGATGGCGTGTTCCGCGTCCGCGGCAAGCGGATCGAGCGGGTCGCCGCCCAGACGAACTTTGACGTCGAGGAGTCGGCCGAGCGCTTCCAGCGCGACCTCGCCCGGCTCGGAATCGACGACGAGCTTCGGCGCCAGGGCATCCGGCCCGGCGACACGGTGCGAATCGGACCGGTGGAGCTCGAGTGGGAGGCGCAGCCCTGGGAGGGCGTGTGACGCCGACGCACCTCGCGCAAGCGCCCGGCGCGCATCTGCCGATCCGGCCCGGCTCGATCGGCATCCTCGGCGGCACCTTCGATCCCTTCCATCTCGGCCACCTCGGCCTGGCCCGGGCGGCCCGCGATCAGCTCGGGCTCGAGCGGGTCCTCGTCATTCCCGCCGCCGAGCCGCCCCACAAGCCGGGCCGCCCCATCAGCCCGGGCGACATCCGGCTCCGGCTGGTCGAAGCCGGGATCGCCGGCGAGCCGCGGCTCGAGGCGAGTCGGATCGAGCTCGAGCGCGAAGGGCCGTCGTACACCGTCGACACCGTGGCGGACCTGGCCGCCGCCGAGCGGGCGGCCGGCCGCGAGCCCGACCTGACCGTGATCCTGTCGGCCGAATCGTTCGCCGAGCTGCCGACGTGGCGCGAGCCGGAGCGGCTCCTCGATCTCGCCCGGATGGCGGTCGCGCCGCGGGCCGGCCATCCGCCGCCCGATCCCGCCTGGATCGCCGTTGCGTTTCCGGGTCGCGCGGACCGGGTCATCGCCATCGACCTTCCGGCCGTCGAGATCTCGGCGTCGGCGATCCGCAGCCGGGCGGCCGCGGGCGATTCCCTCGACGGCCTCGTTCCGGTCGGCGTCGCGGAGGCCATCGCCGTCGATCGGCTGTATCGTCAACCCGAACCCGAGGAGGAAGATCCCATCGTGACTGACAGCGCGCCCGACGACGTGCCGACCAGCGGCGAGGCGACGGCCGGCGCCACCGCGACCGCCCCTCGCCCCGAC
>JACCVQ010000256.1 GCA_013698095.1 Chloroflexota bacterium
CCGACGCGGGAAAGGCGGGGACCGGCTCGCCGCTGGTGCGCGACGAGCCGGTCCGATCAGCCGGTCTCAGTCACGGAGCCGGCCAAGGTTGGTGAGCATGTCGAGGAACGCATGGACCTCCGCGGTCGCTGGCAGGAGCTCGGCCTCGCTGTTCGCCACGGCGGCGATGTCGCGAATTGCCAGGCGGCCGGCGAGCTCGCTGCCGCGCAGCACCTCGGCCGTCGACGCCACGATGGCGTCGAAGCGGAAGTGCGGATCGGTCGCCGCAAAGGTCCGGGCGAGATCGCTCGTCCGAATGTCGCGACTCGTCTCGGCGGCATCGCCGCCATCCGGGTCGGTCCAGCGCAGGTGAACGGTTGCGAGGTGGCTCTGCGGCGTGACGCCGCGTGCCAGGCGCACGGCGTACAGCGCGGTGACCGAGTGCCCGGCGCCGATCGCCCCGGCCTTGATGTCGTCGTTCGTGAAGTCCCGGTCGGCGATATCGCGGTTCTCGTAGCCGACGAGGCGATAGGCCGCGACGCTCGCCCGATCGAACGTGACCTGGGCCCGGGCATCGAGGGCGACCGTCTCGAGGGTGCTCGTCAGCTCCTCGGTGAACAGCCGCTCGGCCTCCTCGCGGGTGTTGACGTAGGCGTAGAAGCCATCGCCCTGATCGGCCAGCTGCTCGAGCAGCGCGTCGTTATAGTTGCCGAGCCCGACGCCGACCGAGATCAGCTCGATCCCGGCGTCGGCGTCGCGCTTGATCGCGCCGAGGATCGAGGTCGGGTCGGTCAGTCCGACGTTGGCGACACCGTCGGAGGCGAGGATCACCCGATCGATGTCGTTCTCGGTCAGGGTCTGGCGGGCGAGATCGTACCCCAGCCGGAGGCCGGCCTCGAGGTTGGTCGATCCACCGGGGTGGAGGCTGTCGAGGGCGTCGAGGATCTGGTTCGCGCTGCTGGCCGGCGTCGGGCCGAGGACGACCCGGGCCTCGTCGCCGAACGTGACGATCGCCACGCGATCGTTGCGGTCGAGACCCTGGACCAGGATCCGGATCGACGCCTTGACGATCTCGAGCCGGCCGTCGCGCTCCATCGAGCCGGACGTGTCGATCACGAACGTCAGGGCCGCCCGCTGGCGATCGCGGTTCGCGACGTCTCGCGCCTGGAGCCCGATTCGGAGCAGAACCTCGCCCTCATCGGTGAAGGGCGTCGGGCCGCCGTCGGCGACGATCGCGAACGCCGCCTCCTCGGGTGCCGGATAGCCTTGGTCGAAGGCGTTGACCCACTCCTCCACCCGGATGCTGGCCGGATCGGGCTGGCTGCCCTCGGCGACGTAGCGCTGGGCGATCGTGTACGACGCGGTGTCGACATCGAGGCCGAAGGTCGACTCGCCATCCTGGCGCGGGTCAACCCACGGGTTCGTGCCGGGATTTTCGAACGTGACCCCGCCGTCGGGGGTGGCCGTGGGTGCTGGTCCGGCCGGCCAGACCGGACCCGGCGTCGGTTGGTGGTGGCCGGGAGTGACCCCCTGGAAGGATGACGCCGCCGGGAGGGCCGAGCTGGTGCATGCGCTCGCGACGAGGGCGGCGGCAACCAGGGCCAGGAGCATCGTGCGCATGGCGCAACCTCCCTGGGGAACGCGCGTCGCGCTCCCGGTCCACGAGGCGGAGCCGGCGGCCCCGCAGGTCCCGGACCGGCACCACGAGGTGTGCCGACGGGCCGCCGCCACCATGACAGCCGGCGACCGAATCCGGCGTGAAGAATCAGGACGACGGTCGGTGAAGGTTCCTCAATCGCCCTCGTGGACGGGGTTCTCCGGCGCACCGGGGGCCCCGAGGATCGCGCCGAGCTGGCCGAGAATCCGGCCGGTCGCGCCCCAGACATGGAGCCCCTCGATCCGGTATCCGCCGTAGCGGAGCGGCCAGCCGCTGAGCGTCCGCTCGACGATCTCGAGGTCCGCCGACGGATGGAAAGCCGTCAGGGGCGGGGTCAGGATCCGGGCAACCTCCGCCGGGTTGGCCGCGAGCGTCGGCGTCCGCTCGGCAACCGCGACGATCGGCGTGATCCGGAACTCGCTGACCGGGATGAACACCTCGTCTAGCCGGCCGAGCACGCGGACACCGGCGGCGACCGGGTCGAGTCCGACCTCTTCGGCCGCTTCGCGCAGCGCCGTGGCGGCGGCGTCCGCGTCACCCGGCTCGGCCTTGCCGCCGGGCAGGCTGACCTCGCCGCTGTGATGCCCTTCGTACGACAGTCGTTCGGTCAGGACGATCCGTGCCTCGCCGTCCGCGTCCGGGAAGACAAGGGCCAGGACCGCCGCCGCACGAGCGGTGGTCGTCGCCTCGAGTCGCGGCCGAAGCCGTCCATCGAGGAACGTGACGAGCAGGCCCTCGGGACCATGCGGCAGGCTCCCGTCGCGAGCAACGCCGTCCGTGAGCCGCGCGACCGATTCGTCGAACCGCACCTCCGCTCGTCGCCGCCCTAGTTGACGAGCTCGCCGCCGTCGCGGTCGCGCCTCGACTCGTCGACCTCCGGCAGGTCGAGGACGGACTTCTGGCGCCGCCCACGGCCGGCTCCCGCCCCCACCGCCTCCTCCGAATCCACGTCACCTCCACGAGCGCGGGCGTCGCGCCGGTTCGCCGCCTCGGCCACCACCGTCGAGCGGTCTGTCGAGAAGACGAGCGTCCCCGAGACCGGATCGGCGTCGATCCCGATCGTGTCACCGGGCGAGAACTCGCCCTTGAGCAGGGCACGTGCGAGCGGGTTCTCGACCAGCCGCTGGATGGTCCGCTTCAGTGGCCGGGCGCCGTATGCGGGATCGGTCCCCTCTCGCACGATCAGCGCTCGGGCTGCAGGCGTCAGCTCGATCGTGAGGTCCTGCTCCGCAAGGCGCGTCTGGAGCCCGTCGAGCAGCAGCTCGACGATGCGCTCGAGCTCGCTGTCCCGCAGGGCATGGAAGACGATGATCTCGTCGACCCGGTTGAGGAACTCCGGCCGGAACTGGGCGCGGAGGGCTTCGGTCACCTGGCGCTTCATGACCTCGTATGCCGCCGCGTCGCGATCGTGCCCGGCGGCCGCGGTGATCAACTGGCTCGCGACGTTGCTGGTCATGATGATGACCGCGTTCTTGAAGTCGACTGTCCGGCCCTGGCCATCCGTCAGGCGGCCGTCGTCGAGGACCTGGAGGAGGAGGTTGAAGACGTCCGGGTGGGCCTTCTCAACCTCGTCGAGCAGGATCACCTGGTACGGCCGGCGTCGGACGGCCTCGGTCAGCTGGCCGCCCTCCTCGTAGCCGACGTAGCCGGGCGGGGCACCGATCAGGCGCGAGACGGAAAACTTCTCCATGTACTCGCTCATGTCGATCCGGGTCATCGCCTGGTCGTCGTCGAAGAGGAACTCGGCGAGGGCTCGGGCGAGCTCGGTCTTGCCGACGCCGGTCGGTCCCAGGAAGATGAACGACCCGATCGGCCGGCGCGGGTCGCCGAGCCCGGCCCGGGCCCGCCGAACGGCGTCCGATACGGCCTCGATCGCCTCGTCCTGGCCGACGACGCGCTGGTGGAGGCGCTCCTCCATCTGGACGAGCTTCGCGAGCTCGCCCTCTAGCAGCCGGGTGACCGGGATGCCGGTCCAGGCGGCGACGATCTCGGCGATGTTGTCCGCGTTGACCTCCTCGCGCAGAAGCGAGCCCGGGCCCTGGAGCCTGGCCAGAGCGTCGGTCTGTTCGGCGAGCTGCGTCTGGAGGGCCGGCAGGGTCTCGTACTGGAGCTTGGCCGCCGATTCGTAGTCGGTCTCGCGCTGGGCCTGCTCGATCCGGACCTGAAGCTGCTCCAGCTCCGTCTTCGACGTTCGGATCGCCGCGATCGCAGCCTTCTCGGCCTCCCAACGCTGGCGCAACGCCCCGGTCTGCTCCTCGAGGTCGGCGAGCTCCTTCTCGAGCGCGACGAGGCGGGCCTTGGACGCGTCGTCCTTCTCCTTGCGCAGTGCCTCCCGCTCGATCTCGAGCTGCATCCGGCGCCGCTCGGCCTCGTCGAGTTCGACCGGCATCGAATCGATCTCCATCCGAAGGCGCGACGCCGCCTCGTCGACCAGGTCGATCGCCTTGTCGGGCAGGAACCGGCCGGAGATGTAGCGATGGCTCAGGGTCGCCGCGCCGACGAGCGCGGAATCGGTGATCCGGACCCCGTGATGGACCTCGTATCGCTCACGCAGGCCGCGCAGGATCGAGATGGTCTCCTCGACGGTCGGCTCGTCGACCAGGACCGGCTGGAAGCGGCGCTCGAGGGCGGCGTCCTTCTCGATGTGCTTGCGGTACTCGTCGAGGGTCGTCGCCCCGATCGTGTGGAGCTCGCCCCGGGCGAGCATCGGCTTGATCATGTTCGAGGCGTCCATGGACCCCTCGGCGGCGCCCGCGCCGACGACGGTGTGGAGCTCGTCGATGAACAGAATGACCTGGCCCTCGGCGTCCTTGATCTCCTTGAGGACTGCCTTCAGGCGCTCCTCGAACTCGCCCCGGAACTTGGCGCCGGCGATCAAGGCACCAAGGTCGAGCGACACGACCCGCTTGTCCTTGAGGCCCTCGGGGACGTCGCCCCGGATGATCCGCTGGGCGAGGCCTTCGACGATCGCGGTCTTGCCGACGCCGGGCTCGCCGATGAGGACCGGGTTGTTCTTGGTCCGGCGGCTCAGGACCTGGATGACCCGGCGGACCTCGTCGTCGCGGCCGATGACCGGGTCGAGCTTGCCGGCGCGCGCCTCGGCGGTGAGGTCGCGGCCGTACTTCTCGAGGGCGGCGTACGTTCCCTCCGGGTTTGGCGAGGTCACGCGCTGGCCGCCGCGAACGCTCTTGAGCGCCTCGAGCACGGCCTCGCGGGAGGCGCCGAGGCGCTCGAGCAGGTCGCGGCCCTCGCCGCCCACCTCGAGGACGCCGAGCAGGAGGTGCTCGGTCGAGACGTACTCGTCAGCGAGCCGGCGGGCTTCCTCTTCGCCGTGCTCCAGGAGCCGCTTCGCCCGCGGATCGAGCGAGAGCGAGCCACCCCGGATCCGGGCCCGCTTGCCGAGGACGCCCGCAAGCTCGTCGCGGAAGGCGGGCAGGTCGACGCCGAGCCGGCGGAGCGTCTCGGCGGGGACGCCGTCGTCGGCCTCGACGAGGGCGAACAGGAGGTGCTCAGCATCCAGGACGGGCGATTCCAGGCGCTGCGCCGCGGCCTGAGCCGAAGCGATCGCCTCCTGCGCTTTCTGGGTGTAGTGATCGAGTTGCATCGGGAATCTCCGGAGTCGGGGGTCAGGTCGCGGTTCGCGGATCCGGCTGGTGGAGCGTGTCGAAGAAGGCGCGGGCCGATCCGGCCATCTCGTCGTCGAGGTCGCGCGGGACGATGACGCGAGCCTTCGCATACAGGTCGCCGAAGTCCTCGCCGCGGAGGACCGGCATCCCCTGGCCCTTCAGCCGGAAGCGATGGCCGTTCTGCGTTCCGGGCGGGATGCGCAGGAGGACCTTGCCTTTGAGCGTCGCGACCGGCACTTCGCCGCCGAGGACGGCCTCGGCCAGGGTCAGCGGCAGGTCCCGCTCGAGGTCGTTGCCCTTGCGGCTGAATACCGGATGCGAGCGAACCTTCGTGGTGACGACGATGTCCCCACCGCGCGGACCCTGGCCCGACAGCTTGATCTTCGTGCCGTCGGCCGCGCCGCGCGGGATCGTGACGTCGAGACGCCGTCCGTCCAGCTCCAGGCGGCGGGTGGTTCCGTGATACGCCTCCTCGAGGTCGATCTCGGCAGCCGCCTCGGCGGTGGTCCTGGGTCGTGGCGGGGTCGCGGCCGCTCGCCCCGCGCCAGCAGACGAGGCGCTGCCGCTCAGGCCCATCCCGGACAGGATGTCGTCGAACGACGGACCTGTCGCCGGGCCGCGCCTGGCGCCGGGCGGGGGAGCGGTTCCGCCGTCCGCCCCGAAGAACGTCCGGAAGAAGTCGGAGAAGTCCGCGCCGCCCGCACCGCCCGAAGTCCGGAACTCGTAGCGGACTCCGGGTCCGCCGGCCGCGCCGCCTGCCGACCGGGCGAACCCGCCGAATGGCGATCCCGCCCCGAACGGGCTGCCAGCCGCGTCGGGATCGACGCCGGCCCGAGCGTACGCCTCCCAGTCCTTGCCGAGACGGTCGTACTTCTTGCGCTTGTCGGCATCGGACAAGACCGCGTTGGCCTCGTTGACCGCCTTGAAGCGGGCCTCGGCGGTCTTGTCACCGGGCTTCTTGTCGGGATGGTTCTCGCGGGCCAGCTTGCGGAAGGCCTTCTTGATGTCAGCCTGGCTCGCCGCCCGCGGGACCCCGAGCGTCTGGTAGTAGTCCTGGTATTCCATCGCTCAGGACCCGTTCGCCGGACAGCCGAACAGGGCCGGTGCGCCGACACCGACCCGGTTCATCGCGGACTGCTCAGCGACCCGCCCGATCGACGACGACCGGCGGCTGATCGGTCGTCGGGAACGTCGACCGGATGACGCGGTCCTCGCGCTCGGGCGCGTCGCTCGGTGTGTCGCCGGGCTTCACGATCTTGGCCGGCTCCTCGACGACGAGCGCCTTCGGCTTGCGCCGGAGGGCAGTCTCGAGAACCTGCTCCATGTTGTCGACGAGCACGAGCTTCATCGACTTCCGGATCTCTTCGGGGATGTCGCGCAGGTCCTTCTCGTTCTTGCGCGGCAGGATCACCATCTTTGCCCCGGCCAGGTGCGCGGCCAGGATCTTCGACTTCAACCCGCCGATCGGGAGGACCCGACCGCGAAGAGTGATCTCGCCGGTCATGGCGACGTCCTTCCGGACGGGGATGCCGGTCAGGGCGCTGACGATGGCCAGTGCCATCGTGATGCCCGCCGACGGACCGTCCTTTGGGGTGCCGCCCGCCGGGACGTGGATGTGGAGGGTGTTCTTCTCGAACATCTCGCGTGAAATCCCGAGCTCGCGGGCGTGGGCTCGCGTCCACGACAGTCCGGCTCGAGCCGATTCGCGCATGACATCGCCGAGCTGGCCCGTGAGGATGAAGTCCTCCTTGCCCTCCATGTTCGTGACCTCGATCGCGACGACGTCGCCGCCGACCTCGGTCACGACCAGACCCATTGCAGAGCCCGTCTGGTCTTCGGCCTCCAGCTCGCCGTACTCGTAGCGCGGCGGGCCGAGGTAATCGGCCAGGCGCTTGAGGTCAACGACGGTCTTGCGCTTGCGGCCCTCGGCCACGGCGCGCGCAACCTTGCGCATGACGTTGGCGATCTCGCGCTCGAGGTTCCGGACGCCGGCCTCGTGGGTGTACGAGCGGACGAGCTCGATCATCGTGTCATCCGGGATGACGATGTGCTTCTCCTTGAGCCCATGGTTCTTCATCTGCTTGGGGATGAGGAAGCGCTTGCCGATCTCGATCTTCTCGGTCTCGGTGTAGCCGGGCAGGTGGACCACCTCCATCCGGTCGCGGAGCGCGGCCGGGATCGGGTCGAGGAGGTTGGCGGTCGCGACGAAGAGGACCTTGCTGAGGTCGAACGGAACCTCGAGGTAGTTGTCCTGGAACGTGTTGTTCTGCTCGGGGTCGAGGACCTCGAGGAGGGCCGACGAGGGGTCGCCCCGGAAGTCCATTCCGATCTTGTCGACCTCGTCGAGCATGAACACCGGGTTGTTGGAACCCGCCGTCTTGATGTTCTGGATGATCCGGCCGGGGAGCGCCCCGATGTAGGTCCTGCGGTGTCCGCGGATCTCGGCCTCGTCATGGATTCCGCCGAGGCTCATCCGGACGAACTTCCGGCCCATCGCCCGGGCGATCGACTTGCCGAGCGACGTCTTGCCGACGCCGGGCGGTCCCACGAAGGCGAGGATCGGGCTGCGGATCTCGTCGGCCAGGGTTCGGACGGCGAGGTACTCGAGGATCCGTTCCTTGATCTTCTCGAGGCCGTAGTGGTCCTCGTCCAGGATCCGGGCGGCCTCCTTGATGTCGAGCTGATCGTCGGTCGCGACCTTCCATGGCAGGCCAACCAGCCAGTCGACGTATGTCCGGATCACGCCGACCTCCGGTGAGGCGGACGGGATCCGGCTCATCCGGTCGACTTCCTTGATTGCCCGCGCCTTGATCTCGTCGGGCATCCCGGCGGCCTCGACCTTGTCGCGGAGCTCGTTGATCTCGGCCTGCTGGGGGTCGTCCTCGCCGAGCTCGCGCTGGATGGCCTTGAGCTGCTCGCGCAGGATGTACTCGCGCTGGGTCTTGTCCATCTCGGACTTGACCTCGGACTGGATCCGGCCCTTGAGCTCGAGAATCTCGATCTGGCGGGCGAGGAAGGTGCTGACGAGCTTCAGGCGCTCAGTGACGTCGACCGTCTCGAGCAGCTCCTGGCGCTGCTCGGTCGACATGTCCGGGCTGTACGCGACCATGTCCGCGAGGAGCCCCGGCTCGCTGATGTTGCGGGCGGCGACGGCGGCCTCGGGCGGCACGGGCGCGCCGTTGGCGACGTACTGCTCGATCTGGGCCTGGACGGTCCGCATCAGGGCCTGGACCTCGAGGCTCGAGCCGCTCTCGTCGTGGAGCTCCTCGACCGTCGCCCGGAGGTACGGCTCGTTGGCCACGAAGTCGATCAGCCGGAGGCGGGTCTGGCCCTGGACGATCGCCCGGACGGTGCCGTCCTGGAGCTGCACGACCTGGGCGATCTTGGCGAGCGTGCCGACCGTGTAGAGCTCGTCGGTGGACTCGATGTCCTCCTGCTCCGGATGGCGCTGCGTGACGAGGGCGATCGGGCCACCGTTGGCGACGGCCGCGTTCAGGGCGTTGACGCTCTTCTCGCGCCCGACCTGAAGGGGGACGATCATCTCCGGAAAGATCACGGTCTCGCGAAGGGCGACGAGGGGCAGCTCGCGCGGACCCGTCGGGGTCTCGACGGTGATCGTTGGCTGATCGTCCTTGGGTGTGGTCTGGCGCTTGGCCATCAACGGTCTCCTGTGATTTGGATCGAGATCATCGGTCCTGCGGATTGGTTCGAGAAGGGTGGCTTGTGGTGGCTGTCAGTCATCGATTGTCCGGGTCGGGCCGGCTCCCATTGGCGGCGGCGGTTTCGGCGGCCGCCTCGGCGGTCCGCTTGCGCGTCCCCTCGGCGGTCCGCTTGCGCGTCCCCTCGGCGTAGAGCGCTTCGAGGATCCGGGCTCCCAGCCGCTCCTCCAGCTCGAACAGGAGCCGGATGCCGGCGAGGTTGACCCCACGCTCGCGGGTCAGGTGGCGGATCCAGGTGATTCGGCGAATGTCCTCATCGCTGTAGAGCCGGATGTTGGTGGGTGTCCGGGCCGGACAGACCAGCCCTTCGTCCTCGTAGATCCGGAGCGTCCGAGGGTGAGCGGCGACGAGCGTCGCGGCGACGCTGATGACGTACACCGGACGGCGCGAGTCCTTGGCGACCCGACCTTCGGACATGGGTTCAGCGGCCCCCGGCGCGGTGCGGGCGGTCGTTCTTCACGCTCGTATGGGGGGCGATCGTCATGTCGTGAGCCCTTCGCTGGGGTTCTGTGTCATGGGTCCGGCGGACCACCCGCCAGGAGCATCGGAGAGACTAGAACCCTGACAATGCCATTGTCAAGAAGGTTGCGATTTGTTGATGCCGAGATCGCGGCCTGCGTGGGCCGATCACGTGGTTCCTGTCGTCAGACCCGGCTCCCCGTGAGGCTCGAGCGGCCGCTCGCCGGCGAACCGGACGAGGACCGTGCTCAGTGCAATGCTCAGCGCGACGGCGGCGACGAGCGCGACGTAGGTGTCGTTCGTGATCGCCCCCGCGGCGACCGCGGTCGATCCGAGGACGAATGAGAACTCGCCGACCTGGCCAAGCCCGACCGCAAGCTGGAGCGGCCGCGCCGGCAGGTGAGTGGCCCGGGCGAGGGCGTAGACGACCGCCACCTTGGCGACGACGATCAGGACCAGGAAGAGACCCAGCCAGCCGAGCCCCCGGAGGAGGGCATCAGGCTGGATCAGCGTCCCGACCGCGACGAAGAAGAGGACTGCGAACAGGTCACGAAAAGGCAGCAGCCGGCGGCGCGCCTCAGCCGCCTCGGGGCTTTCGCTGATGGCCAGTCCGCCGACGAACGCGGCGAGGGCGAGCGGCACGCCGAAGACCGCCGAGCCGATGCCGGCCAGGGCCAGGCCGCTCGCGACCGACACGATCAGGAAGAGGTCATGCTCGGCGCGGAGCCCGCGCAGCACGATCGGCAGCACCCTGGCGACGGCGAGCGTCAGGGCGAGGAACGCAACGAGGCCGATCGCAGCCTCGCCAAGTGGCCGCCCACCCGTCCCCAGGAGCGCGATCAGGACCGCAGCGATCGCGACACCGGTGCTGTCCTGGAGGGCGCTCCAGCCGAGCAGGGCCTGCTCGGTCGGGCGATCGGTCGTGCGCCGCCGGCTCTTCGTGATGTTGACGATGACGACCGACGAGGACAGCGCGATCGACAGGCCGATCAACGCCGCCGGGACGGGCTCCAGCCCGGCGAGGAGCAGGACCACCCCCGAGATCGCGGTCGTCAGGATGGCCTGGATCGGAGCGGCCGCGATCAGGCCGCGCTGCTCCGACCGGATCCGGAGGACGTCGACCTCGATCCCGACCTCGAACAGGAGGAGGACCACGCCAAGGTCGGCCAGGAGCTGGAGCTGCTCGCGGTCCGCCACGTAGCCCGGCGTGAACGGCGAGACGACGATGCCGAGAGCGAGGTAGCCCACGACCGCCGGGAGCCCGATCCGGCGGGCGATCCAGCCGGCGACCACCGCGCCGAGCAGGAGCACGCCGATCTCGAGGATCGGCCCGGCGGTCTGGTCCATGGGCGCGATGGTAGCGGGCCGCTCGGGCGTGACCCGCAGCCCCGCGACGTCAGCCGACGGCGGCGGGCTCCTGGCTGCCGATCAGCTGCTCATGGAGGCCGGCCTCGCACTCGGCCTTGCCGATCGCGATCACCTTGTCGCCTTCCTCGAGGACCGTGTCAGCCCGGAGCGGCGTGGCCTTGCCGTCGCGGATGACAGCGAAGAGCGAGCAGTTGTCCGGCATCGTGAGGTCCTTGGGGGCCTTGCCGATCGCCGGCGAGCCGGCCTGGAGATGGGCCTCGATCAGTTCCAACTCCCCCTCGCCGAGGGCCGCCAGGTGGAGTAGCTCGTGGACCGGGATGTCCTGCTCGATCGAACCGAGGATCATCCGGGTGGGGCTGATCAGCTCGTCCACGCCGAGGTGCTTGAAGAGCGCTTCGTTCTTGGGGTTGTTGACCCGGGCGATCGTCTTGGGGACGTCGAAGTGGTGCTTCGCCATCTGGCAGATGACGAGGTTGTCCTCGTCGTCGCCCGTGACGGCGGCCACGATGTCGGCCCGGTTGGCGCCGGCCTCGGCGAGGTACTTGCCCTCGCAGCCGTCGTGGGAGATGACGACCGACCCGATCTCGTCGGCGATCTGGGTGGCCCGGTCACGGTCCTTCTCCATCAGCACGACCTCGTGACCGCTGCCGATGAGCTCCTTGGTCAGGTAGTAGCCGACCTTGCCGCCGCCAATGACGAGCACGAACATGGGGATCAGCCCTCCCGGGCGCTGGCAGGCGCAACCGGCGCCGAGGTGGGAGTCGGGGACGTGGCCGGCGCAGCGTCGGCCGCGTCGGTCGTGACAGGTGCCGAGTTGCGGATCGGAGCCCGGCCGAGGCCGGTCGCCTCGTCGGGACCGTCGTCGGAACCGTGGTGCTCGCCGCCGGGATGCTGGCCGGTCGGGGCCGACAGGCCCGGCCCGAACGAGAGGGTCGCGTCGAGGAATTTGCTGACGGCGGCCGCCATCAGGTTGGTCCGGCAGAGCGTTGCGATTCCGAGCTCGGCGTAGGCGCTCGCCCGGAGGGGGTCGTTGATCTTGGCGATCACCTTCCGGGCGCCGAGTGCCTCGGTCGCGAGCTGGGCGGCCATGATGTTCCGGTTGTCACCTTCGGTCATGGCAATGAAGACGTCGGCATCGGCCGCCCCGGCCCGCCGAAGCGTGTCCTCGTCCGTGCCGTCACCGCGGACGGCGGCGCCCTTGAAGGCACCGGGGAGGCGGTCGAAGGCGCTCGTCTTCGTGTCGAGGACGACCACCTGGTGGCCCGCCCGGTCGAACGCATCGGCCAGGACGGAACCGACGCGGCCGCAGCCGACGATCACGGTCTTCACGAGTTCTCCTCCGGGATCGGCTCGCGCACGACCCAGACTGCGCACGGCGCGTTCTTCAGGACGTAGGGGATCGTCCGTCCCATGGCGAAATCGCCGCCGAACTTCGTCCGATAGGCAAGGCCGATGACCAGCAGGTCGGCGTCCCGCTCGACCGCCTCGTCGACGAGGGCGGCGCCCACGTCGCGGGCCTGGAGCAGGACCGACTCGAGTTTCACGCCCACGGACTCGGCGGTTCCTTCGGCCATGTCGAGGATCTGCTGGATCTCGTCGGACCGCGCGGCGAGGTCCATGTCGAGCGGCATCGACCAGTCGATCTCGACGACGTGGACACCGATGACCTCGGCCTTGTGGGCCTTGGCCAGCTCGCCGACCAGGCGCACGAGGCGCTGGCCGTTGGGGTGGCCGGACAGAGCGACGACGGCCCGCTTGAACGATGGTCCGGTGGTTGGCTCTGATGGCACGGCGGCGACTCTACCACCGTGACCGGATCACGTCCGTGGACCGCTCGCGTCGGGGCCAGGAGGGGTCGAGCCCGTCAGCGTGCCACGCCGGTAGGGCACGTCCGCGATGACCGTGTGTTCCCGACCCAGCAGCGCCGCCTTCAATCGCTTGGCCGACTGGTTGTAGAGCAGGCGGTCCCACCAGTGGCGGGCGACGTATTCGGGCAGGACGACGATGGTGATCGGCGCCGGCTTGTCCGGCGGCCAGGCCAGGTCGAGGACGTCGAGGTAGGCCGTGAACGGTCCGATCAGCGCCCGGTAGGGCGACTCGACGATGACCAGCGGGACGTTGGGTACCTGGCGCTCCCACTTCTTGCGGACCTCGTCGCCCTGCTCGGGATCCTCGGTGATGAAGACCGCCCGGACATCCGTGGCCAGGGTCTGGCCGAAGATCACGGCCTGGACGACGGCCCGGTTGATCCCGTTGACCGGGATCACGACGCGCTGCTCGCGGTGGTTGACCGGGACGATGAACTCGTCGCGGACGGCGAGCTCCTTCTCCTGGGCGTCGTACTGGCGGCGGATGAATTGCATCCCTCCGACGAGAAGAGGGATCAGGGCGATGACGAGGAACGACTGGGGCGCCTTGGCGATCGTGACGACGACAGCGACGATCGCGGTCAGCGTGGCGCCGAAGGCATTGATCGCGAGCCGCCGCTGCCAGCCCGGCGGCCGCTCCCGGCGCCAGTGCCGGATCATGCCGGACTGGCTGATCGTGAAGTCGATGAACACGCCCACCGCGTAGAGCGGGATCAGCAGGTGGGTCTCACCCTGGAACAGGATGATCAAGCCCGCGGCGACCGTGGCCAGGACGATGATCCCGTAGCTGAACGCGAGGCGGTCGCCGCGGAACGAGAACTGGCGCGGGATGAAGCCATCGATCGCGAGGATCGCGAGGAGCCTCGGGAAGGCGTTGAAGCTTGTGTTCGCGGCCAGGACGAGGAGGAGCGCGGTGAACCCCTGGAACAGGAAGAATGGGATCGAGCCGAAGCCGTAGATCTTGCCGGCGATCTGGCTGATCACCGTCTGCTTGACCGGCTCCTCGACGTGGGTGATCCCGAAGTTCACGGCCAGGAACGTCAAGCCGATGAACAGGACGCCGAGCAAGGCGGCCATGACAGCCAGGGTGGTGGCGGCATTCTTCGCCTCGGGCGGCTCGAAGGCAGGGACGCCCGTCGCGATCGCCTCGGTCCCGGTCAGGGCGACAGCGCCTGCCGCGAATGCCCGCAGGAGGAGGATGATCGACAGGGTCTGGACGCTCTCGTCGAGCTGGTGACCGAGCGTCGCGGCGTATCCCTCGCCCTCGCCGAAGACCACGATCCGGATCGTGCCGATGACGATCATCAGCAATGCCGAGACGATGAACACGTAGGTCGGGATGGCGAACAGGTTGCCGGCCTCACGCAGGCCGCGCAGGTTGCCGATCGTGATCAGGACGATCGCGACCACGCCGAGGACGACCCGCACGTCGAACAGCTCTGGCACGGCCGAGGTGACCTGTTCGATCGATGATGCGACTGACACCGCGACGGTCAGGACATAGTCGATCATCAGGGCCGAGGCAGCGATCAGCGACGTCCGCCGGCCAAAGTTGACCTTCGACACCGAGTAGCTGCCACCGCCGCTCGGGTAGGCGATGCAGATCTGGCGGTAGCTGATCGCGACGGCGATCAGGAGGACCGCGATTCCGACGCTGACCCACAGGCCCCACGCGAGGGCCGCGATCCCGCCGAGGATCAGGACCCGCAAGATTTCCTCGGTCGCGTAGGCCGACGAGGAGATCGCGTCGGAGCTGAAGATCGCGAGGGCCTTCTTCTTGGACAGCCGCTCGCCGAGCTCGGCTTCGCTCGCCAGCGGGCGCCCGAGCAGGAGGGCCTTGACTCGCGCGAACAGACGACCCGTGGCGGTCGTGGGGACAGAGGCGGCTTCCTTGGCGGTGAGCTGGCCGGGGCCGGTCCAGCGGAAGAGCGCGGAATGCGGGCGCTCGACACGGACCCGCCGGTCACCCGGCTTCCGACCCTGGATGGGCCGCCGTCCGCCGATCATGGCGTCACAGGCCGGCCCGCAGGCGATCGGCCAGGCGGCCGGGCAGGCCGGCCTCGAGCATCGCGGTCCGGACGGCCTCGATGTCGTAGCTGGCGCGCCGCCAGGTGGCGAGGCCCGCATCGGTGTCGACCTCGAGCCAGCTGGCGCTCGGATCGCCGTCACGAGGCTGGCCCACGCTGCCGGGGTTCAGGAGCACCGGCCGGCCATCGAGCTTGAACGTCGAGCCCGGTCCGGGTGAGATCGGATCGATCCGGCCATCGCGGTCTGCCCAGGCCATCGGCAGGTGGGTGTGGCCGTGGAGCCCGAACGGCGTCTCGAGTGCCGCCAGGTTGGCCCGGGCGACCGGGACCGAGGTGATGTACTCCCAGACCGGGTCGCGCGGGCTGCCGTGGACGAGGGTCAGGTCGCCCTCACGGTGCGTCGTCGGGAGCGCGCTCAGCCAAGCCCGGCTCACGTCGTTGATCCGGCCGCGGGTCCACTCCATCGCCGCCTTGGCATCCGGGTTGAACCAGTCGATCTCGCGGCCGCCGAGCGCAGCGAGGTCGTGGTTGCCGCTGACGCCGACCGCCCCGATCGCTGCCAGGCGGTCCACGACCCCATCGGGATCCGGCCCATAGCCAACGACGTCGCCGAGGTGCCAGACGGCATCGACCGTGCCGACGGCGGCGAGGACGGCGTCGAGGGCGACGAGGTTCGCATGGACGTCCGACAGGACCGCGACACGCACCCGACCAGCCTAGCAGCGGAGGAGGCTTCATGAGGCCGAGCCAGAGCGCTGGACCTCTCACCCGCCTTGCGGTGCTCGGGGCGATCGATCGCAAGCGCCGGACCACTGCCGAGATCGCGGGCGAGCGCGGCTGGCTGAAGCGGGCGGGCAGCTCGTCCGAGCAGCTCGTCCGAGCAGCTCGTCCGAGCACCCGACGATCCTGCGGGCCGCACTCCCGCTGGACCGTCGGGCGATCCGCAGCTGGCTCCATCGACCGACCGAGCCGACGCGCCTCCTCACCACGCACCACGACTTCGTGCGGCGGGGTCACGCGGCCAGGCCCCCGCGACCGGCCCGCGGCCGCGCTCGACGAGGATCAGCCGATGATCGACGAGCTCGGCGAGGATCCCGTGACCCGACGCGCGGCCTGACAGGGCCGGCTGGACGTCGATCCGGCCCTCAGGATCGATGGCGGCGAGGGCCCGCCGACCGGCGGCGAGCTCGTCAGCCAGGCCGCGGCCGCCGGACGCGGCGTCGCGCTTCCAGGAGACGAGGATCCCACCGGGTCTGACGAGTGGCAGGGCCAGCTCGACGAGCTCGGCCAGCGGCGCCACGGCGCGCGCGGTCACGGCCGGCCAGCGGCCCCGATCGGCCGGGCTCGCGGCCAGGCTCTCGGACCGAGCGGCCTCGGCCGCGACGGACCGGCCCATGCCGGTCGCTTCGATGACCGTGGCCAGGAACCGGACCTTCTTGCCGACCGAGTCGATGAGCAGCGCCCGATCGGCCGGCACGGACGCCGCCAATGGCAGGCCGGGAAAGCCGCCGCCGCTGCCGAGGTCGACGAAGCGGTCGATGCCGCGCCGGCGGAGCTCCGGAAGCGCGGTCAGGCTGTCGGCGACATGGCGGATGGCGATGCCTGCGGGGTCGCGGATGGCGCTGAGGTTGATCACCGCGTTCCAGGCGATGAGCAGCCGGACGTGTCCGTCGATCGCGCTGCGGGCCGTGTCGTCCAGGTCGATCCCGAGCCCGGCCAGCGCCGCATCGAGGGCGTCGTGGTACGCCGGCGGCAAGGGTGGACAGGACTCGACGCGCGTCGGGAGCGGGTCCCGCGGACGGTCCAGGCACTCCTCCTGTCGGTCGTGCCTGCGGGCCGCCCGGGCTCCGCTCCCGGCGTCGTCGTACGTGCCACCGACCGTGTGCCCGGTCTGACGCGGCTGGTCCGGTTCGCGGTCGGGTTTCCCCGTACCCCTCGCCAGCCTCGGTCCCCAGGGTGGATCGGTGCGGATGCCGGACAGTAGGTCGCGAGCCGGCCCGAGTCAACGGGGTTATCCACGAATCCACGTTCCGCGGTCACGAGTGTGGACAACTCGCGGACGCGACCGTTCAGACGCTGGTCGACGACCTCTCGCGCGATCCAGGCAGGGCACGCAGCCGGGCGCTGCCGGTCCGCCGGCCCGGTTCCGTGCCGCGCGTCCCGTGGCCGTCGTGGCCGGACCCGTCGTCGTCCCGGTCGTCGTCCCGGTCGTCGCCCCCATCCTGCTCGGTGAATGCCCGGCGCAGGGCGCGCTCCGCGAGAGCCGAATCCTCCAGGACGAGGGCTCGCTGCAGCGCGGCGGTGGTGACCTCCGGCGCGGCTCCGGCGGCACCCGGCAGCACGAGGACGAACGCCGAGCCGGCGCCGGGCAGCGACGCCACGTTCAGGTCACCGTCCATCTGGCGGGCGAGGTCGCGGGCGATGGGCAGGCCCAACCCCGTCCCGGTGATCCGCTCGTGCCCGGCCATCCGGTGGAACCGCTCGAAGATCCGGCCACGATCGTCGGCCGGGATCCCGGCGCCATCGTCGCGGATCGTGAGGATGGCGACCTGCCCGTCGATCCGGGCCGCGATCTCGACGGTTCCGCCGCTCGGAGTGAACTTGAGGCCGTTCGCGGCGAGGTTCGTGAGGATCTGTTCGACCCGCCGTCGATCGCCCAGGGCGACCCGCAGGCGCGGTGGCAGGTTCGTGGTGAGGTGGACGCCGCGCTCGATCGCGATCGGCAGCAGGCCGGCTGCGACGTGCTGCCCGGCGTCCGCCACCGAGAAGGGCTCCAGCTCCAGGCCGAGGGTCCCCGATTCCAGCCGCGACAGCTCCAGCAGGTCACCGACGAGCTCGCCCATCGAGCCGACGATCGAGCGACCGCGCTCCAGGAAGTCGCGCTCCACGGCCGGATCCGACACCTTCCCGTCGAGGATCAGCTCGAGGTAGCCGCGGAGGCCGGTCAGCGGCGTCCGCAGCTCGTGGGCCACGGTCGAGACGAAGGTCGTTCGCTCGGCTTCGCGGGCGCGCAGGGCGGCCAGCTCGCGCTCGGTCGCGAGCTGCTCGGTGACCAGGGCGAGGGCCACCGCGGCGTGGCGGGCCAGGGTCGGCGGGAGGCGGTCCGCCACGCGCTCCGCGTCGGCGGCGCGTCGGAACTCGAAGCCGAGGACGACGTCACCCGCGCTCGGGATCGGCAGGCTCGCATACCGGTTGCCGGAGCCGGTCGCTTCAGCGACACGACCGCGGGCCCCGCCGACCGGGGCACGACCAGCCCGGCCGGGCTCAACTGCGGCGCCGACGATGAACGAGACCGGGGCCTGGCCGGCCGCAGCC
>JACCVQ010000011.1 GCA_013698095.1 Chloroflexota bacterium
CTTGTCGAGCGGGTTGACGTCGTCGCTCGCGTCCTCCTCCTCGCTTGATTCGCCGGCGAGATCGCTATCGTCCGCCGGCGGCGTGGACTTGATCTCAGTCGGTGCCACGGCCGCACCGTCCGAGAAGCCGAGCGTCGGTTGATCCGGCTGAACCTCGCCGTCCTTGCGCTGCCCATGGAACCGGCGAGCATCGGCGCGGATCAGGATCACCTCATGCCCGTCCATGCGGAACAGCTCGGCGGCCGTCTCCTCGTCACCCTTGGCAACGACCTTGAGCTTGAACGTCTCGCCGTCCACGGCATAGCCCTTGAGGGTGGCATTCACGCTCACGTCATCCTCCTCGGCGAGAACGATCACGAGCTTGCGGAGAACCTTTTTCGCCGTGGATTCGAGGGCGCGGTTGATATCACCCTGTTCGGCGGCCGAGAGCTGTGACCACGGCTTGGGGCGGTTCTTGAAGATTTCGAGGAGCGCGTCCCGAATATCCCCGACAAGCGTCCCGCTCTCGAATTCCGCCTCCTCGGCAATGCCGACCAGGCGCTCGCATCGGCGCTCGAACGCGGTGATATGATCATCGATCGGCGGGAGGGCCTCGCCGGTGCCGTCCCCGGTGACAGTCTCGCCGCCCGGTTCATTCGCCCCGGTTGCCTCGGCTGTTGCCGCCGCCGCGCCGCCGATCGTGGCCGCCGCCACGTCCCGCGCATCGCCGCCCGCCTCAAGCGCCGCGCCCGCGCCCTCGATTGCGCCGGCCGCAACCGTGTCCGCAACCTCGCCCGCTTGCTCGGCGTCCGCCGCCTTGTTGAGGTCCTCGATCGCCGATCCGCTATTGTCCGCGTTCGGCGAGGCCGGGGCCTGTGTCGTCTTTCCTCGTCCCATTATTTCGTCCTCGTTCCAATGGCCGGGAGCGCCCCGGCGTTGCGATCGGCGCGCTTGCGGCGCGCGGATAGGTCAAGGTCCGCCTCAGGGGTCGGCCTCAAGAATAAATGTTCAGTCTGATAGGGGCCGCCGGCCGTGTAGATGATCCAACAATAGTCGGCCATTCCACCCTTGCGGCATGACTCGCCGAGAGCTGAGAGCATTTCGCCGGGTGGCATCGACGGCCGCTCCATGAGCGAGGCAACGTGCGAGGGGCGCATTCCCGCCGCCGGCTTGGGAGCATAGAATTTCTCATAGCGGCCTTGACCGCATTGGAATTCGAGCGGGACGAGGAACGCGGCCCGGTAGAACGGGACGAGCTGCAAGGTGCGCCAAATGAACGCCTCGGCCATGCCGGCGGCGGGTTCGTTATAGGGCGGGTTGCAAACGATCGAGAGCGGGCGCTCGCCCATGGTCGGCCATTTCGTGCAGCTCAGGAAGCTCCCGCGATAGAAGCGATGACCGCCCGGCTTGAACCGATCGATCACGTCCGAGCCGATCGTCGGATGCCCTCGCCGGGCAAAGACGTCGAGGATATTTCCCGAGCCGCATGACGGGTCCCAAATCAGGGAGTCGCGGAAATCGATCGCGTCCGCGAGCTGATCCACCGACGCGGCCGTCTCAACATACCAGCCGAACGGATCACGCGGATATTCGGCGTCTTTAGTGTCCGTCCCGTTGAGGCGCTTGCTCATAGCATCCTCCCCGACGCCGCGATCCGTTGCTCGTCATTCGCGGCGAGGGCGATCCGCTCGCAAGCCTGATCGAAATAGTCCGCCTCTCGCTCGATCCCGATGAACGGGAGGCCGGCGTGGACGGCCGCGATCCCGGTCGTTCCGCTCCCCATGAACGGGTCCACGATCGCGTCCACCTCAGGGAGGAAGGTCAACGACCAGGCCATGAGCGAGAGCGGCTTTTGATTCGGGTGGCCGCAACGGTGCGGGTTCATGGAGCCGATATGGAACATGAAATATCGCGTGAGGTGATCGAGCGAAGTCCACGCCATCTCGAATTGACCATTGCTCGGCGGCGCGTCCGGCTTAATCCACGCCAGCCATGAGCAGGTCGGCGGGAGCGAATAGTGATTCCCGCCCCAAATGATCGAGGCGAGCGCGCGCTCAGCCATCCCCTCCACGCCCTCGGCGATCTTTTCATCCCACGTCCTCGGCTCCATGCTGGCGCGGCGCTGCCATTTAGAGGGGCGCGAGGCATAGTTGATCCCGTAGGGCGGGTCGGTGACGAGGCCGACGCGGCTGAGATCGAGGTCCACGTCGAGGCAATCGGCGTGATAGAGCGTGGCCGATCCGATCGTCTCAATTCTCATGCGGCCGAGGCCTCGATCGCCGGCGCGGCCGGCGTTGAGGCGAACAACCGGCGATCGACGAAATGGTCGGCCCTGAGCGCCTTCCTGTCCCGCTTGGCGGCGGCGATCACGTCCGCGTGAGCCTCTTGCGGGATGATTCCTTTCACAAGCCAATCGTGAGTCGTCGACGGGGTCCGTCCGATCGCTCGCGCGAATCGGCTGTTCGTCCGCCACAAGCTCGCGACTCGCCACGCCGGCGCGGCCGGATCGATATTCGGATGCAATTTCCTCGGCATTTTGACCTTTGGGGAGAGAGTAGATCGAGCGGCATAGAGCGAACGATCTAAGCCTCACGCCCCTCGATAAGCGAGGGAGGCTTTTCGGCGCAAGCGGAAAAACGTGTTGCGTTGCGCCCGAACGTGGACCAATAGACGGTCCACGCTCCCGATTGGCGAGAGCGAACGCATGAGGTGATCAAATGCCGATTTATGAGTGCAAGGTCCGGGGCGAGAACAAGGTTCGACTCGTCAAGGCCGGGACCGCCGCGCAAGCGCGGGACCATATCGTCGAGGCCGGGCCGATCAGCGCGGAACGCATGGCCGAGCTGATCGAGGACGGCGCGAAGCTCGAAAAGGTTGGGGACCCGACCGACCCGTCCGCCCATGCCAAGGGCGGCGATCTCCACGAGGAGGACGGCGCGACCAAGTCCGAGAGCGGCAAGCCGTGAGCGCCCATATTGTCCGCAAGTGGGAGGCGAAGCGCGTCGGCGCGGCAATCACCATTGACGGAACGGACGCGGCCGGCCTCCCGGTCAAGGTGACAGGCGTTGCAAAGATCGTGAGCGCTGATCCGCATCCCCACGCAAGCGGCCGGATCAAGGGCGTGTCCGGCGAGGTGACGGTTTCGCTGTTGCCCTGAGCCGCCCGGACGGCGGGGCCTTAGGGTCCCGCCGCGAGGATCGGCTCAGATTATGGGAAGGAAGGAATAGAAATGGCGAAATACACGGCTGAAAAAGCGCTGCGGCTGATTATTGCGGGCAAGGCTCCCACTGGCATGGAGGTTGGCGGCTATCTCGACCTCAGCGGCACCGCGATCACCGCCTTGCCGGACGGGCTCACCGTGGGCGGCTCTCTCTACCTCAGCGGCACCGCGATCACCGCCTTGCCGGACGGGCTCACCGTGGGCGGCTATCTCTACCTCAGCGGAGAAACCAACCTGAAATTCCCGACCGTTTGGTATGGCCTAACCGGCGAAGCGACGCGCTGGCGCGCTCTCGCATCGGACGGTGAATATACCCTCTCGGAAAGCGACACCGGCCAACTCGTTGCGGGCTGTCGCGGCCCTTGGACTCGCGCTCAAGCCCTAGCCCATTGGGATCGAAAGACGCGCACTGACGAGCGTGCAAAACTGTTCGTCGCCGCGATCAAGGCGCTCAACGAAAAGGGAGAATGACAATGCGAATTGTGAGGTTACAAGCCGAGGGATTCAAACGCCTGGTCGCCGTGGATATCACGCCGGCGGGTGACTTGATCGAGGTCCGGGGGAACAACGGCGAGGGGAAGTCCTCAGTCCTCGACGCGATCTTTGCGGCGCTCGCCGGCAAGGACGCTGCGCCGATCAAGCCCGTTCGGACGGGCGAGGAATATGCGCTGATCAAGCTCGATCTCGGCGAGCTGCGCGTGACGCGCTATTTCGGCGAGGACGGCGCGACAAAACTCAAGGTGGAGAACGCCGAGGGCGCGGTTTTCACGCAAGGTCAAACCATGCTCGACGCTCTCGTGGGATCGATCTCGTTCGATCCGCTCGAATTCGCGAACATGGACGGCAAGGCTCAGGCGGCCGAGATCAGGCGGCTCGTGAAGCTCGACGTCGATCTCGATCAGCTCGCGGCCGAGGACAAGGCGGATTATGAAAAGCGGCGCGAGGTCAACCGTGACGCCGCCGCGCTCAAGGCCCGGATCGAGGGGATCATTGTCCCGGCCGATCTGCCCGAGGCGGCCCCGGACAAGGACGCGATCGCGGACAAGCTGGCGAATGCGGCCGAGACGAACAGCGCGCTCGATCGGGAACGCGCTTCCCGCGAGAGCGAGGCTCAGGCGATCGCTCGGCTGTCCGAGGCCGCCGCCGTGCAAGAGGCCACCGCCAATCGGCTTCGCGCCGAGGCGGACGGCGCGCAAGCTGAGGCTCGACTGAAACAAGACGAGGCGAACGAGCGCCGGGATGCTCTCGACAAGGTGGAGGAGACGCCGATCGCGGCTCCCGTGGACACGGCCGCCCTGAGGTCCGAGCTGTCCGAGGCCGAGCGCGTCTCGGCCCTGATCGCCCGGCGGGACGAGCGCGCGAAGCTCGCGGCCGAGTTCGCCACCCTCAAGGCGCAAAGCGAAAAGCTCACCGCCGGCATGGGCGCGCGAACGGCGTCTCGCGAGAAAGCTCTCGCCGAGGCAAAAATGCCGGTCGAGGGCCTCTCGTTCGCCACGATCGCGGACGAGCTGATCGTCACCCTCAACGGCGAACCGTTCTCGCAAGCGTCCTCAGCCGAACAGCTCAAGGCGTCGGTGGCAATCGCCATGGCGGCGAACCCTCGCTTGCGGGTCCTGAGGATCAAAGACGGATCGCTCCTCGATAAGAAAAACCTCGCCGTCCTCAAGGACACGGCAAAGGCGAACGACTTTCAAATATGGGGAGAGTTCGTCGGCGAGGAGGGCGCTGGAATCATCATGGAGGCCGGCAAGGTCAAAGGCGCGCCCGATCCTGAGCGAGTGGAGCCGCCCAAGCGCCGCAAGAAAGGTGAAGCGGCGGACCCGGCCGAGAGTGGAGCCGAGAGCGCGGATCAACCGGCCGAGCGCCGCAAACCTCAGGCCATGCGTGAATTCTCCACGCCCAAGCCCGAGGGATCACTCCTATGAAATGGGAGCGTCCCCCGCTGGCGATTGTGTTGCTTTCAATCGCGGCAACGTGGATCGCCCCGGAAGAATGTGACCCCTTGCTCATGGGTTTAGCCGCGCTCGCCTTGCTATGGTGGGCGGTGGTTGCGTTCGGGAGGCGACCGTGAGCCTTTATCCTGATCATTGGCGCTGCGATTATTGCGACGGCAACAAGCGCGGCGGCGGGTCCGGCTTTTGCTCGGATGAATGCGAAGCGGCTGAGGCCGAGTTCAATCGCGACCCGGCCGCTGCCATGGCAAAAACACAAGCGGCCTGTGCCGCCAATCTCGAAAGAATGAGGACACAATCATGACGAAAGACACGAACGACGAACAGTTCCGCGAGGATTTTAATCTCGGCGAGGCGCGTGAGAAAGCGCCGGCGGCCGAGGTGAGCCGCGAAGGGTGGCGCTTGATCCCGGACGTGGACCTTGAGGCCTATTATGCCGATCAGCTCACGCCCGACCCGTCTCTCTCGAACAGTGGCATGAAATATCTCCTCGACGAGACGCCGCTCGATTTCGCTTTCCAGCATCCCCGGCTCAACCCGGACGCCGAGGCGATCGCCTCCACCGTGGCGCAACGGCGCGGCGACGTGGTGCATCAGCTCGCGCTCGGAAAAGGGCGAGGCTACGCGATCGCCGAGTTTGCCGATTGGCGCTCGGGCGCGGCAAAGTCATTCCGGGATAACGCGATCGCGGACGGCCTCACGCCGATCAAGCGAGCGGATTTTGACGAGGCCGAGATCATGGCCGGCGTGATCCGGGACAGGATCAAGGAAGCGCTCGACGGCGCGGCCTATGAAACTGAGGTCGCGATCGTGTGGCAAGAACAAACCTCGGCCGGGCCGATATGGGTTCGCGGCCTCATGGACGTGTGGTGCGAGGAGCTGGCGACGATCCTCGATCCGAAAGTCACCGCGATGCTCTATGACGGCAAGGTGGCGCGGCAAATGCTCGCAATGGGTTGGGATCGGCAAGCGTCCCTCTATCCCCACGGCGTCGGCATGGTCCGGCCCGATCTCGCCGGCCGCGTGAAATTCGCGGACCTCATGGTGAAGCCGAGCGCGCCCTATACCTCGCGCCTGGTCGGTATCGAGAAAGGTTGGGAATATAGCTCGATCAAGCAATGCCAGCTCGCGATTGAGCGGTTCGGCCGGTGCCTATACGCCGGGCGGTGGCCGGGGTTCGGCAACACGGTCGAGCGCCTCGTCATGCCGCCGTGGGAGGACAAGCGGCGCGAGGCGATTGAGCTTGGGGAAGGCGCATAATGGCCGCCGGTCCCCGGACCCCGCGCGCGTTCGACGTCAACCCGGACGATCAATCCGGGGAGCCGCTTTGCCTTGGCCTCATGGGGCCGCCCGGCGGTGGCAAGACGGTTTCGGCCCTCAGGATCGCGAGCGGGATTGCTCGCGTCCGGGGAGGCAAGCCGGCGCTCATTGATACTGAGGCCGGCCGCGCTCGGAAATATCTGATCTCCCGCAATCCCGAGGGGTTCGATTTCGATTATATTCCCTTCACGCCACCGTTCGAGCCGGCGAGCTTTCTTGACGCGATCCATGCCGCCGCGAAGCTCAATCCGGCGGCAATCATCGTGGACAATGCCAGCGACGAACACGAGGGACCCGGCGGCGTCCTCGATTGGCATGATCGCAACGTCCCGAACATGGGCGGGAACGAATGGGCGGCGTGGAATGCGCCCAAGGCTTCGCGCCGCGTCCTCACGGCCGGGATTCAGCAAATCAAGATTCCGATCATCATGACGTTTCGCGCCCGGCCGAAAACGAAAACCAATCCGGGGAGCAAGACGCCGGTTCAAATGGGATATATGCCGATCGCCGGGGACGAGCTGCTCGGGATCATGGACTTGACGTGCCTCCTCCCGCCGCGATCGAACGGCGTTGCCTTGTGGGGATCGGACAAGGCCGGCGAGGATTTCGTGATCAAGCTCCCCAATTATCTCGCCCGCTATATCCGCAAGGGCGCGCCATTGGACGAGGAGCTAGGCGAAGCCCTCGCGCGGTGGCAACGCGGTGAGATCGACCAGTCCTCGCCTCGATCGGACGCCGGCGGCGGTGGATCAGGCGGCCCGCGCAAGCGATCGCCGGCCGAAATGGCGGACTCCTATGTGACTCGCGTCAACGGGATCGAGGACCGCGACCAGCTTCGCGCGTTTCAATCCGAGGAGGGGACGGTCAAGTTCGTCAACAACCTCAAGGACAAGCATCCCTCGCTCTATGACCGAGTCGTGGAGGCGAACAGCCGGCGAGCCGGCGAGCTGCAACCGGCGGACGACGACGATGACGCGGGATTTCCCGAGGACCCGGCCCTCAGCAATCCGGGAGGAGAATGATCATGAGCATATTCGATCCGGCGGCGCGAGGGTATCACGCCGTCTATCGCGAGCATCAAGTTAATCACTGTCCCGGTTGCGGGCGGACGCATTGGCTTATCGGGCGGCTCCTCGCCGAATGCGCTTTTTGCGCGACCCCGCTCCCGCTCGCCGAGAGCTTGAGTCGTGGATCGGGAATGCCCGCGATCGTTCGCCGCTTGCGCCCGGCGGTGGCGGCATGACGACCGCCACGGGGACGCCAACGATCATCCTCGGATCAGGGAGCGAATTCTCGTTCCTTGATCCCGAGGCGGCGACGATCGAGATCGAGGATATCGCGTTCGGCCTCGCCGCCGCGTCTCGATTCGCCGGGCAATGCGTGAGCCGCTTCACTCGTCAACGGGTTCGCTATTCGGTCGCCGAGCATTGCGTCCGAGGAGCGCGCGCCGCGCCGCCTGAGCTGGCCTATCCGTTCCTCATGCACGAGGCGGGCGAGGCCACTTGCGGGGATATGGTCGGCCCGCTCAAGGCGCTCTTTCCTCAATTTCGGACGCTCGAAAAGCGGTGCGAGGCCTCGGCGCTCAAGAGGTTCCGCGTCCCTGAGGTGGACAAGGTGGCGCTCAAGGCCCTCGATCTCAGAATGCTCTCGACCGAACAGCGCGATCTCATGCCGGAATATATCGGCAAGGGGCGCGATTGGGCGGTCCACCTCCCGCTCCCGATCGAGATCAGGCAACCGTGGGGATTTGACGAGGCGGCCGAGGAATTCCTTTATTGCTTTCGCCAGCTCGCCCCGATCGAGCTTGTCGAGGAGCTGTTCGTTCTATGATCTCGGGATGCCGCGTCGTCTATGACGACCAGGACTCGGCCTCGGCCGGGGAGGCGATCGTTCGCGCGTTGGACGGGCGGATCAGTGAGCAAGACGCTCGCCGGGCCGCCCGCGCCGCTTTCAATTCGGTCGGCATGGAGAGGAAGCGGCCCGCTCAGTTCCCGGCGTCCGAGGGCGAGGGAGGGCGCAATGCCGATCCGTCCTGAGAACCGCGCCCGTTATCCGAGAACGTGGCGGGCGATGGTGGCGCAAGCTGCCAACCGTAGCGGCGGGCGATGCGAGTGTGACGGCAAATGCGGGACTGTCCACGAGGAGGGCCGGTGCGATGCAATCAACGGCCTAGCGCATCCCCGGACGGGATCGATTGTCGTCCTCACGCTTGCTCACGAGCATGGCGTCCCGCTTGAGGAGGAGACGATCGAGCGAATGTTCCACGCCTGTCAGCAATGCCACAATCGCTATGACGCCCCAATGAGGGCGGCCGGCGTGAAGGCGAGAAAGGAAGCGGAGCGCCGGCGGATCATGGACAAGGCCGGGCAAATCTCGTTCGAGCTGCAATGCTTTGGGGCGAGGCCTGGTCGCCTCGCCCCTCAGCGTTAGCCTTGGCGGGCGCGAAAGTCCGCGATCGCGTCGGTGATCGCCGCGTTCGTCTCGCGGTTCTCGATCCGCTCTTGTTCGAGCAAGCCGTCAATCTCGCCGATCGTGTCGGCGTCGATCCCGGCCTTGCCGTCTTTCACGGCGTCCATGATCCCGCCCAATGCCTCGCGGCCTCGTTTGATCAGTGCGAGCGCGTCCTTGGCTTTCTGCAAATAGTCCATTGTTACCTCCCTGCAATTCGAGTGAGTTCATCGGCGATCGAGAATATCCCGGCCGCTCGTCCGGCAAGGCTGAGGCCCTTGTCGCTTCCCTCCAGCAACCGAACGGCCGCCTTGTTCAGCGCCTCGACGCGGTTGACTTGCGCCACGCTGAGCTTGTCCGCGTTGATCAGGGGGACGATCAGCGCACCGGCTCCCTGATAGGCGTTCGAGGCAAGGACGAGGGCGCGCTTGCCCTCAAGCTGAACCTTGTCCCCGGCAACCTTGACGGCCGGCGAGGAGGTGATCGACGACACAGTGTCGAGGATCGCGCCGCCCGCGCCGAGGGTGGCGCAAGCGGATAGACATAGAGCGGCAACGATAGGCAAAAAGGCTCTCATGAGGTTTCTCCCGTTGAACGCGGCTCCCGCCGCGCCCAAGGCCATATCACCGCCCGAGCCCTATGACGAGCGGCCCTTGCATTGCGTTGAGTTTGCGAGTAACTCGGAACCTCAGAAACCGCCAAGGAACGCCCGATGACGCTCAACCTCCCCGCCATAGCCGACAAGGCCGAGGCCTCGCCTGTTGCCGCCGACGCGCCCGTTGCGGCCGATATCGCCCCACGGGTCCGGGTCTGCCCTGAATGCTCGGGGGAGTTTCACCCGCCCGTGAAGGGTCCGGGACAGCACAAGCGTTTTTGCGCGGACAAGTGCCGCTCGGCATGGGCGGCGCGGGAAAAGGCCGAGGGCGCGGTCCTGATCACCGTGGCGCGGATATGGCGCAAGACGCGGGGAGCTGGCGAGATCGGCAAGCGCGCGTTCGAGGAAATGACGTCGATCCTCGACAAACTCAACGCCAAGCATTCCGAGGAGGGGCGCTATCCGCTCAACGCAACCTCGCCCGTTGCCGACTATGTGAGAGACGTTCTAGCGGTCCCCTACATGGATCGCGAGCGGTCCTATCTCAAGCGCAAGGCTTAGCGGGAGTCGCCAAGCTCCTCAGCCTGAGCCGTCTCGCCGGGCTTGAGCGTCACGTCCGGCTCAGGCGGCGGTGACGGGGCCGGGAGAGCTTTCACCGCGTCCCGCCCGAGAGCGAGCGCCTGATCGGTTCGATCGCCGGCCTTTTGCGCGGAGTTGCTCGATCCGAGGAAATAGCCCCATGCGCCGGCGAACGCCGCGATCAGCGCGCCGACCATGAGGTTGCGCGTGTCCTTGTCCGCCTCGTCAATATAGGCCCCGGCGAACAGGCCGAGGATCGCGACCGCGATGATGAATTGCTCAGACGGCCATCCGGGAAGGCGATCGAGCGGGCTGAGCGGCCGTCCGGTTTCGAGCAAGGCCCTAAAACGCCGCTCGCGGCGCTTGGCGCGCTCCTCAAGGAAATCGACCAGCTTCACGCAACCCACTCGAAATGCGGGCCGTCGATCAAGTCTGAGCCGGCGTGGCGCTTAGCGTAAGCCTCGGCCTCGTTCAAATAGGCTTGCCGATTGCCGCCGAAATCCGAGAGGACGCGATCCCAAGCGCAGCCCCAACGGATGTTGCCAGCGTAGCCGAGTTGCGTTGCGGCCTGATCCATGGCGAAAGCGATATCCGCATAGCGCCCAAATTCCCACGAGATCGCGCCGTTCTCCCATGCCGCGAGATCGGCGGCGCGGGCCTTGCCGGTTTCGTCCGGCAAATGCTTTGATTTCATGGTCCGCGAATTGCCCGAGGCGACGGCCTTGCGTTGCTCGTCCACGCTCCTCAGCGTTTGGAGGACAACGAAATCTTGAACGGTGAGGGTGATTGCGAGCATGGCGGTGAGCGCGATCTCGCGCCGGACGTTCGCGAGCCGGTCCATGGACGCCTTGCCGAGCTTATATTTGCCAGCCGCCACCGCCGGCACGAGAACGCCCGAGCCGGCCCGCGCTTCCCATAGCTCGCCGAGGGAGTTGATCACCGGGACCTCGTTCGGCATGAGCCGATTGTCCGGCGCGAGGGGCCTCAGCGCGGCGGCGATTCGATCAGCATTTGTCGTCATTTGTGTATCTCCCTTCCCGGAATAGCCGATCGACCCGCTCGGCCGCCTCGCGAACGTCCGTTGACAAATTTTCGGTGATCTCGATCGCGTGGAGCGCGGACGCTTGAGTGATTATCCGCCTCAGGCCGGCCACGAGATCGCGGAGCGCGCTCGTCTTACAGTGCATTTCATCCTCGACCGCGATCAGGCGGGCGCGGAGCGCGTCACGGCTTTCGATGCATTCCTCGTGACGATCCTCGGCGTCCTTTGCGCGAGCGGCATAGCGCGCCTCGGCACTTGCCAGCTCGGTCGAGTGGCGCTCGCTTTGACGGTGGATCGAGGTCCTGAGCGACTCAACCTCGGCGAGCAAATGCTTTCTCGCCTCAGTTTCGGTCGTGGCCGTGAGGACTTTTTCCTCAAGGGAGAGCTTGCGGTTCGCAAGCTGTGATTTGATCATGAGTCCGAGAATGCTCACGAGGGAAATGCCCGAAAGCATTTGGAGCGGGGTCCCGATCCACTCAGGCCAAAGGTTCATCATGCCCAATCCCTGATCCTCATATTCCATCGCGTGTTGCTCAGGTGCGTTCGCTCATACGCATCGAGACGATCCAATAGCCCCCAATGAATGCGCTCGTGAAGCCCGACCGTTTGATCAGGGTCCTCCACCACGAGAACCGGCCTGGTCGTCCCGCGATCCTTGGCGAGCGCGAAAAGATCGAGCATTTCTTGATCGGTAAGATCGCCGAACGTCCATTGATAGCCGCTAACCCGCGCGCCCTCGTTGATGCCGAACCCGCCGCCGAACAGCCGCTCGGCCGTCCCCGTGTCCTCGATCGGCCGGCCGGCTCCCCACTCATGCCCCCAAAAGGATTGCACCTTTGCGCCGATCACCACGAGGCCGATCGGAAAGTCCGCCGCCACCGTTGCCGAGATCGTGACATATCGCGCGAGGACCGGGTTCGCGAGGACCGCGAGCGCGTGACGAACGGGCGACCATAGGTAGGGCGAGACGAGATCGCTCCTGAGGGCCGGGTTGCCCGGCCATTGTGAATAGTTAACGCCGTCCACGCTGTAGGTGATGCTCCACGCGGCGGACCCGGTGAAGCCGAGAAAAACCGTGTCGACGTTAGCAACGCTCCCGATATCGAAATTGATATTATGAGTCCCGGCCGTGAGAAAGACGGCCTCTTTCGGATCAGGCGTCAGCACGCGCGATAGGTTGGCGTTCGCCGGGACTGAGGACGCCGCCAACCCATAGGGGCGAAGGATCATGAGCTTGCCCATTAGGTCAGCTTCCTCAAGACGGTGAGAGAGGTCGTCCCGTTCTCGTTCTCAGCAACGCCGATGACGAACGCCACGACGCCGGCGAGTGTGTAGCCGACGCGGTTCCCGGTTGCGGTGATCACCCTATGCAAGAGGTCCCGCCGGCGGCCCTTGACAGTCACCCGATCCTTGACGAGAGGCCCGCTCATAAACGCCACGATCCGGGCCGCCTCGACTTGAGCCTCGGCCTTGAGATCGATCGGCGATTGTTGTTCGATCGTGACGGCTCGATCGCCCCACTCCACGCCGTCCGCCGCCACGCTCGTGTTGAGCGAGGCGGACTTTAGCCAATCGGCGAGGCCTGAGTCGATCGCCGGCATGGATTATTCGGGCGTGATCGGAGTGAGCGGCGCGGGCGGCTTGAATTGATCGAACGCGGGCGGAATATCCTCGGCCGAGATCGTCATCCCCTCCTCGTCATTTTCAACCCTCAGCGTCCGGGATAGCCGCTCGCCGAGGCCGTTTATGGCAAGGCCATACCACGTCCGGCCGACCTCGGCCGCAAAGTCGAACAGCGCCGCCACAAGCTCGCGATCAGCCTTTCGAGTGAGCGCCTCGCGATTTGAATAGAGCGCCTGAGCCGTGTGGACGATGCGCTCGGCCGGGGAAATGCCGAGGCCGTTAAGCCGGTTCAGCTCGGCTTGAACATGGGGCGGCAAGGTATCGAATTTGTCGCGCTCGAATTGGACGATCGCAAGGATCGCCTCGTTGATATTGTCAAATGAAAGGTTCATCGCAGCTCTCCTAAATT
>JACCVQ010000014.1 GCA_013698095.1 Chloroflexota bacterium
ACCCGCGACCGCGGCGCGGCACGCCGCTCGCGCTGGCCATCGCCGGCGCCGACGGTCGTGTCGTCGCGGCCGAGGGGGCGGAGGCTGCCGATGCGCTCCGCCGGCTCCTCGAGCAGGCCGGCATCCCGGTCGTCGGCCACGAGGTCAAGCCGATCCTGGTGGCCCGCTTCGTCGACGACCTCGAGGGACCGCCGACAGCGGTCGCGTTCGACACCCAGGTGGCTGCCTATCTCCTGAACGCCGCGCTCCGGAGCCAGACCATCGCGGATGTGGTCGCCGAGAACCTCGACCAGATCCTGCCCGCAGCAACGGAGCTGCCGGCCACGGCGCAGGCCGGTCTCGAGGCCCTGTCGGCGCTGGCGGTCCGCGAACCGCTCGAGAAGCGGTTGACCGAGGTGAGCCTGGAGCGCCTGTTCCGCGATATCGAGCTGCCGCTGATCCCGGTGCTCGCCCGGATGGAGGCCGTGGGGGTCGCTCTCGACCTCGAGGCGCTGGCCGGGCTGGCCGTGGAGTTCGGCGAGGTCATCGACCGGCTTGAACAGGAGATCTACGTCGACGTCGGCCACGAGTTCAACCTCGGCAGCCCCAAGCAGCTCGAGCAGATCCTGTTCTCCGAGTTGAACCTGCCGAAGGGCAAGCGGACCAAGACGGGCTACTCGACCGACGCGTCGGTGCTCGAGGACCTCAGGCCCGCCCACCCGATGATCGACAAGCTCCTCGAGTGGCGGATCTACACGAAGCTCCGTTCGACGTACGTCGACGCGCTGCCGACGCTGATGGCCGAGGACGGCCGGCTCCACACGACGTTCCACCAGGCCGTTGCCGCGACGGGGCGCCTGTCATCGTCGGACCCGAACCTCCAGAACATCCCGATCCGGACGGCTCTCGGCCGACGGATCCGGCGGGCCTTCGTCGCCGGTGCCCCGGACCTGACGCTGCTGGCCGCCGACTACTCCCAGGTGGAGCTCCGGATCCTCGCCCACGTCTCGGGTGACGAGCACCTGAAGGACGCCTTTGCCCGGAAGGCCGACATCCACCGCGAGACCGCGGCTCGGGTCCTCCACAAGCCGGCCGAGGAAATCACCCACGGCGAGCGCTCGATGGCCAAAATGGTCAACTTCGGGCTGGCCTACGGGATGAGCGACTTCGGGCTGGCGTCGCGGGCGAACATCCCGCGCAAGGAAGCCCAGGAGTTCATCAACTCGTACTTCGCGGCGTACTCCGGGATCAGCTATTACATGATGGCGATCAAGGAGCAGGCAAAGAGCCAGGGGTACGTCGAGACGCTCCTCGGGCGGAAGCGCCAGATCCCCGAGCTCCGGGCGTCGAACCCGGCGCTCCGCGGCGCGGGCGAGCGGATGGCGATCAACATGCCGATCCAGGGCACCGCGGCCGACATCCAGAAGATCGCCATGATCCGGGCGAGCGAGCGGGTTGCCGCGGCCGGACTCCGGGCCCGGCTCCTGCTCAGCGTCCACGACGAGCTCCTGTTCGAGACGCCGCGCGGCGAGGTGGACGCGCTGGCGGCGATCGTCCGCGAGACCATGGAGAGCGCCCTGCCGTTGTCGGTGCCGCTGACCGTCGACATCAAGGTGGGCGACGACTGGGAAGGGATGACGCCGCTGACCCGCGAGGACGAGATCGCCGCCGAGGCCGGCGAGCTGCCGCTCGAGGCGCCGCTCGCCCCGATCGCCGGGTAGGCCTGCGCCGATGCCTGAGCTTCCCGAGGTCGAGACGGTCGCCCGCGACCTCCGGCCGCTGATCACCGGCGCCACGATCGTCGACGCGACGACGTCCTGGGCGCGGACCCTCCGCGCGATCTCGCCGGAGGACTTCGCCGACGGCGTCGCGGGCCGGCGGATCGAGGCCGTCGGGCGGCGGGCGAAGCAGATCGTGGTCGACCTGTCCGGCGGTGCGTTCCTGACGATCCATCTCAAGATGACCGGCCAGCTGTTCGTCGTGCCCCAGGGCGGCCCCGAGGATCCGTATGTCCGCCTGGTCCTGAGCCTCGAGGACGGCCGCGAAATCAGGTTCCGCGACATCCGGAAGTTCGGGAAGATCGGGCTGTACGGGGCGGACGCGGACGCCGCTGCCGAGGACCCATTCGCGAAGATCGGGCCGGAGCCGTTGCTCGACGCGTTCACGGTGCGTGCATTCCGGAAGCGGCTTCGGGCGCGCAAGGGCCGCCTCAAGCCGCTCCTTCTCGACCAGTCGTTCGTCGCCGGCGTCGGCAACATCTACGCCGACGAGTCGCTGTGGGCCGCGCGCCTCCACCCGCTCCGGACCGCGCGGACCCTGCGACCAGCCGACGAGCGACACCTGTGGATCGAGACCCGGCGGATCCTGGCCGAAGCGGTGATCCGGCGCGGCTCGTCGATCGACGACTACACCGCGCCCGACGGCGACGGCGAGATGCAGGACCACCTCGCGGTCTACCAGCGGACCGGCGCGCCATGCCTCCGCTGCGGCCGGCCGATCCGGCGGATCGTCGTCGGCGGCCGGGCGACGCACTTCTGCTCGTGGTGCCAGCGGTTGCCGGCCGGCGATCGAGCCGGTGCCCGGGCGATTCTCCGGACCGTGAGCGCACCGCCGGACAGCCGCGGGCGGACCCGGGCGACGCGGGCCGAGCGAACCCAGCGGGCGGCCGCGACCCGCCGAGCCGCCGCTCGCGCATCCGTGGGCGGCTGATCGATGTCGATCCTGCGGCTCGACAAGGTGCGGCGCGAGGTCGGAACGTTCGTGATCCTCGACGACGTGACGGCCGCGATCGCCGTCGAGGACCGGATCGGTCTGGTGGGGCCGAACGGCGCCGGCAAGACGACCCTTCTGCGGCTCGCGGCAGGCCGCGACGAGCCGGACGAAGGCAGCGTCCACCGCAAGCGCGGACTGACCGTGGGCCTGCTCGCCCAGGAGTCGCACTTCGACGCCGCGTTCATGGCCGCCCCGGATGTGCGCGCCGCGGTCCGCCACGGCGCCGCCCATCTCGAGGCGATGGCGGACCAGCTCCACGACCTCGAGCAGACCGGTCGCGTCGAGGATCCGGCCTATGCCGATCTCCAGCACCAGTTCGAGATCCTCGGCGGGTACACCCTCGACCAGCGCGTCGACGAAGCGTTGTCAGGCCTCGGCTTCACCCGCGACGAATGGGCCAAGCCGCCGACGGCGCTGTCGGGCGGCGAGCAGACCAGGGCGACGCTGGCTCGGCTGGTCGTCGCCCAGCCGGACCTGCTGTTCCTCGACGAGCCAACCAACCATCTCGACATCGGCGCGATCGAATGGCTCGAGGAACATCTTCGCCGACGACACGGCGCACTTCTCGTCGCATCCCACGACCGGGCGTTCCTCGACGCCACGGTCAACCGGATCTGGGAGTTGCGCGACCGGAAGTTGTCGATCTTTCGCGGCGACTACAGCGCATACCACCGCCAGCGCGTGGAGCGCGACCTCCGGGCGGTCAAGGACGCCGACACCCAGGCCGAGCAGATCGAGCGCGAGAAGGAGCTCGTCCAGCGCTACCGCTCGCACCGCAAGTTCAGCAAGATGCACGAGCACGAAGCCCGCCTCGAACAGCTCCAGGCCGACAAGGTGGAGGCGCCCAAGGCGACGAAGAAGCTGCGCCTCCCGGCGGGCGCCATGGCCGGCGGCGGCGCGTCACGCTCGGGCGAGATCGTCATCCGGGTCGAAGGGCTCGTCGTGGGGTACCTGCCCGGGCGCGGCGCGCTGGACGCCGACGGAGCGCCGGCGACCGACGCGAAGCGCGTTGCGACGGCACCGTTCCTGGCCGCCACCCGCGGCGACCGGATCGGGATCGTGGGGCCGAACGGGGCCGGCAAGACGACGCTCCTCCGGACGATCGCCGGTGATCTGCCGCCGCTCGACGGTGGGCTCTCGTTCGGGAACGCGGTCCAGCCCGGCTACCTCGCCCAGCTCCGCGACGCGGCGATCCCGGGGGCGACCGTCCTCGACGCGCTCCTCGGGGCGATCCCAGTCACGGCCGGCGAGGCGCGTGGGTTCCTCGCTCGGTTCCTGTTTCGGGGCGACGACGTCTTCAAGGAGGTTCGGGCGCTGTCCGGCGGGGAGCGCTCCCGCCTGGAGCTCGCCCTGCTCGGGATCATGCCCTCGAACCTACTCCTTCTCGACGAGCCCACGAACCACCTCGACATTCCGGCCCGCGAGGCAATCGAGGCGTTCATGACCGAGTCGCCGGCGACCCTTCTCGTCGTCTCGCACGACCGGCGCCTGCTGGAGACCGTGTGCACGAGCCTGTGGGTCGTCGATGACGGTCTGGCTGTCCCGTTCGACGGCGGCTGGAAGGAGTGGCGAGCCGCGGTCGCCGACGGCTGGACCGTTCACAAGGCGGCCGAGCGCGAGGCCGCCCGACTGCGCGGCGGGGCCTACGGCGGCAGCCGGCTCGTCGCAGGGAGCGGAAACGGCTCGATTGCCGGTGGCAAGGGCTCGGGGCAGCGCGTCTCGACGGCCGTGGCCGATCGTCACGTCAACGTCCCAGTCGCGCCCGCCCGATCGAGCACCCGGGTCGCGTCGCGAACGGGTGCTCGACGCGACAAGCTGTCGAAGGACGCCTACCGCCGCCAGAAGAGCCAGGTCGATGCCGACCTGACCCGGCTCGGCCTGCGCAAGACGCAGCTCGAGCTGTCGATGGGCTCGCCGGCGATTGCGGCCAACTTCGTCGAGATGCGGCGTGTCGCGAGCGAGCTCGCCGATGTCGAGCAGGCCCTCGCCACCGCCGAGGATGCCTGGCTGGATCTCGAGGATCGGGCGCCATGAGTGACGAATCGGCGGCCGATGGCGCCCTCGCGGGCGATCGCCGGCGCACGATCCGCATTGGGCTGACCGGGCCGATCGGCTGCGGCAAGAGCGCGGTCGCCGCCTGGCTCGGTGAGCGCGGCGCGGTCGTCATCGACGCCGACGTGGTCGCCCGCGCGGCGTCCGCTCCGGGAGAGCCCGCTTACGACGCGATCCTCGCCGTGTTCGGCGACGGTGTCCGGAGTGACAGCCGGAGCCTCGATCGAGCCGCCTTGGCCCGCGTCGTCTTCGCCGATCCCGATGCGCTGGCCCGGCTCGAGGCGATCGTCCATCCGGTCGTCCGCCAGCAGATCCTCGCCGCGATCGCGCGCGCCGAGGTCGAGGGCGCGCCGGGCGTCGTGATCGAGGCCATCAAGCTCGTCGAGGGCGGACTGGCCGAGATCTGCGACGAGGTCTGGCTCGTCACGTGCGAGCCACCGATCCAGCGCGGGCGGGTGATCGATCGTGGCGCGAGCCCGGACGATGCGGATCGCAGGATTGCCGCGCAGGGCAATCTCGCCGAGCGTGTCCGGCCGGGCGCGACACGCGTTGTCGATACGTCCGGGCCGATCGGCGATGCCCGAGCCTGGGTCGCCGCCTCGTGGGACGCGGCGACGCGCCGCCGGTAGCCAGGCGACGGGCCTCGCCACACGAGCCTGCCGACACCTCAGGACAGCGAGTGGCCGCCCGACCCGCGTGGCGGATCGAGCGGCCGGGAGGCCGCGCCGGGTCAGCGGCGCGAAAGCATGAGCGCGTCGC
>JACCVQ010000097.1 GCA_013698095.1 Chloroflexota bacterium
GTCTTCGAGTCCCTCGTTCCAGCGATTCTCGAACAGAAGGTGACCGGCACCGAGGCCTGGCGCGGGCTGCGCGGACTCGTTCGGCACTGGGGCGAGCCGGCGCCCGGTCCGTTCGGCCTGTGGCTCCTTCCGCCGCCTGCGGTCGTCGCCGCGATCCCCTACCACGAGCTCCACCCGTTCGGCATCGAGCGGCGTCGAGCTGACCTCGTCCGGCGGGTCGCCGATCACGCAAAGCGTCTGGAGGAGATCGTGGGCCTGCCGCGCGACGCGGCCTATGCCCGGCTCAGATCCATTCCGGGAATCGGGCCGTGGACGGCCGCCGAGGTCGCTCTGCGGGCCCTCGGTGATGCTGACGCGGTCAGCGTCGGCGACTTCCACCTGCCGAATCTCGTGGCATTCGCCCTGGCCGGCGAGATCCGTGGCGACGATGCCCGGATGACCGAGCTGCTCGAGCCATGGCGCGGTCACCGTGCCCGGGTGGTCCGGCTGCTGGAGGCCAGCGGGCTGCGCCCACCGGCATTCGGGCCACGCTACGCCCCGCGCTCGATCGCGGCGATCTGACTCCTCCCGCTCGTGGGCGCGATCGGTCTACCGTGTACTCGACGCAGCACGAGGAGGCGATCCCATGGCCAAGCGAGCGACACCAAGCTTCGAGATGTCCCCGAGCTCCCTCGTGGAGCGTTTCGCATCGGTCCTCGCCGACTACCCCGACGCCCAGCGCAGGAAAATGTTCGGTTACCCGGCAGCGTTCGTCGGCGGCAACATGGCGACCGGCCTGTTCGCCGCCACGTGGGTCGTGCGCCTGCCGGCCGAGGAGATCGAGCCGGCCAAGGCAGCGGGCGCCGGCAGCTTCGAGCCGATGCCCGGCCGGGCGATGAAGGCGTTCGTCGTCATCCCGGCCGCCGACGTCGACGACGACGCTGCGATCCGACGCTGGGTCGAGCGAGGCCTGGCCTTCGCGGCGTCGATGCCAGCGAAGGCATGACGAGCGCGCCGATGGCCCCTACTTGAGCTTCGAGGCGATCTCGGTCGCGACGTCGGTATCGGACGTCTCGATCACGACCACGTAGTCGTCCTTGCCGTAGACATACTGAGTCGACCCATCGTCGCCGTAATCGACCTTCGTGAGGCTCTTGCCGCCGAACGTCACGGTGGTCGTCGTCACGCCCTCGTTGCCCGACGACAACCATGCTTCCTCGACCGCCGCCCGGAGCTTAGCGCCGTCGGCGCCCGGCAGCCGGAACGCGACGATCGAGGCAAGGGCGGTGTCCTCGTAGGCCTGGGCAACCTGGAGCTGCTCGAGCGTCCCACCGATCGCCCGAATTCGGGCCGCCAAGGCCCTGGACGTTGGGTCGTCGCCGAAGATCTCGGCTGCGCTGTTGCTCTGGATGGTGAGCGGCGAGCCGCCGATGTCGGTCGGAAGGACGGCCTCGAGTTCGGGGGCGAAGGCGGACGGATCCGGCTCCGCACTGCCGAGCGGATCGGATGCCGCCGGACCGTCACTGCCGGTCGCCGCGTCGGTCGGGACGGCACCACCGGTCCCGGCCGCGGTCGCGTCGCCCATTGCCGTCGCCATCGCCGTCGTGATCGCGGCCAGGTCGGCGGGGGCGGCCGAGCCGGCGTCGGCGATCTGGCCGATCAGGCCACCGACCCGGAAGAGGGTCGTGACTGAGCCGGTCGAGGGGTTGTCGACGTCGTACGCGTCGCCATTGGCCGTCCGTTCGGTGATCGTGGCCCCGGCGGCTGCAGCGCCGACCCGGTTCTGGTCAAGGGCGCTGACCGCGGCGTCGCCGTAGCAGGTGACGCTGGCGTAGACCACCGGTGGCTGGGCGGTCTGGTCCGCCGGAGCCGGCCCGACAAGCGACACGGTCAGGCCGTTCGCATTGAGATCCGTCGAGCCGACCTGCCAGCCGGTCGGGAGCTTGTCGGCGTTGGGGACGGCCGCCCAGGCAGCCGAGCGGCAGGCCGTCAGGTCACCCCCGCCGCGACTGACGAATGCGAACGCGAGGGCAGCGGCGGCGATGATGATCGCGAGCAGGGCGAGCCACGGCGCGGCGCCGGCGAGTCGGTCGGGCTGACTTGCGTCGTCGTCCTGACCGAACGCCAGGGCGGCGGTCCGCTCGTCGGGAACGCTGGGTCGGGTCGCGGCGCGACGAGGGCTGGTTCGTCGGGTGGGCATCTGACCTCACGGTCCGGACGGCGACTGAGAGCCGTCTGAGATGGTCCGACCGGCGTCGTGCGCCGGTGTGTTGGTCGGGGCGGCGGGATTCGAACCCACGACCTTATCGTCCCGAACGATACGCGCTACCAAGCTGCGCCACGCCCCGACCGGATGCCCGTTGTCACAGGGCCCGCGCAGTGTAGCAGAGGCCAGGGCGCAGACCCACGAGGGGATCGGGTCCGGCGCTCATTCTGTGGCCGGACTCGGCGTCCCCGTCCAGGTGTCCTCCCGGCCGAGGTGTCCCGCTCAGTCGGCCTCGACGGCGATCCCGGGTCTCCCCCTGCTCGGTTCGCGGATCCGGACCACGGCCAGGGCCGCGAGCACGAACGAGATCGCCATCAGCCAGAAGACCATCGGCAGCCCGGCCGATTCGCCGAGCCAGGCGATGATCGCGCCGTAGACGGCCGTCCACAGTGAGCCGACCCCGAACGCCAGGGTGAAATACAGCGCGAACGAGGCATCCCGGATCGAGGTCGGGGCGATGTCGGCGAGAAGGGCCTGGAGCTGGGGCGACTCGGCGAAGCTGAACAGGCCCATCAGCAGGATCCCGAGCCACAGCCCGACCAGCGCGTCCCCGACGAGGAGGAACACCGCGAAGGCAGCTGCGCCGCCGAGGTACACCCCGATGATCACCGGCCGCCGCCCGAGCCGGTCCGACAGCCAGCCCGCGATGAGCGGCATCGGCACCGAGAGGACGATCAGCACGCCGTACATCCAGTCGGTCATGGGGCTCGTCAGCCCAATGACACCGGTCAGGTAGAGCAATGCAAACAGGTTCACGACGCCGAGCCCGCGGCCGCCGCCGCCGAGGACCGCGGCAAGATAGATCCAGCGATGGTCCGGATCGCGCAGGATCGTTCGGAACGCATCGCCGACGCTGCCCTGGGCCAGCGCGGCGTCGCGATCGTGACCGCTCTCGCGGACGAGGAACAGGATCGCGAGCGCGATCAGGACCGCCGGAATCCCGAACAGGACCACGACCCAGCGCCAGCCCAGGATGCCAATCAGCAACGCGCCGAAGAGCGCGACCACGACCGTTCCCGCGTTGCCGCCGCTGATGTGGGCGCTGATCGCGAACCCGCGCCGGCTCACCGGGAACTGCTCGGCGAGCAGGGCGTTGCCGACCGGGTGCTGGGGCGAGCCGCCGATCCGCGACGCGACGTTGACCGCGGCGAAGGTCGCGAAGCTGGGCGCAACCGCCTGGGCGGCGAACCCGGCCCCGAACACGATCCCACCCGCTGCCAGGAGCTTCCGGCGAGAGACGATCCGGGTGAGCTTGGCGTAGCTGAGCTGGACCGCGCCGCTGGCGAACGAGCCGGCGGCGGCCAGGTAGGCGACCTCGGAGACGGTGACCCCGAACTCGACGATGATCCGGAGGAAGACGAGCGGCAGAAGGACGGCCTGAGCGTGGTTGACGGCGTGCGCGATCGAGAGCAACCACAGCGTGACGTCGGGGTTGATGGGCCGGGAGGCACCGGCCGGGCCGGCTGACGGGTCGGTGGGTCCGGTGGGCATCACCGGAATCCTGCCCGATCGCAACCGACCGCGCGGGCGAGGTTCGCACGTTGCTACCCTGTTCTTCGAGCAGGCGCATACACACCGAGGTTCCGATGCCGACCGTTCTGATCGTCGACGACGAGCAGCACATCCGTCTCCTGATCGAGCAGACGCTCGAGGAGCTCGAGGACGAGGGCGTGGAGCTGCAGACCGCGTCCGACGGCGAGATGGCCCTCGATGTCGTTCGCAACCACAAGCCCGAGCTCGTCTTCCTCGACGTGATGATGCCGAAGCTCGACGGCTTCGAGGTCTGCCGCGCGATCAGGAGCGACCCGGAGCTGGCCGGGACGACGGTCGTGATGCTGACCGCGAAGGGCCAGGCCTACGATCGCGACCAAGGTCTGGAGGCCGGAGCCGACCGCTACCTGACCAAGCCGTTCGACCCCGACGAGCTGCTCGATGTCGCGCGCGCGGCGCTCGGCCTCGCCGGCGCGGCCGACGGAGGCGGTGCGGCCTGATGGCCGAGCTCGGACTCGCCCGCCTGATCGTCCGCCACCGTCATGTCGCGCCGATGCTCTCGGCCCTCCTGTCCGGGACGGACGCCGGGGTCCGGATCAGCGACGCAGAAGGGACTGTCATCCTGGAACGCGAGGCAGGCGGGATCGGCTCGGACAGGTTTCCGATCGCTGTCGAAGGGCGGACGGTCGGCTGGGTCGAGGGCGACCGGGTCGCGCGCGCGATCGCCTCGGTTCTCTCGTACGCCGTCGCCCGCGAAGCCGACAAGCGGAGCCTCGCCCGCGAAGCACTCGACCGTTATCGCGAGCTGAACCTGGTGTACGACCTCGCTGAGCGGCTGAGCGGCAAGCTGGCCGTGTCGGGCGTAGCCGCGATCGCGGTCGCCGAGGCGGGCGAGCTGCCGGCCGGCGGGACCGGGTTCCTGCTCGTCGCCGGCGACGGAGGGACGCTCGACGCCGTGTCGGACGGCGACGCTCCCCAGGGGTCGATCGATGTCGTTCGGGTCGGTGACGGAATCCTCGGCTCCGTTGCGGCGAGCGCCGTGGCCGAGGAGGTCAACGACGTCGACACCGATCCGCGGTCCACGACCGCGGAGCGCGCGTTTGCCTCGTTGATCTGCGCCCCGGTCGTCGCTCGGGGCCGGACGATCGGAGTGCTCGGGGCCGGTTCTCCGACCCGGATCGAGTACCAGGCGTCGGACCTGAAGCTGCTCGCGGCGATCGCCGCGATCGTCGGACCGGCCCTCGACCAGGCGCGGATCCACGAGGCGTCGAGCGTCCCGCACGGTTGAGCAGCTGCCCGTGAGGCCGCCCCGGATCCGGCCGATCGAGCTCGTCGCGGGCGTTGGCGGCTCGCTCGCGATGCTGGCGGTCCTGCTGGCCAGACCGCCCGGCTGGGAGGTGGTGGCGACGGTCGGCGCGACGCTCCTGCCTGCCGGGCTCGTCCTGTATGGAGCAACCGCCGCCCGGCGAACCCGCGAAGCCGCGACTCAACGCGCTCTCGTCACGGAGCAAAGCGCCGCTCTGTCGCGCGAGGCGGCCGAGACGACCCTGTCGCAGGCAGAGCTCCAGCGCCGGCTGGGCGAGCTCGTCGCGCTCAACGAATTGGGCTCCGCGCTCAGCTCGACCCTCGATCTCGACGAGCTGCTCGGGCGAGCGCTCGACGCGGTCGTCCAGCGCCTGCCGTTCGACCGCGCCCTCGTCCTCCTTGTCGATCCCACCGCGAACGTCCTGACCGATGGCCGGGCGATCGGCGGCAGCGCCGAGGTCGCCGCCCTCGTCGGCCAGCTGAACGTGTCGCTCGACGAGGACCGCTCGACGTTCGTCCAGCTCGCCCGGGCGGACGGCCCGATGGTGTTCCGGGACGTAGATCAGGATCGGTACGAGCCGAACCGGCTCTTCGCCCAGGCGCTCGAGGTCACCTCGTTCATCGGCACGCCACTGATCACCAACGGCCGCTCGGTGGGGATCCTGGCGGTCGACAACCGGCTGTCCGGGCGCGAGGTCGAGCGCTCGATGGGGCCGTTGCTGTTCACCGTCGGGACCCTCCTGGCGGCGGCCGTCGCGAACGCCCGGCTCTACGCCGAGATCGAGGAGCACGCCCGCGAGCTGGAGGCGCGGGTCGCGACCCGGACCGCGCAGCTCGCCGATGCGACGGAGGAGGCGATCGCCGCCCGGGCCGCAGCCGAGAGCGCGAGCGCGACGAAGTCGACGTTCCTGGCCAACGTCAGCCATGAGCTCCGGACGCCGCTGACCTCGGTCGTGGGGTTCACGAAGCTGGTCCGGAAGCGGTTCGAGGAGGTCGTCTTGCCGGCCTTGAGCCGGCTGCCGGACGGCGGCGCGGCGTCGGATCCGAAGCTCGAGCGGGCGGTCCGCCAGATCGGCGAGAACCTCGAGATCATGGCCGCCGAGGGCGACCGCCTGACGGCGATGATCAACGACGTGCTCGATCTCCAGAAGATCGAGGCAGGCCGAATGGAGTTCCGGCGCGAGCCGGTCGACGTCGTTGCGGTCGTCGACCAGGCGACTGCGGCGGTGGCGGCGCTGTTCGAATCGAGCGGCCTGGCCCTCGTGCGGGACGTTCCGCCCGGTGGCGTGCCGGTCGTCACCGGTGACCACCACCGGTTGATCCAGGTCGTGATCAACCTCCTGTCGAACGCCGTGAAGTTCACACCGGCGGGTTCGGTGACGGTCCGGGTGGCGCTCGGAGGCGGCGAGGTCGTCGTGTCGGTCGCGGACACAGGGACCGGGATCCCGGCCGAGGATCTCGATCGGGTCTTCGAGGCGTTCGCGCAGTCCGGCGACACGCTCACCGACAAGCCGCGGGGGACCGGGCTCGGGCTGCCGATCTCGCGCGAGATCGTCGAGGAGCACGGCGGTCGGATGTGGCTGGAGAGCGAGGTCGGTCGCGGGTCAACATTCTGGTTCCGCCTGCCGGCGGCGTGATCGAGGCGCGGACCCTCGGCTGTGTTGGGCCGTCGCTGCCCGTCGTCGGCCTCGGGACGTGGCGGGTGTTCGATGTCGGGCCCTCCGGGCAGGCAGGCATCGACGCGGTGTAGGCGCAGCTTTCGCGTCGGGCGTGCGGGTCGTCGACAGCTCGCCGATGTACGGCCGGGCCGAGGCCGTCCTGTCCGCGGCGCTCGCCGCCGGTCCGGGCTCGCCACCGCGTGGCGTATGCTAAGAAGGTCTATCTGGGAGCCGGTTCCGCCGGATCTCAGCGTTTTATGCCTGCCGGGAATGGAACGGCACCAGAACGCGCGGCCTTAGTGTCGTTTGATGCCTTCACAGCATCAACGAGCCGCAGGTGAACGCTCTCGTCTCGGAAATGCCTTCTCGGAATATCCGCGGCGGGCGGGCCGGCGG
>JACCVQ010000123.1 GCA_013698095.1 Chloroflexota bacterium
CGCGGCGTCGCTGCTCCCGCCGGCGAGCCCGGCGGCGACGGGGATCCGCTTGTCGAGCCGGATCGCGAGCGCGGGCGGTGGCTCTGCGGCATGAGCTCGGAGCGCCCGGCGCGTCGCGTCGACGGCCCGGAGGACGAGGTTGCCGGCCAGCGGCCCGGCGTCGAAGCCTTCCACCCGCAGACTGTCGCGGGCGTCCGGCGACGGATCCGGGGTCAGGCTCAGTCGATCGGCGAGCGCCAGCGGGGCCATGACCGAATGGAGCGTGTGGTAGCCGTCGGGTCGGCGGCCGACGACGGCGAGGGTCAGGTTCAGCTTGGCCGGGGCGACGCGGACGACCGGGGTGATGCGTCGGGCCGGATCCGCGGTCATGCCTCGGGCTCCGCTCCGTCCGGTTCATCGCCGGCCTTCCGACCGCGCCGATCCGGTCCGATCTCGCCGAACGCTTCGAGCAGGGCCAGCCACTCCCCCACCGCTACCGTCTGCGGCCGCCGATCCGGAGCGATCCCGGCGGCGGCGAGCGCGGCGCTGACCTGGTCCGGCTCCACGGGGAGCTGCCGCGACAGCACGTTGTGGAGCATCTTGCGGCGCTCCCGGAACGACGCCTGGACGAGGCGCCACAGCGCATCCTCGGCGTCGGGGCTCGGCAGCCGGTCGTCGGCCGCGTACGGCTCCACCACGATCACCGCCGAGCGGACGGCCGGCTCCGGCTCGAACGCCTCGGGCGGGACCGCGGACGCGATCCGGACCTTGGCGTGGTACTGGACGAAGACGGACAGGTAGCTCATCCCGCCGGGCGGCGCCGCGATCCGCTCGGCGACCTCGCGTTGGACCATCAGGACGAGCCGCTCGGCCCGCGGCGTCTCACCGAGGAGGCGGTGAAGGATCGGGCTCGTGATGTGGTACGGCAGGTTCGCGACGACGTCGTACGGCGGCGGCACGACGGTCGTCAGGTCGAGGTCGAGCGCGTCGCCGTCGATCAGCCGCAGCCGTCCTCCGTCGAGCTCGTCGACGAAGCGGTCCCGCAGGAATGCCGCGAGGCCGCGATCGAGCTCGACCGCGGTGACCTCGGCGCCCGCCTCGAGCAGGCCCGCGGTCAGGAACCCGAGGCCCGGCCCGATCTCGAGGACGCGCCGACCCGGGCCGGGATCGGCCTCTGCGAGGATCGCCTCGAGGACCTCGGGATCGGCCAGGAAGTTCTGGCTCAGGGCGTGACGAGCGCGGAGTCCCGCGTCCTTGAGCGTCCGGCGAACGGCAGCCGGGTCGATCCGGACCGGACTGCCCCGGCCGGGGGCAGCCGCGTCCTCTCCGAGCGCGGTCATCGCCGGGCCAAGGGCAGCGATGGGCTGGCATCGAGCGCCAGATCGGACCGTTCGCCGGCCGCGAACCGGCGCGCCCCGGCGGCCCCGATCATCGCCCCGTTGTCGGTGCAGAGGGCCGGTCGCGGGACGATCAGTGGCAACCCGAGAGCCTCGGCCTCGCCCGCCAGCCGGGTCCGCAGCGCTCCGTTGGCGGCCACGCCGCCGCCGAGCACGATCGAGCGCGCCCCCGTCGCCTCGGCCGCCCGGATCGTCTTCGTGACGAGGACGTCGACGACGGCGTCCTGGAAGCCCCACGACAGCTCGGCCACCGCGCCGTCGGACAGCCGCGCGTCGGGCTCGCTGGCGGCGGCCACCCGCCCGGTCGGAAGTCCCTCGCCGGCCCGAGCTTCGTCGATCGTCCGGCGGGCCGCGGTCTTCAGGCCGCTGAAGCTGAAGTCGTAGCTGTCGCCGAGCCACGCCCGCGGGAACGCGGCATCGTGGCGTATGGCCGCACCGGCCGCACGCGACACCTCCGGGCCGCCCGGGTACGGCAGACCGAGCAACCGGCCGACCTTGTCGAACGCCTCGCCCGCGGCGTCGTCCACGGTCTGGCCGAGGAGCCGGTACGTCAGGTGGTCGCGCATCTCGACGAGGAACGTGTGGCCGCCCGACACGATCAGGGCCACGAGCGGGAAGACCGGCGCGGCGCGCTCGTCGTCGCCGGGGTCGGTGAGCCACGCGGCATAGAGGTGGCCCTCGAGGTGATTGACCCCGACGAGCGGCTTGTCGTGGACCCAGGCGAGGGTCTTCGCGAAGTTGATCCCGACGAGCAGCGAGCCGGCCAGACCGGGGCCATGGGTCACCGCAATCCCCTCCACATCGCCCAGACCGATCCCAGCATCGGCCAGCGCCTGATCGAGGACGGGGACGACCCAGCGGAGGTGCGCCCGGGCGGCCACCTCCGGGACGATCCCGCCGGTCGCAGCGTGCAGAGCGGTCTGACTGGCCACGACGTTCGAGAGGATCCGCCGGCCGCCAGCGATGACCGCGATTCCGGTCTCGTCGCAGGACGACTCGACCGCGAGCAGGATCGTCTCGTCCATGGTCGTTCCCGTCATCCGCCTGCCTCGGTCACGCCTGGTCCGGTCGGGCCGGGCTCCTCGTCGAGGGCTGCCCGCAGCCGTTCGATGCGGGCCCGCAGCCGCGGCTCCGCGATCGGCTCGGTCGTCATGATCAGGGCGTCCTCGTTGTTGTCGCTGTAGTAGCGCGGCCGGAGGCCGACGGGCCGGAAGCCGTACTTCTCGTACAGCCGGCGGGCCGCCAGGTTCGAGAGGCGGACCTCCAGCGTGAGCTCGCGGGCGTGGCGATCGCGGGCGAGGTCGAAGAAGGCGATGAGGAGGCGCTCGCCGACCCGCTGGCGGCGCCAGCCGGGATGGACGGCGAAGGTGGTGATATGGGCCTCGTCGACCATCAGCCACATTCCGCCGTACGCGACGATCCGCTCGTCGACCCGGCCGACGAGGTACGACGCGAGCCGGTTCGTCATCAGCTCGCTGCGATACGCGTTGGGTGGCCACGGCGTGGAGAAGCTCACCTCCTCGATCGCCTGGACCTCATCGAGGTCCTCGAGCCGCATCGCATCGATCACGAGCCTCACGGGCGGTCGCGCGACCATGCCACCTCCCCGCTCTCGGCCACGACCCCCCGCGGCAGGCTGACATAGTCCGGAACGAGCCGCGCGAGGTCGTCCACGTCGCCGGCCGCCAGGCGCTCGGCGCCGAGCCGGGCGAGCGCGGCCGGAAAGCCGGCCCGGGCCGTTTCGCCACGGGCGGACGCGGCGGCCGGCGCACGATCGGCGAGATCGAGGGCGACGAGGGTCTCGTTCGGGCCCAGGTCCGGCTCCTGCCCGCCGGGCAGCAGCACAGCCGGAGAGCCGGTCCGAACAACGTGGCGGTCGTTCGGACCGGCCGGGACGAGCAGGACCCCCAGATCCCCTGCCCCGCTCGCCGCGAGCAGTGCCGCGCCGGTCGACACCCCGACGATCGGCACGTCAAGCTCGTGGGCGAGCGCCTTGGCCGTCGCGATCCCCACGCGAAGGCCGGTGAACGCGCCGGGGCCCGTGCCCACGATGACGCCCGCGATCCGCGAACGGCGCAGGTTGTTCTCGCCGGTCAACCGCCCGATCGCGGGCAGGAGCTGGGCGCCGTGGGTCCGGCCGGCCGCCCAGGTCGAGACGCCGAGCAACGTCCCGTCGGGGGCGGCCGCGGCCACGACCACCTGGCTGGTCGCGGTGTCGATCGCCAGCAGCCAGGCCCGCCGCCCATCGCGATCCACGGTCCGGTCGCCCGTCATCGCGCCGCCTCCAGGTACCGCGCGTACGTCGCATCGCCGGCCACGATCTCGAGGTCCCGAGCCTCCTCGGCGCTGCCCTCGATGCGGACGTCGAGCCGGCCCGCCGGCAGGTACCCGGCCATCCGTTCCGGCCACTCGACGACGGTCAGGCCGTCCGCCTGGCGGTCGTCGATGACCCCGCCGGCGAGCGCATCGCCGGCGTCCGCGAGGCGATAGAGGTCGACGTGGAAGAAGGGCAGCCGGCCGGCATATTCGTTCATCAGGATGAACGTCGGAGAGGTCACGGTGGCGCTGATGTCGAGGCCCCGCGCGATGCCCTTGGCGAGCTGGGTCTTGCCGGCACCGAGCTCGCCCCACAGGCAGATCAGGTCGCCGGCAGCGGCAACCCGGCCGAGACGCTCTCCGAGGGCCGCCGTGGCCGCGACCGATGTCGTCCGGACCCTGGCGGTGAGGCCGGCGGCCGTGGGCATGTCAGCGGGCATGTCGGGGTCCCGCCGGCGAACCGGCCTGGCCATGGTCAGGCGAACCGCTCGAGATCGGCGATCGGGATCGGGATCGGCGCCTGATCGCCGAGCACGACCCAGCCGGCCTCGAGGAACGTGCCGCCGGCGAACCGTCGCGTGCCCGCCAGGCCGGCCCAGCGACCCTCCTCGCCGGCGTGCTCGCCGGACCTGACACGGACGTGGTCGGCCGGCGTGACCGGCACCTCGAGGGCGGGCTCGTCGAAGACGAGAGCGGGCGGATCGATCGAGATCGCGACGTTCGCTCCGGACAGGGCCTCGAGAACCGCGGCGATCGGACCGGCGATCGGCCGCCGGAGAGCGCCGTCAAGGACGAGCACCCCGAACGCCGGCAGCTTGTGGAGGGCTGCCCGCTGGCGGGCCTCCGAGGCCATGAAGTCGCGGCGCTCCTTGCCGGCCAGCCCGCTCACGATCACCCCGCGAACGCCCATTGCCCGGGCCCGGGTGAGCGCCTCGGCGTCGACCCGCGAACCGATGACGAGGATCGTCCCCGTCAGCCCGACATCGAGCGAGGTGGCCCGGAGCCGACCCGTGCGGTGGTGATCCTGGCGTTCGCCGCCCAGCGACAGCCGGCCGTGGGTCGGATCGCCGAGGGCCTCCACGCCGAGCAGCGCCCGACCCTGGGCGCGGACCCGGATCCCGAGACCGGGCCGGACGTCGCGGACGACACCGGCCAGGGGGCAGTCGATTGCCTCGGCGTGCTCGCCCGCGGCGATCGCCCAGCGACCGCTGTGCTCGTACAGCAGCTCGCCGGCCTGGGCCCCATCGCCGCGCCGAAGGCGGACTCCCGCCTGGCCGCTCGTCATCCAACGCTGGCCGGGTCGTGCATCGGCGGCCGTGGCGTCCGGCCCGAGCTGGACGAAGCGAGGATCACGAAGCCGCTCGGCGACCGTCGTGCCGGCCACGATCGCGTCACCGGCGACGACCAGCGCACGGTCGCCAGGCCGGAGCGGGAACGTCACCTCGATTGGACCGCCGAGGATCGGCCGGCGGCCGACAAGGTCGAGGCCGCGAGCGTCGGGCTTGGTGTGCGCTGAAGATGGCCGGCGGGGCCGGCTTCGGACGACGGTCATCGGTCGCGCGTCAGCCAGAGCGACTCCTGCCACGCCTCGAGCAGCTCGCGGCGCCGGTCCTGGCGGTCGGGAAGGCGAAGCGGCACATCGCGAAGGTCGATCAGGAGTCCTCCCAGCCCGCCCGACACGTCGATCGCGAAACGCCGCCCACGTGCTCCGAGCCGGACCGGATCGCGGAAATGGAACTCGGCCGTGGCGACCTCGCCCGGCGCCAGATCGACGACCTCCAGACCGCCCGGCGTGAGGTCGCTCTCACTCGAGCCGGTTCCGGCGTGGACGGTCACCCGGCCGGCACTGACCCCGGCCCGGATGCCGCCCGGGATCACGATGCTGCCGAGGGGTGTGAGGACATCGTCGACGACGTCGAGGAGCGCCTGGCGCCGCTCGCCAGCATCCGGGATGACCCCGAGGGCGCCGAGCAGCCGGGAATGATCCTGGGCGATCGCGATCGCGGCCGGCCGGCGGATGACGTCCGCGACGGCAAGCGCGACGGCCGGCCCCGGAGCCACGGCGAACGCGCCGCCGGCAACGATGACGAGGTCGGGCGCCGGCAGGGCCGATTGCTCGGGTGTCGCTTGGACGAGGATGCCGAGCGCCGCGCGGGCAGCCGCCAGGCGGAGCCGGGCGCCATCACCGACGATCCCGGACCACGGCCAGAGGCGAAGCTCGCGGAGCCGGTCGCGGAGGCGGTGGCGATCAAGCGGCATCGTCGACCAGGCCAGAACGCGATCCACGGTCGCGTCGTCCGGATCGGGCGGGACGAGACAGGCGTCGGCCACGATCGAGACCCGGGCAACGGCGGCATTGCCGCCGACGCCGGGCGACGCCGTCGCGCGGAGGCCGCCGTTGAACCCGATCTCGATCAGCTCGACGCGGCGGTCCAGAACGTCGGCCAGGGCGCCGACCGCCCGGCCGGCGGCGCGTCGCGGGTCGTCCGGGCCGCCCCGGATCTCGTCGAGGAGCTGGCGCAGGGCGGACCCGGGCGGATCGCCGGCGGTCGCCGCGGGGGCGAGGAGGAGCTCGCCATGGCGGTCTCCGGCCGCCGTCTCCAATTGGCCCAGATGATCGGCCATCGCCCCGGCCAGGATGACGGTCAGGTCGGACCGACGGGCGGTGGCCCCGGCCACGATGGCCGCCAGCTCGTCGAGCTGGCGCCGCTCGTCGGCCCCGGGCGGATCGCCGGCACCGACAAGGAGGACATCGATCGCCGGGTCGAGCAGGGTCGTGGTCAACCGGAGCGGGTCAGTCCCGTCGAGGGTCGCCGTCCGGGTCCGCCAGCCGGTCATCCGGGCGGCCGCGATCAGCGGTTCGGCAGCTCGATTCGAGACAGCGACGACCAGGATCGTCCGGATGGGCGCGCTCTCGGCGATCAACCGCGGCAGGTCCCTGGCGGTGGCGGCCGGATCGACGCGCTCGGCCGGAGTCAGCCCAATGGACGCGGCGAGTTCGGTGTCGGCGGCGATCACCCGCCGGACGAGCTCGACGGTCAGACCCTCGGTCTCGGCCGAGGCCGGCATCGCGAGGGACCCGACCAGCCGCCAGCGATGCCCGATTCGGCCGAGCAGGGCAGCGGACTTCGTTGCGGCGCCGATGTCGACGGCCAGGAATGCGCGCGGGTCGCTGGTCACCCACTCATCCTAGCGGCCGACCGCCGACGCCGGGTTCAGGCGTAGAGCGCAGCGTGCCCTGGCGTCAGGGCGCCGCCCGAGGCGAAGGCGGATGCGAGCGCCGGAGCGAGCAGGCTCGGATGCCCGTGAGTGGCGAAGCAGGAGCCGGCCTGCAACGCACGCATCGGGCGACCCTCAGGCGTCCCAGGTGATTTCTTCGTCGATTTCCTCGAGCCTGGCGATCAAGAGCTCGATCCCGGTCTCGTCGGCCAGGATCTCGGACGCCGAGGCGTCGTCGCCGCCGAACAGCCCGCGCAGGACCGGGTCGAAGAAGAGCATGGCATTGGCGCCGAGCGGCCGGTACGGTCGCGACGCCTCGAGGAAGTGGACGGCCGGCCCCGTCAGGCCGCGGAGCTGGATCTCGCGTGCCACACGCTCCACGAGCTCGTCGCGCTGCTCTTCGCTCCGAGGGTAGGACAGGCTCATGCGGGAACTGCCTCGTCGGCGGAACCACCCGCTGCCGACGCCGCCATCGACGCGCTCGACGCGAGGGCAGTCTCGAATGCGCGATACGCCGCAGGCCCGCGCATCGCGAACGTCACGAACTGGATGCCCGGCGACCGGTTGAGCTCGTCGCGGACGGCCCGGACGGTCACCCGCGCGGCCTCATCGATCGGGAAGCCGCCGACACCGGTCCCCATCGCCGGGAAGGCAATGCTCCCGAGGCGGAGCTCGCGGGCGCGGGCCATGGCGCTCCGGACGGCGCGATCGATGATCTCGGCATTCGTCCGACGGTCACGGTCGAGCGACACGGCGTGGATGACGATTTTGGCGGCCAGCCGGCCGCCCGGCGTGACAACCGCCTCGCCGAGGGGTACGGGCGCCTGGCGCACCGCGGCGAACTCGATCGCGTCCCCACCGGCTCGCTTGATCTCGCCGGCGACCCCGGTCGACATCCAGAGCGACAGGTTCGCCGCGTTCACGATCGCATCGACCTCGAGTTCGCAGATGTCTCCGTTCCAGAGCTCGATGCGAGTCACGGATTCTCCAGGTGGGCAAGGGGGCGCGTGCCGGCGAGGCCCTCCATGGCATCGTACACCCGGGTCAGACGCGGAGACATCGCCGTCACGACCTCCCATGAGTTGGTGTTGCGGCGTCGCGCCACGTCACCGGCCGTGATTCGCGCTTCGCCTTGCTGTCCGATCAGGACGATCTCGTCGTCGACGTCGACGGGCTGGCCCGGGACGTCGCTGACGTCGATCATCGTCGCGTCCATCGCGACATTGCCGACGACCGGGACGCGGGCGCCGCGGACGAGCGCCTCGGCGTTGTTCGAGAGCGAGCGCGGCCAGCCGTCGCCGTAGCCGATCGGGAGGGTCGCGATCCGGCTGGGTCGGGTGGCGCGCCAGGTCGGCCCGTACGACACGCCGTGACCGGTCGCGAGCTCGGTCACCCGAACGGGGCGGGCATGGACTGACAGGACGGGCCTCAGGCCGGCGGCGTCGGGCGGGAGGTCCGCGAGCCCGATCCCGGCCGCCGCGAGCTCGTCGGGGATGAGGCCATAGGTCGCGAGGCCAGGCCGGATCGCGTCATAGCGCGGGACCGAGCCGAGCAGGATCGCGGCACTGGCAGCCAGATGTCGACGCGGGACGGCGATCCCCGCCTCGCCCAGTCGGGCGAGGGCATCCTCGAACCGCGCGACCTGGGGCGCGGTGATCGTCTCGCTCTCTGCCTCCTGGAGGTGGGACCACACGCCGCCGATCCGGGCACCGCTGGCGAGGATGCGGCGAGCGGCGTCGACCACCTCCTCGGGTGACACGCCGCCACGCCCGAGACCCGTCTCGACCTCGAGCTCGACGGTCAGGTTCGCGGCAACCCCCGCGTCGCTCGCGGCGGCGAGGATCCCGCTCAACATCGTTGCAGCTCCGGCGGCGATGCCGATCCCGCGCCTGGCCGCCTCGACCGCCCCGTCCGGCGGGACCGGGTACAGGACGAGAAGCGGCGTCGCGATCCCGGCATCGTGCAGGATCAGGGCCTCGTCGAGGGTCGCGACGCACAGGGCGTCGGCGCCCGCGGCGGCCAGGATTTGGGCGACCGGGACCATCCCATGGCCATAGCCGTCGGCCTTCACGACCGGCATCACGAGGACCGTGCCAGTCGGCATTGAAGTGCCGCTCGCGCTTCCGAGCCGGCGCAGGAGGTCGAGGTTGGCGGCGAGGGCCGCGCCATCGATCTCGATCCAGGCGGTGCGCCGAAGCGGCGGCAGGCCGGCCGCGGCCAGGCGCGCCTCGATCGGCACCCGCTGTCCGGACAGCTCGCCGGAATCGGACGGTCGCGGTTCGCCGACCACGCTCAGAGGTCGCTGCCGGGCTCGTCGTCCGTCGGGATCGGCAGCCCGGGCGTCGTCGGCGTGGAGGGCCCGGCCGAGCGGACGCCGAACCCGAGCCGGCTGCCGGCGACCCGCCGCTCAGCGATCGCGGCCAGACGCTTACGGGCGAACGCGATCGGGTCCGGCAGGTCGGACGCGAGCAGCCCGGCGTCGCCGATCCGCTCGCGGACCGTGTCGCCGGCCTGGCCGTGGAGGTACACCCCGAGACGGGCGGCATCGTACGGCGCCAGACGCTGGGCAAGCAGCGAGCCGATCGTCCCGGCCAGGACGTCGCCCGTCCCGCCGCTCGCGAGAGCAGGATTCTCGAACGGGGCGATCGCAACCCGACCGTCGGGCCCGGCGATGACGGTCCTGGCGCCTTTGAGGACGACCACCTGACCCCAGGTCGAGGCGGCGTCCCGAGCCGCTCGGGCTCGGGCCGGGTCGTCGCCGACGAGGTCACCATCCGCCTCGGGATCGTTCCCGCTGCCGGCGCGGAGCCGGGCGAACTCACCTGCATGCGGCGTCAGGACGCCGGGCCGATGGTCGTCCGACCACCAGCCGCCCAGAGACGCGAGCGAGCGAAGGGCCTCGGCGTCGAGGACGATCGGAGCAGCTCCGTCGTCGGTCGTCGCCAGAAGCAGGCGAACAAGCTCGGTCGTGGCCAGACCGGGCCGGAGCCCGGGACCGATCACGATCGCGTCGTGCTCGTGATCGAGGATCCGGGCAAGGGCAGGCTCCGGGTCGACCTCCTCGACGTCATCCTCGGGCAGGGCCATGGTCGTCGCCTCGACGACCTTGGCAGCGAACAAGGGCTGGAGGGACTCCGGAATCGCGAGGGTCACGAGCCCGGCGCCAGCCCGGCCCGCCGCACGGCAGACGAGGAGCGCGGCGCCGGCGTAGTCGAGCGAGCCGGCGAGGACCAGGACCTTGCCGAACGCACCCTTGTGGCCGCGCTTGTCGCGGACTGGCAGGAGGGCGGAGGCGATCTGGTCGTCGAGCAGCTCGGCGCCGTCGATCGGCGGGTCCTTTGTGGCCACCGATGCGTCGCTCGTTCCGAGCCGGACGAAGCCGACCCGGCCGCGCTCGGTCATCCTCGACTGCCCGTGGCCGGCGAGCCCTGGGCCCGCGCGGGGGCGGTCGGCCCGTCCGCGCCCGCGTCGAGCGACGCGTTCGCCTCGTGCAGTTCGCGGAGGCGCTCCATCCGGGCGAGGAGGCGCTTCTCGCGGTCGTCGAGCCGCTCCTCGATGTCGAGCGGGAAGACGTAGCGCCCACCGGCCGTCCGGACACCGAACGCGATCGCCACCGCGTAGTCGGACTCGTGGGTGATCGAGACCGCGACCCGCTCCATCCCGAGCTGCTCCGCCCGGGCCGCGGCCCGGCCGTGGAGGCGGACCGACGGCTGGCCGGTCGGCAGGCGCTCGATCTCGATGTCACGCCAGCCGATGCCGCGGACGCCGAGCCCGAGAACCTTCGAGACGGCCTCCTTGGCGGCCCACCGGCCGGCGAACGTCTCGGGCCGCATCCGGACGTAGCGCGCCTCGTTCGTCGTCAGCACCCGCTTCGAGAACCGCTCGCCGAACCGCGCGATCGACGCTCGGATCCGGTCGACCTTGATGATGTCGATGCCCAGCTCCGTGGTGCCGACCGGCACGCCGGCGAGCGCCGACGCGGCGCTACCGGGCTCGACGGACATATGGCGCGGCCCTACTCGACCGTGACCGACTTGGCCAGGTTGCGCGGCTGGTCGACGTCCGTGCCGCGCGCCACCGCCACGTGGTAGGCGAACAGCTGGAGCGGGATGATCCCGATCACAGGGCTCAGAACCTCGTGGGTGTCGGGCACGAACCAGACGTCGTCGGCGTAGCGACTGATCTGCTCGTCGCCCTCCGTCGCGACCGCGATCACGCGGGCGTCGCGGGCGCGGCCCTCCATCACGTTGCTGATCAGCTTGTCGTAAACCCTGGAGCGGGTCGCCACCGCCACGAGCGGGTACTCCGCGTCGAGGAGCGAGATCGGGCCGTGCTTCAGCTCGCCGGCCGCGTAGCCCTCGGCGTGGACGTAGCTGACCTCTTTCAGCTTCAGCGCGCCCTCGAGCGCGGTCGGCATCGCATAACCCCGGCCGACGAACATGAAGCCGCGCGAATTGACGTAGCGTCGGGCGATCGCCGGCGCGCCCGGTGCCGTCTCGTCGATCGTTCGCTGGGCGGCCGCCGGCAGGGCGTGGAGGGCGTCGGCCAGCTCGTGCTCGACCGCCTCGTCGAGGGTCCCGCGGACCCGGGCGATGGCGGCCGCAACCATCACCAGCGTCGTCACCTGGGTCGTGAAGGTCTTGCTGGCAGCAACCGCGATCTCGGGGCCCGCCTGGAGGAAGACGACCGCGTCCGCCTCGCGCGTGATCGCCGAGCCGACCGTGTTCGTCACCGCCAGGATCGGGCAGCCCTGCTCTTTTGCGTGGCGCGTCGGAGCGATCGTGTCGGCGGTTTCGCCCGACTGGGTCACCGCGATCACGAGCGTCGTCTCGTCGAGCGGCGGCGGGCTGTAGCGGAACTCGGAGCCGACCGTGGCCCGGGCGGGAAGTCCGGTCCATTGCTCGAGCGCGGCGGCGCCGACGAGGGCGGCGTAATACGCGCTGCCGCACGCGACGAGCTCGATCCGGGTCACCGCCCGGAGGCGATCCGCCAGGCCCTCGAGCTCGCTGACCCGGATTCGTCCGTCGCGTGTCACCCGGCCGGCGATGCACTGGCGGAGGGCCTCGGGCTGCTCGTGGATCTCCTTGAGCATGAAGTGGTCGTAGCCGCTTTTCTCGGCGGCCTCGGGGGTCCAGTCGATGAGGGTCTCGGCTCGCTCCAGCACGGTGCCGTCGACATCCGTGATCACGACCCCGCTCGGCAGGACGTCGGCGACATCGCCCTCCTCGAGGAAGATGATCCGGTTCGTGTGGGCCAGGATGGCCGCGACGTCGCTGGCGATGAAGCTCTCCTCCCCGTGGCGGCCCACGACGAGCGGCACGTCCTGGCGGGCGCCGACGAGCCTGCTGATCTCGCCGCGGTGCATGACGACGAGGGCGTAGGCGCCGTCGAGCTGCTTGAGGGTCGTCCGCACCGCATCGGCGAGGTCGCCAGCGTAGGCCTCCTCGATGAGGTGGGCGATCGCCTCGGTGTCGGTCTCCGAGGTCAGGGTATGGCCGCGCGCCTCGAGCCCGTCGCGGAGCTCGCTGAAGTTCTCGATGATCCCGTTGTGAATGACCGTGATGTCGCCGGTGCAGTCCTGGTGGGGATGGGCGTTCAAGTCGTTCGGCCGGCCGTGGGTCGCCCAGCGAGTGTGGGCCAGGCCGATCGCGGCGTGTGGCGTCCGGTCGATCAGGGCCGTCTGGAGATTGGCGAGCTTGCCGGCCTTCTTCTCGACGAACAGATCGCCGTCCTCGTCGACGAGCGCGATCCCGGCCGAGTCGTAGCCGCGGTACTCGAGCCGCTGAAGCCCCTCGATCAGGATCGGGCCGGCTTCCCGGGGTCCGGTATAGCCGACGATTCCGCACATGTCCTGGGTGTCCTCCGCGTCCCGCGGCGAACGACCGTGGGCCTGGTTCTCGTCCGAGTGGCGCCCAGCGCCGAGGGCGTCAGTTTAGTCGCTCGCCCGCCAGCGCCGCGATCGCGTCGGCCAGCTCCGCGACGAGGTCGGCGTCGGGTCCCTCGACCATGACCCGCAGCGCCGGCTCCGTGCCGGACGGCCGGACCAGCACCCGGCCGATCCCACCGAGTCGGGCCTCGGCGTCCCGGATCGCCCGGAGGATCTCGCGATCGCCCTCCCACTGGTCTTTGTGGCGGGCCTTCACCGCGCGCTGCTGCTGGGGCAGCATCGGGATTCGGGCCGCGAGCTCGGCCAGCGGCCGGCCCGCCCGGGTCATCACCCGGAGGACCTCGAGAGCGGTCACGATCCCGTCGCCCGAGGTCGTGTGCTCGAGGATGATCACGTGGCCGCTCTTCTCGCCGCCGAGGCCGGCCCGCGAGACCTGCATCCCCTCGAGGATGTACTTGTCGCCGACAGGCGTCCTGATGACCTGGCCGCCCGCCTCCTCGATCACCTGCTGGAGCCCGCCGTTGGACAGAACCGAGACGACGAGGGCGCCTTCGGCCAGGACGCCGCGCTCGAGCCGGTCGAGGGCCAGGATCCCGAGGACCTGGTCGCCGTCGACGATCGCCCCGCTGGCGTCGACCGCGATCAGCCGGTCGGCGTCGCCGTCGAGGGCGAACCCGACATTGGCGCCGCGCTCGCGGACGGCGATGGCCAGCGAGCCCGGCGAGGTCGCCCCCGACTCGACGTTGATGTTGATTCCGTCCGGGTCGTTGTGGATGACCTCGACCGCCGCCCCGGTGGCGGTCAGGATCTCCGGGCCGACGACCCCGCCGGAGCCGTTTGCGCAGTCGAGGACGATCCGGAGCCTGCTCGCGTCGATCGAGCCGGCCAGGCCGAGGCGATGCTCACGATAGCGATCCAGGAGGCTCGGATCGACCACGGACCGGCCGATCTCGGCGTTGCCGACGGAGCCCAACTCCTCGGTCCGCCAGATCAGCTGCTCGATCTCCTCCTCGACGCCGTCGTCGAGCTTCAAGCCCTGACCATCGAGGACCTTGAGGCCGTTGTCGTCGGCCGGGTTATGGGAGGCCGAGACCATGATCCCGGCGGCGAAGTCGCCGGTTCCGGCGAGGAACGCAAGGGCCGGGGTCGGGATGCAGCCGGCGATCCGGACCTCGGCGCCCAGGCTCGTGGCCCCGGCCGCGATCGCGGCGACGAACATGTCGCCCGAGCGACGGGTGTCCTGGCCGACGACGAGCGAGCCGCCCTTGCCCACGAGGTGATGGGCCGTGGCCCGCCCGAGGGCGTAGGCCAGGGTCGGCTTCAGCTCGATGTTCGCGACGCCGCGGATCCCGTCGGTGCCGAAGAGTCGAGGCACGCTCGGTCAGCCTCCCGACGGCAGCGGCGAGGGCGGCGACGAGGGCGGCGGGCTGCCCTGCGCCGTGATCGTGATCGTGATTGTCGCCGGATCGACCTTGAGGAGGCGGAGGCCTGCCTGGAGATTCGGCGCTGGGGCGACTTGCTGCGTCCCCGGGCCCAGCTCAGCAACATCCGCGGCGACCGTGAACTGCGACGCATCGAGCCGTTCGAGGTCGGCCAGCGGGCCGCCGACGATCACCTGGACGATGCCGATCGAGAGGACATAGTCGAACCCGGGCCGGCGTCCCGTCAGGGCGACTCCGGCATCGAACGTCCGGGTGCCGGTCTGGGCACGGACCTGGATCGTCACGTGAACGGTCTCGGCCCCGATCGGCAGGGCACCGGCCGGCAAGGCCAGCTTTGCATCCGTTTCGAGGAGGCCGGTGACCGCGTTGATCGAGATCGGCTCCGTGTCGGCCCGGACGAGACTCGACAGGACCTCTGGGTCGCCTTCGACCGAGATCGTGCTCGGAACCACCGTGATCGATTCGACGACATAGCCGGCCGGCGCGGCGCCCGTGACGACCGCCGTCACCGGCAGCGTCTTGATCCCGCGGTCGTCGAACACCGCCATCAGGACATGGACGCTCGCGGGCTCCACCCGGACCGGGCTCCGGAGGTTGCCGATGATGTCGACCGGGATGAGCGGGACGTCGCGATCGATGACGAGGCCGTTCGCATTGATCAGGACGTCGGCCTGAGCGGCCACGACCAACTGGACGACGCTTTCCGGACCCGAGACGGTCACGGTCTGGGGGGTGAGGACCGGTGGACGGACCTCCAGGTTGGGCGGGATCGGGCCGGTCTTGATGTTGACCGGGACCGTCTTCGACACCAGCGGGTCGAGCTGGATGTTGATCCCGCGCGGCTCGTAATCGACGACGAAGAAGCGTGGGTCGACGGATTCGACCTCGACCGTCCGGTAGGTCGACCCGGCGCGCGGATCGATGCCGGCGAGATTCACGGTGGCCCGGAAGCTGTCGGGCGTGGGCGGCGTCCCGACGTCGCCGCTGGCGTAGTAGCGGATCCGGCTGATCGGCGGGAGGTTGCCGCCGTTGAGGAGGACGGCATCGTCCGGCTCGTTCAGGGTCCGGATGGGAACGGCCGTGTCGAAGTCGAAGTTCGACTGCGACACCACGAGCCCCGTGTACAGGAGGGTCGCGAGCAGGATGGCCAGCAGCTTGAGCGGCCAGTTGTAGACGAGGGCCCGCAGGACCCGGCTCATCGCGGCACGCGGGCGGCCGACGGGTCGTCATCGAGCACGCCGGGCGTCGGGGGCTCGTCGCTGGCTGGCTGGCCGGCGACGGCCGGGCTCGTTCCGCGGCTCGCCGGACCGGCGGGACCCTGGGCAGCGCCACCGCCGCGCGAGCGATTCACGAATCGGCCCAGGTCCGACAGGCGTGGCGCCCGACCGGCCGTCATCGTCGCCTCGGACAGGACGCGCCGGCCGATCCCGCCCCGGCCGCCCGACGGCGAGAGGAGCGCCTGGAGCGCCTTGGCCAGCTGCGGCTCGCTCAGGTTCCGGACGATCCTGGCCCGCTCGACCAGGCTGACCTGGCCGTTTTCCTCGGACACGACGACCACGACGCAGTCGGTCTGCTCGGTGATCCCGAGCGCTGCCCTGTGGCGCGTCCCGAACCGCTCGGTGTGGACCGTCATCTCGGCAAGGGGCAGAAGGGCGCCGGCGGCAAGGATCATCTCATCGCGGATGATGATCGCGCCGTCGTGGAGGGGGGTCTTCGGGGCGAAGATCGTACGGAGCAGGTCGGCGCTGATGTCGGCATGGAGCATCACCCCGGTCTCCGCGACCTCCTCGAGGCCGGTCTCCCGCTCGAGCACGATCAGGGCGCCATGACCGTCAATCGACAACAGGGCGGTCGCCCGGGCGACCGTGTCGGCGACACGTTCCACGGTCCGCTGCTCCGACGGCGAGAAGAGCCAGTTGAACGAGCCGACCCGCCCGATCCGGTCGAGGGCGCGCCGGAGCTCGGGCTGAAACACGACGACAAGGGCGAACAGGCCGACGACTGCCAGGGTCTGGAGGATCTGGGTGAGGAGGCGGAGGTCGAAGGCGCGGGCGGCCGCGTACACGGCGAACAGGACGCTGACCCCGATCACGAGACTGACGGCACGCGTGCCCCGGATCAGGCTGAACAGCCAGTAGATCAGGAGGGCCGTGATCGCGATGTCGATCAGCGAGGTCAGGTCGATCCGATCGAAGATCGGATTGAGCAGCTGCGGCATCGTTCGACCAGTCTACAACCGGCCGGTCGCGAGAGACCGGCTCGACGGGGTCCGGCCGATCGATCCGGCCGGCTCGGATTCGCTGCGGCGGGGCGTGGCGGTCAGGCGCAGAGCTCGGCCACCCGCGGCTCGTCGGCCATCCGTTCCGAGACGACGGCGCACAACCGCTCGCGAACAGCGCCATCGCCATCCAGATCGGCGAGCCGACCGAGAAGGAGCAGCTTGTCGGCGGCCTGACTGCGCCAGCCCCGGTCGAGGTACAGCTCGACGAGCAGGAGATGGAGCTCCGGATCGGCCGGAGCAAGTCCGATCGCGAGATAGCACGCGTCGACGGCGGCGACGAGCCGGCCGGCCCGGCGATGAGCACGGGCACTGGCAAGGAGCCCCTCGTGGGCCGCGACGAGGTCGCCGCGATGAAGGGCATCCTCGGCGGTCGCACCGAGGGCGATCCCGAGGCCAACCGGCTCGACAATCGCCTCGGGCTCGGGCTCTGCGGGCTCACGCTGGCCGATTGTCTCGGGCTCGGCGGCAGACGCCTCGACGGCCCCGTCAGGCTTTTCGGGCTCGAGCAGCCGAAGGGCCTGGTCGAGCGCCCGTTGGCCCGCTTCGTCGTTGCTCGGTGTCGCCCGCAGGCGGCCGACGAGGCTCTCGACCTGGGCTCGTCGGTCGCGCGACTCGGCGAGCTCCAGGGCCCGGCGGGCGGCATCGGTGGCGTCGGCCAGGCGGCCCGTTCCGTCGAGGCTGTCGGCAAGCCGATCGAGCACGGCCGCGGCGTCGGTCCGGCGGCCGGTCCGGACGTGGATATCGGCCAGGCCGCGCATCGCGCCTTCGTCAGCCGGGGCCAGGACGAGCGCCCGGTCGTAGGCCGCGACCGCGTCGTCGAAGCGGTCCATCCTGGCCAGGATCCCACCGATGCTGGCATGCGGCAGCGCCCGGTCGGGAGCGATCGAGGCGGCCTCGCCGTACGCATCAACGGCGGCGTCGTTGCGCCCCCGGAGCGCGGCGACGTGGCCCCGCCGGAGGGCGTCCTTGTAGCGCTCGTAGAGCGAGCTCGTGGCGGTCGCCCCGCCGGCACGCGGCGTCCGGCCCGCCGGCTTGCCGGAGCCCTCCGAGCCGCTCATCCGCCCAGAACCTCCACGAGCAGCGCCTTCTGGACGTGGAGCCGGTTCTCGGACTGGTCCCAGATCACGCTCCGCGGACCGTCCATGACACCGGACGTGATCTCCTCGCCGCGACGAGCTGGCAGGCAATGCATCGCGACGGCGTCGGGTCCTGCGGCATCCATGAGCGCCTCGTCGACCCGAAAGCGGGCGAAGGCGTCGCGGCGGGCCTCCGTCTCGGCTTCCTGGCCCATCGACGTCCACGCGTCGGTGTACACGACGTCGGCCCCGCGGACGATCTCGGTCGGGTTATCGCCGAACACCAGTCGGGCCTCGGTCCCTTCGCCCAGCTCACGAGCCGCCGCCACGATCCGCGGGTTCGGTCCGTACTCCGCGGGGTGGGCCAGGCGGACCTCGACCCCGAGCATCGAGCCGAGCAGAGCGAGAGAGTGGTAGACATTGTTGCCGTCACCCACGAACGCGAGGACGCGCCCGCGCAGATCGCCGAACCGCTCTCGCATCGTGAACACGTCGGCCAGCGCCTGGCACGGATGCTCGCGCAGGGTCAGGCCGTTGATGACCGGGACCGACGCCTGGGCCGCGAGCTCGACGACGACCTCGTGCGGGCCCGTCCGGGCCACGATCGCGTCGACGAACCGCTCGAGGTTGCGGGCGACGTCGCGAACGCTCTCGCGGGCGCCCATGACCACGTCCTCGGTCAGGTAGACCGCGTGGCCGCCGAGCTGGTTCATCCCGGCCTCGAAGGTCACCCGGGTCCGCAGGCTCGGCTTCTGGAACAGCATCGCCAGCGTCCGCCCGGCGAGGGGCGTGGCAACCGGCGCTCCGTGCTCGCGCCGTGCCCGATCCTCTGCCTTCAGCTCGGCTGCCCGCTCGAACAACCGCCCGACCTCACCCGCCGACAGATCCGCGACGGACAGGAAGTCCCGCCCGCGCAGAGAGGTCGAGGTCGGTTCGAGGATCGCGTTCACGGAATGCACTCTACCCGGCGCGGCGGCGTCACGGACGGCGCCTGGCAGGAAGGGCACTCGCCCGCGCCGGCCCTCCGCGCCGTCCGCTCTGCGGAGCCCGGTCAGGCGGACCGCCCGGCGTCCAGGTCCATGACCCGGTCCCGGTCGCCGTCCGCGACGGCCGCCTCCTCGTCCACGACTCGGAGCGCGAAGCCGAACTCGCATCCGCCGCCGGGGCGGATGGCAGCCCAGATCCGGCCGCCCATGCTGTCAACGAGCCAGCGCGCGACGAACAAGCCGATGCCCGAGCCCTGGGCCAGTCCCTCGGTCAATGGCGACCGATAGTCGATCTCGAACAGCCGATCCAGCTCGTCGCGGTCGATGCCGGGACCACGATCGAGGATCCGCACCATCGACTCGGACGGGAGGTGCTCCACCCGGACGTCGATCCCCCCGCCCGCCCCGGCGTACTTGGCGGCATTGGTCAGCAGGTTGCTGAGGAGCTGCTCGACGTGGGTCTCGTCGCCCTCGACCGCCTGGGTCGGTCCGCTCGTCGCCAGTCTGAACTCGACGCCCGGCCAGTGGGCGGCCACGGCCCCGGCCACGCGCTCGGTGACCCGTTCGAGGTGAACTGGCTCCAGGGCGATTCGATCGGCGCCGCGCTCCGCCCTGGACAGCACGATCAGGTTCTCGATCAGGCGATACAGCCGGTCGGCCTCACTGCCGATGTCGGCGATCAGCTCCTTCCGCCGGCTGGCGGCGAGATTCGGGCGGGCGACGACCTTGGCGCCGCCGTAGATCGCGGTCACCGGCGTGCGCAGCTCGTGCGACAGGATCTCGAGGAACCGTTCCCGGACCGTCTCGGCCTCCTCCTCCCGGGTGATGTCGCGGATGAAGGCAGTGAACATCGGCTGATCGCCCAGCTTGATCTCCGTGACGGTCAGCTCGACCGGCACGGTCGTGCCGTCGGCCCGCTGGGCGCGGACGCGGACGCGCCGGCCGAGAATTCGCGCCTCGCCGGTCTCGACGTACCGCTCCAGCCCGGCGACGTGGGCGGCCCGCAGGTCGGGTGGAACCAGCAGGTCGGCGATGTGCCGCCCCAGGGCATCCTCGCGCCGATGGCCGAAGAGCCGCTCCGCGGCCGCGTTGAACTCGAGGATCCGGCCGGCGCCGTCCGCGGAGACGATGGCATCGAGCGCCGCATGAAGGATGCCGGCCTTGTGGGCCTCGCTCGAGGCGACGGCCCGCCTGGCCTCGGTTCGCTCCAGGAACGATCCCAGCTGGTAGGCCACGGCCTCGAGGAACGCGGTCTGCTCCGCGTCCACCTCGACGACCGCGGCCGCGAACAGCTCGATGACGGCGACCACCCGGCCGCGCAGCAGGATCGGGAGCGCATAGGCGTGGCGGAGGCCGACCTGGCGGGCCAGGGCGCCACGGGGGAACTGGCGGTCGGCGTGAAGGTCGGTGATCCAGATCGGGTGGGTCCCGGCCAGGACCCGGCCGGGCAGTCCCTCCCCGGACGCGAACGTGACTCCAAGGGTGCCGGCCATCCAGGGGGCGAAGGCACCATCCCGCGGCACCACGTCCACGCAGCGGATGGAGGTGCCGGCGTCATCGGCCACCCAGAGACCTGCTGCCTCCCAGGCGAGCGAGAGGCTCAGGGTCCGTAGCAGGAAACCGGAGACGCCGTCGAGGTCGTCCGCCTCCGCCAGGGCGCGGGCGATCTCATACTGGATGGCGAGCCGGCGCTTCGGGCCGAGGGGCTTCACGAATGGCTACGGCGTCGCGGGGACGCAACGCGGATGGTAGCGGCCCGACTGGATGCGCTTCGCGGGCAAGGCTGGCGTCCTGGCGCCGGTGGGTGCGAGCGATCCAGGCGGTGCGAGACACCCTGGACGCGATGTGGCACGCCGTTGCCCGAGCGGACGGCGTCGGATGGCGACTCGGGCGCGCGCTCAGCCGACAACGCGGCGATGGGCCGCCACCGCGGCGCCCGGCTAGCGCTTGGTGTACTGGGGGGCCTTGCGGGCTCGCTTCAGTCCGTACTTCTTGCGCTCCTTCATCCGCGGATCGCGGGTGAGGAGGCCGGCCTGGCGGAGCGGCAGGCGGTTCGTCTCTTCGTCGACCTCGAGGAGGGCCCGGGCGATGCCGTGGCGGATCGCACCGGCCTGGCCCGTGACGCCACCGCCCTCGACCTTGATCATCGCGTTGTAGTGGCCCTCGGTGCCGGTCACGCGGAACGGCATCCGGACGTCGGACTCGTTCACGGCGTTGCCGAAATGCTCCTCGAGGGACCGCCCGTTGACGACGATCTCGCCCTCGCCGGGCAGGAGACGGACACGGGCGATCGCTGTCTTGCGGCGGCCCGTGCCGGAGAAGAAGGAAGGAATGGCCATCAGATGCTCCTCGTCAGCCGAGCGGCTCAGGCCGCTGGGCCTGATGCGGGTGATCGGTGCCGGCGTAGACCTTCAGCTTGCGCAGCTGCTGGACGCCCAGCCGATTGCGGGGAAGCATCCCCTTCACGGCCCGCCGGATGACCTCCTCGGGGCGCCGCTCCAGGAGGTGACCGAGGGTCTCTTCCTTGTAGCCCTGGGGATGTCCGCTGTGGCGGATGTAGAGCTTCGACTCGAGCTTGTTGCTGGTCACGACGATCCGGGAAGCATTGAGGACGATCACGTGGTCGCCCGAGTCGAGATTCGGGGTGAACGTGGGCTTGTGCTTGCCCTCGAGCACGCGCGCAATCCGCGACGCGAGGCGCCCGAGCGTCTCGTCCGCCGCATCCACGACGTACCAGCGCCGCTCGATCTCGCTTTCGCGGACCGTATAGGTCTTCGTGCTCATGTTCCTCAGTCGTCTCCGTCTGTCGTGTCCGTCTCCGTCCGCCGTCCAAGGACGACGCGCCGGAGGCAGAGCCCGCGAGCTGGGGCTGATGCCCCATTGCGCGCCGGCGCCCGGGCGACGATCGCCTCCCGGACCTCTTTCTCGTTCATCTTGCCGTGCCCGACCTCCAGGAGGACGGCCACGATTCGCCGGACCATTCCGCGGAGGAAGGAGTCGGCCCGGACGTCGATCGTCACGAGCGAACCTCGCCTCCGGACCCGAACCGCGTGAACGGTCCGGATCGGCGACTTGCTCCCGGCGACCGCCCCGAAGGCCGAGAAGTCGTGCCGGCCGATGAAGGCCTGCCCGGCTCGGTCCATCGCGACGACGTCGAGCGGGTTCCGGACCCCGAGCGCCAGGCGCTCGTTGAGCGGACTGCGCGGCCCGTTCCAGACGGTGTAGCGATACTCCCGGTACCGCGCCGCTCGGCGGGGCTGGAACTCCGGTCGCACCGGCCGAACGTCGCGGATCGCGATGTCCGGCGGGAGCAGGCCGTTGAGCCCCGCCTCGAGCGCCGGTGCGGTCAAGCGTCCGGTATAGGTGAACGCGATCACCTGCCCCAGCGCATGAACCCCGGCGTCGGTGCGGCCGGCCCCGTCGACCGGTCGGCGGACCCCATCGGTGAGGCCAGCCAACGCGGCTTCGAGTTCGCCCTGGACGGTCCGGATCCCGGGTCGCTGGACCTGGAAGCCGGCGTAGTCCGTGCCGTCGTATTCAACCCGTGCCCGATACCGTTGGCCGGCCGGTGCCGCGGGCGTGCCCTCTCGAGCACGTTGTTGGTTGTTCGTTAGACGAGCTCGATCTGGACGATCGGTGCCGCGTCGCCGCGACGAAGGCCGATCTTCACGATCCGGGTATAGCCGGACGACCGATCGGCGTACTTCGGTGCGATCTCGTCGAACAGCTTCGTCACGACGAGCGGCTCGTTCGGGAACGCGGCGACGACCGCCCGCCGGGCGGTGAGGTCACCGCGCTTGGCGAGGGTGATCATCTTCTCGACCCGGCCCTGGATCTCCTTGGCCTTCGCCTCGGTCGTCTGGACCCGCTCGTAGCGGAGGATCGAGACCGTCAGGTTCTTGAACAGAGCGAGACGCGGGCCCATCTTGCGACTGAGCTTGCGTCCGCCGATCCGGTGAGCCATCTCAGCTCTCGGCCTCGTCGTCGCCGTCGGTCTCGTCGTCGAAGCCGGCCTCATCGAGGCCGTCGGAGTCGGTCTCCGGGATGATGAAGCCGCGCATCCGGAGGCGTTCCTTCATCTCGTCGAGCGACTTCTTGCCGAAGTTCCGCATCCGGAGGAGGTCGTCGTCCTTCAGCTGGAGGAGCTGGCCGACCTTGACGATGTTGTTGCGCTTCAGCGAGTTGTAGGCCCGCATCGGCAGGTCCAGCTCCTCGATCGGCATGTCGAGCATGTTCGGGGGCAGCTGGGCGAGGCCGGTCGCGGCCTGCTCGCCGACGACCGCCGCCATCCCGATCGTGACGAACGGGCGGAACTGGTTGACGAGGATCTCGGCCGAGCGGCTGAGTGCCTCCTCGGGCGTGATCGCGCCGTCGGTCTCGATCTCGATCGTGAGCTTGTCGTAGTTGGTCATCTGACCGACCCGCATGCTCTCGACCCAGTAGTTGACCTTGCGGACCGGGGTGAAGATCGCATCGATCGCGATCACGCCGATCGGGAGCTGCTCGCTCCGCTCGGCGCCCAGATAGCCGACGCCGCGCTCGACGGTCAGGTCCATCTCGATCGTGACGTCATCGGTGTCGAGCGTCATCAGCACGAGCTCGGGGTTGATCACCTCGACATCGGCCGACTCGGCGACGTCGCCGGCCGTCACCTGACCGGCCCCGCTCTTGATCAGGCGGAGCTGGACGGGATGGGTCGCAAAGCTCTTCAGGCGGAGCTTCTTGACGTTCAGGACGATCTGCGTGACGTCTTCCTTGACGCCCGGGATCGTCGAGAACTCCTGGTAGACGTCACGGATCTGGATGCTGGTCACCGCTGCGCCGTCGAGCGACGACAGCAGGACTCGCCGGAGGGCGTTGCCGAGCGTCACGCCGTAGCCGGCCTGGAGAGGTCCGGCCTCGTACTTGGCGTACGTCCCGGCTTCCTCGACGGGCTCGATCTGCGGATTCTCGAGTTCGATCATGAAGGCTCAGTTACCTCGAGTAGTACTCGACCACGAGCTGCTCGTTCAGGTCGAGCGGCATCTGGTCGCGGCGGGGCAGGTCAGCGACCGTGCCCGACAGCTTGGCGGCATCGATGGACAACCACTCCGGCGCCTGGTGCGAGCGGAGGGTTTCCTTTGCGAGCTTGAACGGCTCTCGGGCGCGCTTGGTCTCGCGGACCTCGATCCGGTCGCCGGGCTTCACCTGGAACGACGAGATGTTGGTGGAGATGCCGTTGACGGCGAAGTGGCCGTGGCCGACCAGCTGGCGGGCCTGGGCCCGGGAGGTCGCGAAGCCCATCCGGTAGACGACATTGTCGAGCCGCAACTCGAGCGTCCGGAGAAGGCTCTCACCGGTCACGCCGGGGCGGTTCTCGGCGGTGTCGAAGTAGTTCCGGAACTGCCGCTCGAGGACGCCGTAGACGCGGCGGACCTTCTGCTTTTCGCGCAGCTGGAGGCCATAATCGCCGACCTTGCGCCGCCGGACGCCGTGCTGTCCGGGGGGCGACGGACGGCGCTCGAAGGCGCACTTCTTGGTATAGCAGCGGCTGCCCTTCAGGTAGAGCTTGGCGCCCTCCCGACGGCAGAGGCGGCAGACGGATGCGGTGTAACGAGCCATGGTCTCCCTTCCCCGATCAGACTCGGCGCCGCTTGGGCGCGCGGCAGCCGTTGTGGGGGATGGGCGTGACATCGGTGATCGCGCTGACTTCCAGGCCGGCGGCCTGGAGCGAGCGGATTGCCTGTTCGCGACCGGCACCCGGTCCCTTGACGTAAACCTCGACCTGGCGCATGCCGTGTTCCATCGCTCGGCGCGCGGCGCCCTCGGCGGACAGAGCGGCCGCGTAGGGCGTGCTCTTGCGGGAGCCCTTGAAACCGGCGACGCCGGCCGAGCCCCAGCTGACCACTGCCCCGGTCAGGTCGGTGATCGTGATGATCGTGTTGTTGAACGTCGCCTGGATGTGAACCTGCCCCACGGGCACGTTCTTTCGTTCCTTGCGACGCTGCTTCGGAGCCCGCTTGCGCTCGGCCATGTGTCTTCAGATACCTCGGCCTACTTCTTCCGCCGCACGCCGACCGTCTTCTTCGGTCCGCGCCGCTGACGGGCGTTCGTCTTGGTTCGCTGGCCACGGGCCGGCAGGTTCCGGCGATGGCGCATCCCGCGGTACGAGCCGATCTCGATCAACCGCTTGATGTTGAGCGCCACCTCGCGGCGAAGATCGCCCTCGACCTTGTAGCGTCGATCGATCAGCTCGCGGAGCCGGTTGACCTGCTCTTCGGTGAGGTCGCGGACCCGGGTGTCCGGGTTCACGTTCGTCTGGGTCAGGATCTTCTGGGCAGTCGGCAGGCCGATCCCGAAGATGTAGGTAAGGGCGATCTCGACGCGCTTCTCACGCGGGATATCGACGCTTGCGATGCGGGCCATCGATTACCCCTGCCGCTGCTTGTGCTTCGGGTTGGTGCAGATGACCATCACGGTGCCGTGGCGACGGATGACCTTGCAGTTGTCGCAGCGCGCCTTGACGGAGGCTCTGACTTTCAACGGATCCTCGACTCGTACATGTCGGACCGGCGAACCGGTCGCGGTTACTTCAGGCGGTAGGTGATTCGTCCGCGGGTCAGGTCATAGGGCGAGAGCTCGACCCGGACCCGGTCCCCGGGCAGGATCCGGATGAAGTTCATCCGGAGCTTGCCACTGATGTGGGCCAGAACGCGGTGACCATTCTCCAGCTCGACGGCGAACATCGTGTTCGGGAGCGGTTCGATGACCGTTCCTTCGACTTCGATCGCATCACGCTTGGCCACAGGCTTCTGGACTTCCCTTTCTCACGATGAGTGCCGGCCCGCAGGGGGGCCGACACACGAACGCGTAGCGTATCAACAATGGCTTCTTCGGGCAAATGGAGCAACGCGACCGCCACCGGCGCTCAGCGTCATGCGATCGTGGTCAGTATCTCGGGACCGTTGTCCGTTATCGCGATCGTGTGCTCGAAGTGGGCGGCCAGGGAGCCGTCCTTCGTGACGACGGTCCAGCCGTCGGGCTTGACCTCGACCTCGTGATTGCCAAGGGTCAGCATCGGCTCGATGGCGAGGCAGATCCCGGGCACGAGCTTCATGCCCCGGACGCCAGTCCGGTAGTTGGTGACCTGCGGCTCCTGGTGCATCTCGGTCCCGATGCCATGGCCCACGAACTGGCGGACGATCCCGTAGCCACCCGGCGCGGCCGCGTCCTCGATCGCGCCGGAGATGTCGGCCAGCCACGCCCCGGGAACGGCCGCCGCGATGCCCGCCATCATCGCCAGGCGGGTGGTGTCGATGAGATCCGCGACCTTGGCCGGCGGCTGACCGACGACGAACGTCCGGGCACCGTCACCGTGCCAGCCATCGTGGATGGCTCCGGCGTCGATCGACACGATCTGGCCGTCGCGGATCACGCGATCGCCGGGGATGCCGTGGACGACCTCATCATCGATCGAGATGCACAGGCTGGCCGGGAACGGATTGCTCTTGTGACCGTAGCCCTTGAACGACGGCACGGCTCCGGCCGACCGGATGTGGCGCTCGGCGAGACGGTCCAGATGGCCGGTGGTGATGCCCGCCTTCAGCTCGGACTCGACGAGGGCGAGAACCTCGGCCACGATCCGCCCGGCGATCCGCATCTTGTCGATCTCGCGGCGCGACTTGCGGGTGACCATCAGGTGGCCGGCTCCCACGGCGCGACCATTTCGGCAAACGGGGCGTCGATCATCGTGAGGACCCGACTGCTGACCTCGGCGATCGGCTCGCGTCCGTCCACCGTCTGGAGCACGCCGGCTTTCCGGTAGTGGTCGACGACCTCGAGCAGCGGCGGGATCTGCTCTCTCATCCGGGCCCGGACCGTCGCCTCGTGGTCGTCCGGTCGCTGGACGATCGGCGAGCCGTCGATGTCGCACAGCCCCGGCTCGCGTGGCGGGTTGGAGGCAAGGTTGTAGACGTGGCCGTTGGCGGTACAGATCCGGCGATTGGCCATCCGCTTCACGAGATCCTCGGTCGGGACGTCGATGAAGATCGTGCGATCCACCCGGCGGCCTGCCCCGCTGAGGGCCACGTCGAGCGCCTCCGCCTGGACCCGGGTCCGCGGGAAGCCGTCGAGGATCGCGCCGCCCTCAGCGTCGTCGCGCTCGAGCCGGTCGAGGAAGACCCTGACGATCGTCTCGTCCGGCACGAGCTGGCCGCGACTCATGAATCGGTCCGCCTCACGACCCAGGGGCGTTGCGTTCGCGACGGCCGACCGGAGCAGGTCACCCGAAGCCAGCACCGGGACCTCCAGATGCTCGGCGAGGACCGGCGCCTGGGTCCCCTTCCCTGCCCCCGGTGAGCCGAGAAGGACCACCACGGTCACGAGCTGCCCGCCGAGAACGGCGAGCAGCCGAACCTCGGGCCGATGGAGTCGCGGAGCTCCTCCCTGGAGGGGAGTCCGAGTGGGCCGGTTGCGCGTTGTCGTTCCGGTTGCCCGGTTCCGATCACCGAATGAAGCCTTCGTAATTGCGCATGAGGAGCTGCGCTTCGATCTGCTTCATCGTCTCGACGATCACGCTGACGACGATCAGCAGTCCGGTCCCGCCGAGGGCGATCGACGACAGGGACGGAACGAGCAGGCCGAGGAGAGTCGGGGCGGTCGCCACGATCCCGAGGAACAGCGCGCCCGCGATCGTGATCCGGGTGACGACCCGGGCGAGGTAGTCGGCTGTCGGGCGGCCCGGCCGGATACCGGGGATGAAGCCCCCGTTCTTGCGGAGCTGTTCGGCGGTGTCGTCCGGTTTGAACGTGAAGGCCGTGTAGAAGTACGTGAACCCGACGGTCAGGAAGAAGTACAGGGCGACATAGAGGAGCGACGAGGGGTTGAAGAACGACACGATCCCCTGGGCGACTCTGGCAACCCAGTCGACCTCGGCACTCGTGAAGTAGGACGCGATCTGCTGCGGGAACAGGAGGATGCTGATCGCGAAGATGATCGGGATCACCCCGGCCTGGTTGACCCGCAGCGGCAGGAATGTCTGGCCGCCCTGATACATCCGCCGGCCGCGGACGCGGCTGGCGTACTGGATCGGGATCCGGCGCTGGCCCTCCTGGATGTAGATGATCACCGCCACCGAGACGATCGCGATGATGATGAACCCGATCACGAGAGGCAGGTTCGGGTTCGTGATCAGACCGCCGATCGCGCTCGGTGCCCGGCTGACGATCCCAGCGAAGATGATGAAGCTGATGCCGTTGCCGATGCCCTTCTCGGTGATCAGCTCGCCCAGCCACATCAGGACCATCGCACCCGCGGTCAGGGTCGCGATCTGGACGAGGGTGGCGCCGTTGGCGAGGTCGAAGCCGGTCTCCAGGATCCCCGACGAGTTGAGCAGGGCGAGGAAGCCGTACGACTGGAGGAGCGCCATCGGCACGGACAGGTAGCGGGTGTACTGATTGATCTTGTTGCGGCCGTACTCGCCTTCGCGCTGGAGCGACTGGAGCGACGGGATCACGCCGCTCATCAGCTGCATGATGATCGAGGCGTTGATGTACGGGTTCACCCCGAGGGCCACGATCGAGAAGCTCGACAGGCCGCCGCCGGACAGCAGGTCCAGGACGCCGAAGATGGCGTTGCTCTGGAGGAACTGGGTCAGCTGCTCCTGGTTGACGCCGGGGACCGGCACGTGGGCCAGGAACCGGAAGACGATCAGGATGCCTGCCACGTAGAGCAGGCGGCGCCTGATGTCCGGAGCCCGGAAGGCGTTCAGCAGCGAGTCGAACACGGGCCGCTACGCGCTTTCGTCGCTGTCGGCGCCCGCGCTCTCGGTCGTCGGCTCGTCGCCGGGCAGCGTTGCCTCGTCGGCGGCGTCGTCGACCGCGTCGGGCGCCTCGGCCGGCTCGTCGGTCGCTGCATCGTCGGTCGACTCGGCAACGTCGGCGCTCTCGGCCGGGCTCGGCTCGTCGGCCGCTCCGGCGTCCGTCTCGCCGGCCGGGCCCGACC